>CBIHKW010000052.1:0-27915 GCA_966203835.1 uncultured Thermomonas sp.
GCCCGGTATCGCCCGGTTTCGTGCTTCGATCTGGCGTATCCCTTCACCATCTCGATGTTTCCGATCGCCTCCTGCGCGATCGCGCTGGAAGCGGCGAGTCCGTCCTGGATTCGCGAAGACAAGGACCTGAATACGGGACCGAATTTCGCCCCCAGTATCGTCGTCAGCGGTGCGACGGCGATCACGATCAGACCCAGGCGCCAGTTCATGAAGAACATCACGCTCGACGCGCCGATCAACATGAAAAGGTTGACGATCATCGATATCGATACGTTGGCGATGAGGTTCCGGATCGCGGTGACATCGACGCTGAATCTCGAAATGACGTCGCCCAGGCGCTGCGCATGGTGGAAATCGATATCCAGATCCTGAAGATGCGAGAACAGTCGAACCCGGAGGTCGGCGACGATCCTGTCGCCCATGACCTGGATGATGTATTGACCGAAGAACGCGAGAAGCGAACGCACCACGAAGATCGACAGCAACCCGATCGCATACAGATGGATCACACCGATTTCCTGCGTACGCAGCATGTTGTCGAACAATTGCTGCACGCCGAGCGGCAAAAGCAGTTGGATGCCCGTCGCCGCCATCACCAGCGCGAGGCAGAACGCGATCCGCCCGATATACGGGCGACCCAGGGCGAATATCCGTCTCAGCTCTTCCATGTCTCTCGTCCTATCGCTGCCCCGCACCCCGATATTCAGTCCGCGCGATCCTGCGGACGCCAGCCCGGGATCAGTTCGTCCAACATGAAGGACGCACCGCAACGGGTCATGTGACGATGGATCACGAGCGCGATGCCCGCTCCGCCAGTGCCGAAATCGCAGCTGATGCGGTTCAACGATTCGCCGGGAAAGGCGATCCCGCCCTCGCGCCGCATCGCGAACAGCATGCAACCCGACAACAGCTTGCGGACCGTCATGGACGATACTTCGCTCCATCGTTCGAATCTGGCCATGTCGAGATACATGTCCGCGATCCCGGACACTCCGAAGAAATATCCCGGAAAGATCGTGTACTTGCGATCGCAGTCGATATGGATGCGCTCGATCATGTCGGCGAACCGGGGATCTCCGGTCGCCGCCCAATAGCGCAGGGCGACACGACCGATGCCCGAACTGCCCCAGCGCCAATAGGGCGTCTGGCTCGGCGTGTTCTCGCGCGCGATCCAGGTCAGCGCGCCGTCCGGGTTGCCCGAAGACTTCGACGAGACCCAGCGCATCGCCGAAAGCCCGGTTTCCAGGAATTCGTCGTCTCCGCTCGACAAGTGCAGGTACAGCAGAAACAGGGCGATTCCCGCCGCGCCATGCCCCAGGCTCGCGGAGATGCCATCGCCCGTCGCCCAATAGCTGCCGTCGACGGATTCGTCGACCTGCCTGCTCGCGACAAGGTGGCGTCCTGCAGTGATCGCCGCGTCCAGATGGACGCGATCGCCGGTATGCAGGAAGAACCGCAATTGCGTCATGCCCCAACCCGCGGCGCCGTTGAAGAGATTCGCGGACCGGAACAGGAGGTGATGGCCATCGCACTTGGAAAGAACGTCGAACGCCTCCTGTTCCATCCCCATTTCCAGCATGGACCATGCAATGCCGGACAATCCCGAGTACAGGCCGGTGGCGTATGTCGCGGAATCCATCGGTTGCGAACGGATCCATTCGATCACTTCCGGCGCGACATGGCCGTTCACTCTGTGCATCACGAAAGCGACGCCGCAGGCGCCATGGGCTATGCTCAACGGGTTCGTGGAGTACACTGCGGAATCCGCCGGAAACAGGCGATCGGTGCGATCGAAATCCGCGACCGATCGGGCGTAGCCCAATATGGCCTCCAGCGCATTCCGGGGATCCAGCGCATCGAACTCGCGCGTTCCGATCCGCGGCGCCACCGGCTCGTGCGGCTCGGTCAGCACTTCGATGATCCGGTCGATCGGCGGGTAGCGCGCCGGCTGCCCGCTCAACAGATCCCTGATCAAGGTCGCGATCGTCGCCGGCAGACCGAAATCGGCCTCGATCGCGTCCAGATACGACTCGTGCGCCACGCGATTCAGGGTGAGGATGGAATTGATCGGGAACAGGCCTGCGAGCATCAGCCCGCCGAGTGCGTAGTAGTCGTCCTCCTTCGTCGACCAGCCGCGCTCGTCCGCGCTCGCCGGCGAGAATCCCGGAGTGAACAGATGCGTCGGAACATCGACGTCTTCTTCGTAGGCGCCCTCGAAATCGATCAACTTGACCCCGACAGCATCGTCGTCGCCTTCGCTGATCATGATATTGGCGACGGACAGGTCGCTGAAGATGATTTTCCTCGAATGAAGCACGCGGACGGTTTTTGCGATGTCCGCGAATATCGACCTGAACTTCTCGAAGTAGATTCTGCTGTCTTCGATCCCGGCGCGCGTACGCAGCAGCAGGTTGATGCGCGCGGCATAGGTGCGCAACGTCACGCAATCGTCGAGGTACTCCTCGACCAGATAGGCGTGCTCCCAATCGATGAAGAAATCCAGCGGCTTTGGCGCCACGCCCGTATCTTCGAGCACCTGCAGCAGACGATGCTCTTTCTTCAGCAACTGGACGGCATCCAGGCCGCGCGAAGAGACGTTGGTATACGGCCGGCCTTCCTTGATGACGACTTGCCGCGACGTCTGGCGATCGAGCGCGAGATACACGCCGCCGGAGTTGCTGTATACGAGCACGCTCCGGATTTCATAGCGACCTTTCTTCAGCGTGCCCGGCTCGCCGCCATCGACGGCCACGGCATCCGGCTCGGCGAACGGATCGGAGATTCCTTCTGGGAGCTTGAAATACGGCGTCCTTTCATCGTCGACGTACTCTCCCCTCCCGTTCTTGATCACGTAGATCGCGCGTCCCGACTCATCCATCCTTCGTGAAGAAAGCAGTCCGCCGTAACGGTAGTGGACAATGCGACTGCTGCGGAATCTGCGATCAGAAAGAATATAGGGGCCCCAATATCCGATCGTCGCGGCGTGCAATTCCTCGAGCAACGCTCCGCACTGCGCATCGTCTCTCGGGTACGCAGTGATGAACTTCCCTGCCGAACCGCGCGACCATCGCTTGTTGTTGACCATCATCAACAACATCCTGTCGGCGACGAATTTGAAAGGCACGCCGTGTTCGAACAGAATCCTGGCGGCTGTCATCAGGATCGCCGGAGAGTGCGCAGGGGTTGCGGACAGATGTATTTTCCATCCCTGCGCCGGAACTTCCGCGTCCTGTCTCGAACAGTCCCACCACAAGCCGTAGCGCCGCAGCGCCCACGCCTCGGGGAGGATCCGCGACAATGGCTGGTGGTAGTCGGCGAGTTGAGGCACGTACCTCGATATCGGCTCGTAGAATTCCCTGTCGGCAAGCATGTAAAGCTGCTTGTCCTCGATGATCAGATCCGTCATTGTCGATTCCTTCGGCCGGGATCACTCAACGGGTGAGGTCTCGCGATAGAGCTTGAGGGCTCGCGCCCTCAAGCTTTTCCAACGAACCTGCGGTCGTGCTCAGATCGCCACGAACTCGGTGCCGATACTGCAGCTCGAAAGGCTCAGCGTCGAACATGCGCTATCGCTCTGTGTGCTTCTGGCCACAGCTTCGGCGTCGCTGTCCAGCGCGTCGTTCAACTTCTGAAGGTCGAGAATGCGTTCCATTACTTTCTCCTTGATCTATTGTCGAATTGAACGGAAAACGCGGGCGCGTCCTCCGTGGAAGGCCCGGCGATACGCATCCGTGAGCACTCCGGGAACAGCGACATCGCTCGCGTCCGAGGCCGCTTCTGTGCATCGACCTCATCCTGGGTCGACGCGACCGCATCCTCCTTGACGCGGGAAAGAGCATGGCAACGCCCCGCATCGGGGTCGATCCGATAGGGCGCAGCGCATTTGCATGTGATCATCTGCATCATCGCATCCATACGAAATATTTCTCGCACTTCACTGTGCATCGACGAATGGCCGGGCGATCGTGCCGCCGGCCCGCATCAGGATTCGGCCGCATCCGCAGCGGCGAACAAAGCCGACAACGATAAAAAACGTCTTGATTCGATGCGATGCTCAGGATCGATGTTCAAGCGGCCGGCCCAGCGCGATGTATCACCGGCGCGAATCGACGTCAATCGACGCTGATGCGCAAATGCAGTCGCGCCGATCGACACGCTCGTTTCATTTCGGACCGGATTACAGCGGTCGGCATCGGATTGCAGTGATCCGCGCGCGTTCTGGATCGCGTTTGAGCGCACGGTGATCGGCAATGCGAATCGATCCGGTCGAAACCATCGCTTGTGCCATCGATCGTCCGCGCGATCGATTTGCGTCGATGATTGATCGATGGGTTTCAATCGCTAGAATCGAACATCACGACTGTCGGAAACGCTGGACGCGTGCCGATTAATTCTTCGACCGATGTCCGCTTTGCATCTTCGTCATAGCGCTTCATGCGCCGCCGCCTGTACTGGAAATTCGACCGGAACGGCCGCTGCGGTTCCGGCTCCGCAGCGCGGCTTTGCCTGCTCCACCAGCGGCCGTCGATCGCTGCATCCGCCATTGATGGACACCTGCGGCGATAGGCCGAAGCCATCGATCCGGTCGCAAAAAACGATTTCCCCTCCGGGCGCGGCGGGTGGATGCTGACGGCTCGTCCTTCCGGAAGCCCGCCATGGCCAAAACCCTCAGCTTCGCCAGCCTGCACATGGGTGTGGCCTTCGCCGTCGGTTATGCGATGACCGGCAATCCCTGGGTCGGCGGGGCGCTGGCGCTGGTCGAGCCGGCCTGCAATACGGTGGTGTTCTATTTTCACGAAAAGGTGTGGGCGCGGATCGAGGCCCGCCGATCCGGCGCCCCGCTACACATCTGAGCGCCTGCCGGGAACTTCCGTCCGGCGACCCGGTCATTCAATAGCGTCCTGCGACGCTCCTTCCTCGTCGACCCTCGGCGACCGCAGGTCCCGAAGCCCCGGCCTCCAGCCGGGGCTTCGTCTTGTCCGGCGCATCCTGTCCGGCACATCCTGTTTGGAGCAGGCTCAGCCGGCCAATGCCCAGTCCGCGGCGGCTTCGGCGTGGATGCGGGCGGTGTCGAACAGCGGCACGGCGGCGTCGCCCTCGCCCACCAGCAGGCCGATCTCGGTGCAACCCAGGATCACGCCCTGCGCGCCGCGCGCGACCAGCCCGGCCATGATTCCGCGGTAATCGTCGCGCGAGGCATCGATGATGCGGCCCAGACACAGTTCGTCGTAGATCACCCGATGCACGCGCTCGCGCTGCGCCGCGTCGGGGGTCAGCACTTCGATGCCGGCCGCTTCGATGCGTTCGCGATAGAAGGCTTGTTCCATGGTGAAGCGCGTGCCGAGCAGGGCCACGCGGCTCAGCCCGGCGGCGCGGATGCGCTGCGCGGTGGCATCGGCGATGTGCAGCAGCGGGATGTCGACCGCCGCCTCGATGGCCGGGGCGACAAGGTGCATGGTGTTGGTGCAGACCACGATGGCCTCGGCGCCCGCCAGCCGCAGTCCGCGGGCAGCGTCGGCCAGTTGCGCACCGGCCGCATCCCAGTCGCCGGCGTGCTGCAGCGCCTCGATTTCGGCAAAGTCGACGCTGTGCAGCACCAGCTTCGCCGAATGCAGACCGCCGAGACGCTCGCGCACGCGCTCGTTGACGATGCGGTAATACGGCAGCGTCGATTCCCAGCTCATGCCGCCGAGAAGACCGAGCGTGCGCATCGGTCTATTTCTTCTTGGGAATATAAAGATCGGTGATGGTGCCGTCGAACACCTCCGCCGCCATGCCCACCGATTCGCTCAGCGTGGGATGCGGGTGGATGGTGTGGCCGATGTCGGCGACCTCGCAGCCCATCTCGATCGCGAGCGTGACTTCGGCGATCAGGTCGCCGGCATGCACGCCGACGATGCCGCCGCCGACGATGCGGTGGCTGGCTTCGTCGAAAATCAGCTTGGTGAAGCCTTCGGTGCGACCGATGCCGATGGCGCGGCCCGAAGCGGACCACGGGAACTTGCCGACGCCGACCTTCAGACCCTTGGCTTTCGCCTCGGTTTCGGTGATGCCGACCCAGGCGATTTCCGGGTCGGTGTAGGCCACCGACGGAATCACTCTGGCGACCCATTCCTTCTTTTCGCCGGCGGCGACTTCGGCGGCGAGCTTGCCCTCGTGGGTGGCTTTGTGCGCCAGCATCGGCTGACCGATGATGTCGCCGATCGCGAAGATGTGCGGCACGTTGGTGCGCATCTGCCGGTCGACATTGATGAAGCCGCGCTCGGTGACCGCGACGCCCGCCTTGCCTGCATCGAGCTTGTTGCCGTTCGGCGTACGACCGACGGCGACCAGCACGCGGTCGTAGGTGTCGTTCGCCGGGATGCTGGCACCGTCGAAGCTGCAGACGATACCGGCCTTCGTCGCCCTGGCCTCGGTGACCTTGGTTTTGAGATGAATCGCGACGCCCTGCTTCTTCAAACGGTCGGCGAGCGGCTTGATCAGGTCGGTATCGGTGCCGGGCATGATCTGGTCCATGAACTCGACCACGGTCACCGCGCTGCCAAGCGCGCGATACACGGTCGCCATTTCCAGACCGATGATGCCGCCGCCGACCACCAGCAGCGTCTTCGGAATGTCCTTCAGTTCCAGCGCGTCGGTGGAATCCATCACCCGTGCGTCGTCCCAAGGGAACGCCGGCAGCTTCACCGGCTGCGAGCCGGCGGCGATGATGCAGTGCTCGAAACGGATCAGTTGGGTGCCGGCATCGCCCCCGCCTTCACCAGAATGGATTTCGATCTCGTTCGGCGACACGAACTTGCCGACGCCCTGCACCACCCGCAGCTTGCGCTGCTTGGACATGCCGGCGAGGCCTTTGGTGAGCTGGCCAACGACCTTTTCCTTGTAAGCACGCAGCGTATCGAGCGCGATCTTCGGCGCGCCGAAGTCGATGCCGTAGTCCTTCGCGTGCGCGGCTTCGTCGATCACGTTGGCGGCGTGCAGCAGCGCCTTCGACGGAATGCAGCCGACGTTGAGGCAGACGCCGCCGAGCGCGGCGTAACGTTCGACCAGCACGGTATCGAGACCGAGATCGGCGCTGCGGAACGCGGCGGTGTAGCCGCCGGGGCCGGCGCCGAGGACGAGCATCCGGCATTCGATGTCGGCCTTGCGACCGGAGGACATGGCGGCGGCCGGGGCCGGCGTCGCGGGCGCCGCAGAGGCTGCCACAGCGGGCGCGGGTACCGCGGCGGACGGCGCGACCTGGGACGTTGCCGGCGCGGCGACGTCCGTCGTTTCCAGAACGGCGATGACGCTTCCCTCCGACACGCTGTCGCCCAGCTTGACCTTGAGCTCTTTCACCACGCCCGCAGCGGACGACGGTACTTCCATCGTCGCCTTGTCGGATTCGAGCGTCACCAGCCCCTGATCCTTGGCGACGGTATCGCCCACCGCCACCAGAATCTCGATCACCGGGATGCCGTCGAAGTCGCCGATATCGGGAACCTTCACTTCCACTGTCGTCGTCATGGTCAGGCCCCGATCACAGCAACACGCGGCGCATATCGGCGAGCAACTGCGCCAGATATGCGGTGAAGCGCGCGGCGGACGCACCGTCGATCACGCGATGGTCGTAGGACAGCGACAGCGGCAGGATCAGCCGCGGCGCGAACTGCTTGCCGTCCCAGACCGGCTTGATCGCCGACTTGGAGACGCCGAGGATCGCGACTTCCGGCGCGTTGACGATCGGTGTGAAACTGGTGCCGCCGATGCCGCCGAGCGAACTGATCGAGAAGCAGCCGCCGCTCATGTCCGCCGGGCCGAGCTTGCCATCGCGGGCTTTCTTCGCGAGTTCGCCGGTTTCCTGCGCGATCTGGATCACGCCCTTCTTGTCGACATCGCGCACCACCGGCACCACCAGGCCGTTCGGGGTGTCGGCGGCGAAACCGACGTGGAAATATTTCTTCAGCACCAGGGTGCCACCGTCGGCGTCGAGCGAGGCGTTGAAGTCGGGATATTTCTGCAGCGCGGACGTGACCGCCTTCATCAGGAACGCGAGCATCGTGAGTTTGATGCCGGCCTTTTCGTTTTCCTTGTTGAGCGCGACGCGCAGTTCTTCGAGATCGGTGATGTCGGCATCGTCGTGCTGGGTGACGTGCGGAATCATCGCCCAGTTGCGCGCGAGGTTGGCGCCGGAGATCTTCTTGATCCGCGACAGCTCGCGGGTTTCGATCTCGCCGAATTTGGAGAAGTCGATCTTGGGCCAGGGCAGGAGGTTGAGGCCGCCGCCTGCAACCGGCGCGGCGGACGCGCCGCCACCGCCAGCCAGCGCCGCCTTCACGAACTGCTGCACGTCTTCCTTGCTGATGCGGCCGCCGCGGGCGCTGCCGGCGACGCGGGCCAGATCGACGCCGAGTTCGCGGGCGAACAGGCGCACCGCCGGGCTGGCGTATGGCACTTTGTCGGGCAGCACCGCGTCGGCTTCGAAGCGCACCGGCGGCAGGCCGGCGCCCATCGGCGCGGCGCTCGTCGGCGCGGAAGCGGCAGGCGCAGGAGGAGCGGCGACAGGTGCGGGCGCCGCGGGAGCCGGAGGCGCAACTGGCGCAGCCACGGCAGGCGCGGGGGCTGAAGGCGCGGCCGTAGCGGCGTCGGCCGCTTCGATGATCGCAACGACACTGCCTTCGGACAGATTGTCGCCGAGCTTGACCTTGAGTTCGCGGACGACGCCGGCGAACGGCGCGGGCACTTCCATCGTCGCCTTGTCCGATTCCAGCGTGACAAGGCTCTGATCCTTGGCAACGGTGTCGCCGACGGCGACCAGAATCTCGATCACCGGAATCCCGGTGAAATCGCCGATGTCGGGAACGAGGGCTTCCTTCAGATCTGTCATGTGCGCGCCTTGGGGGTCGTGCCTGCGCCGGAGGGCGGAGGGATCGGGCTATTGTGGCCGCGGACGGGCCGCACGCCAACCACGCGGCCGGACCCGGACGCGCACACGAGCGGGTTCTGATTGGGAAAACGTATGCAGGCGCCGGCCATACTCCGGCGCATGTCGGCAATGCGGCTCGGCGACGGCTGCTTTTCAGTGGCGGGTTGATCAGGTGAAAGTCTGAATCATTCACTGCCGTCATCCCGGCGAACGCCGGGATCCAGCCTTATCCATCATTGACTGAAGAGCTGGGCCCCGGCGTTCGCCGGGGTGACAGTGATTCGGACCTTCCCTAGCGAACGATCCCGCGCGCGACCTCGTACTGCACGATGTAAGCCTCGACCGGCACGTCTGCGATCAACGCACCGATGGTCTGCAGCGGGATGTGGTCGGCCTGTTTGAAGCGCACGCAGCATTTGCCCATGTCCAACTTCCTGCCGAGCGCAGCCGCCGCCTCGCGCAGTTGCCGCTCACGCTCGCTGCCGGCGTACACCGACATCAGATAGAGCGAGTAGCTGTTCTTCTGCGCCGCCAGTGCGGCGATACCCAAGGGCTGCTTGTTGTAGGTGACCGGGTAGCGCGACAGCGGGATCTCCCAGCAGATCATCCCCCAGTTCATGGCTTCCTCGTAACCGGGCGGCAGATGCGCGTTGACCACATCGCGCACCGTCGCGACCACCGCGCGCCGCTCCGGCGGCAGCTCGGCGAGATAGGCTTCGACCGTTGGCGCGGCGCTGGAGACCATTCGGGGACCTTCGATGCACGTGTCGAGGATGGAATCGCGACGCTACACCTTCACTCACACCGCGTCATCCTGCGCCGCACGACATGATTGGAACGGCATGCCTGGAACGACAAAGCCCGGCGCGGGGCCGGGCTTTGCGGGTCGCGCGAACGCGGGACGGTCAGTCGCCGACCACACGCAAACCGAACACCAGCGACGCGAAATCGACGTGCTGCGCGCTGCCGCTGACGTTCATGCGGATGGTCGTGGGTTTCTTGAAGAACTTGTTGGCCTGGGCTTCGGTCAGGCCATAGTTCTGGATCAACGAACGCTTGGTGATCAGACCGGCCATGCAGACCGCGGAATCGCGGGTACGCTCGGCGAAGGCCACGCCTGGCTCCAGCGGCACGACGTAGCTTTCGCTGGACGTCATGCTGGTCAGCAACCGGCCGCCGAACGGCGCGCCGGTGGTCGGGTCGACCAGCGTCGGGTCGTCGAGCACCGGATTTTCGACCGTCAGCGTCGGCGTGTAGCGGAAACGCGCGAGGACGCGGGTCGCGCCGAAGTTGCTGTAGCCCACGTTCAACACCGGCGAGAACCAGTAGCACAGCAGCGAATCGGCGGACTTGCCCGGCAGGGTGATGCGCGCCGCATCCTCGAACACGAAACCGGTGAACGCCGGGGCCGGCGCAAGCACCTGGCACAGCTCGTCCGGATTGGACGGATCGGTCGGACAGGTATCGCTGAGATTGATGAAGGCGCTGGTCAGCCCCAGCCATTTGACGTTGCGGCCGAAGGAATCGACATCGCCCACTTCTTCGAGCGTCGGCGCGCGCGCGATGCCGGCATCGGCGCGGGCAGTCGGGGCTGCGACGGCTTTGCGCTCAAAGCGCTGCGGGGACTTCACGGTGTGCAGATCGGGCGAGACCGCCTCGATGATCTCGTGCTTCGACGGGCCGCCTTTCTGGGCATACACCGCGACCGAAGCCAGGGCTGCGGCGGCGAGACTCAAGGCGAGGACGTGCTTGCGGTGCATGGTGACGCTCCATTGGTTCAGTTCGGGTAACGGAACACAACGCACGCGGGCGTCAGGACAGGACAACCCCGGCCGGCATGGGCGTGGCCGGGGTTGTCGATGTCGGGCCATCGATGTCGCGACGAATCAATCGCCGACGATGCGCAGCCCGAACACCAGCGACGCATTGCTCACGTACTGTGCGCTGCCGCTGATGTTCAAACGGATCGTGGTCGGGCTGGCGAAGAAATCGTCGGCCTGCGATGGCGTCAGCCCGTAATTCTGGATCAGCGATTTGTGGCTGATGAAACCCGCCATGCACACCGTGGAATCGCGGGTACGCTCGTTGAGGGTCACGCC
Source organism: uncultured Thermomonas sp. (assembly GCA_966203835.1). Classification (GTDB taxonomy): domain Bacteria; phylum Pseudomonadota; class Gammaproteobacteria; order Xanthomonadales; family Xanthomonadaceae; genus Lysobacter_I. The sequence goes on from CBIHKW010000052.1 coordinate 11,005, forward strand.
GGACTCCAGCGACTCCTCGAAGCGTTCCGAGGAGGTCATCGAGGTCAACAATTGTCCGCCGAACGGCGTGCCCGTGGTCGGGTCGATCAGCGACGGATCGGCCAGCACCGGATTCTCGATGGTCAGGGTCGGGTTGTAGCGGAAACGGCCGGTGACGCGGGCCGCGGTCGGATTCTGGTAGCTCAGGGTCAGCACCGGCGAGAACCAGTAGCAGAGCAGCGAATTCGAGGCGTATTTCGGCAGTTTGATGCGCGCCGCGTCGTTGAAGTTGAAGGACGTGTAGACGCCGGGCGTCGGGTCGATCTTCTCGCAGTACTCGTCGGGCGAGGTCGGCTTCGGGCACGAGGGCTGGAGCGTGATGAACGCGCTGGCGAGGCCGAGCCAGCGCACGTTGCGACCGAAGCTGTCGACGTCGTAGACCTCGTCTTCGGTCACCGGATAGATCGGATCGGCAAGCTTGGCGGCGACCGGCGCGCGCTTGGCATTCGGCTGCGCGATGCGTTGACCCTGCCGCGGGCTCAGCAGGCGTTGCTCCGGATAATTGACCACATCGGCGGACACGCCACGAACGGCATCGTCGCGAAAGAAGACGCCCTTCTGCGCATAGGCGGCGACGGAAACGACGGCCGCGATGGCCAGACTCAAACCAAGGACGTGACTGCGCTGCATGGTGCTGTTCTCCGGGAGGTTGGGCTGCAACCCGAAGAAAACGCGGGACACCCAACGGACAGGACAGCGGACCGGCGCGCGGCGATCAGGGGTGTTCGGCTTCCAGATGGATGCGCTCGCGCCGCAGCAGATACAGGCCGCTGAGTACGATGATCGCCGCGCCGACCCAGGTCATGCCGTCGGGCAGCACGTTCCAGAGGCTGAAATCGAGCAGCACGCCCCAGAGCAGGGCGCTGTATTCCAGCGGCGCGATCAGCGAGGCCTCGCCGCGGCGGAAAGCTTCGGTGATGGTGTATTGACCCAGCGCGCCCGCGACGCCGATACCGGTGATCAACCACAGATCCTGGGCCCGGATCGGCACCCACTGCGGCAGCGCCAGCAAGCCGGCGCCGACCGCCATCGACACCAGCAGCCAGACCACGATGGCCTGACTGCTGTCGGTGCGGGCCAACACCCGCACGGTGATCGCGGACACCGCGTAGCCCAGCGCCGCCAGCAGCACCGCCAGCCCGGCCAGACTGGCGACGCCCTCGCCCGTGGGGCGCAGCACCACCATCACACCGAGGAAACCAATGACTATAGCGGTCCAGCGCCGCGGCCCGACCCGTTCGCCGAGGATCGGCACCGACAGCGCGGTGATCAGCAGCGGGGCGATGAAGAAGATGGTGTAGGCCGTGGACAGCGGCAGCGTGCGCAGAGCGTAGATGAAGGGCGCCATCATCATGATGCCGAGCACCGCGCGCAGCAGGTGCAGCGGCCAGCGCACGCGGAACAGACTGCGCGCGCCCACCGTCGACAGCACCCAGACCAGCACAAAGGGCAGCGAGGCGCCGCCGCGCATGGCGGAAATCTGCATCGGCGGATAGTGCGCGGTGAGCAGCTTCAGGCCGGCGTCCATCAGCGCGAACAGGCCGACGGCGGCGAGCATGAACAGCGCCGCGCGCCAGCGGTGCGCGCCGGCGGCGGCTTGGGGATTCGGGGGAGTCATGCGTGCAGGATGCCGGGAGTCGCCGGCCGCCGCCAGCGGCCGCGCGCGACACCGTGTTGCATCCGGTGACCCGCGGGGCCAGGATTCGACGTTCGTACTGCATCCGCCCCACGACTCCGAAGGCTCCGAACATGCCGATCTCCACTGCCCGGGCCCTGCGCCTGCTCTGCCTGCCGCCGCTGTTCGCCCTATGCCTGTCCGCCTGCGACCGCGGCGCAACCGAGACCCCGGCCGCTGCCACGGAACCCGCGCCCGCCGAGTCCGCACCCGCCGCGGACGCCGCCACTGCGACACCCGCCGCGAGCGCTCCGGTCGAATTCGACCCCGCCAGCGTTCCGGAAAGCACCGCGAGCCTGCCGCCATTCCCGTTCTTCAAGGCGCCCGAAGGCCTGAAAACCGTGTTCGACGAGAAAGACCGCAACATCAACTTCGACCGCACGCACATGATCGCCGGCAACAAAGTCGTCGCGGTCGAAGGCAAGATCGTCCGCGACCAGTTCCAGCTCGCCAATCCCGACCAGCGCGAGTACAGCGCGATCGAATTCCAGCGCAATTACGAGAACGCGATCCGCGATCTCGGCGGCGTCCGCATCAGCCAGACGCAGTACACCGGCGACGCGCTGCAGGCCTTCGGCGGCCGCGAGGCCGTCGATAAGCACTACCTCGGCACCTGCGCCAGCGACGGCTGCGAGAACCACACCTACCTCATCCGTCAGGGCGGCAAGGAATACTGGATCCAGGTCAGCACCGGCGCGATTCCGCTGCACGGCTACGTCGTCGTGCTGGAGCGCGAGGGCATGAAGCAATCGCTGGGCTTCCTCGATGCTTCGGCGATGAAGAAAGCCATCGACGCCGATGGCCGCGTCGCGCTGTACATCAACTTCGACGTGGACAAGGCGACCCTGCGCCCCGACGCACAGCCGACCATCGCGGAGATCAACAAGCTGCTCGCGGGCGATCCTGCACTGAAGCTCTCCATCGAGGGCCACACCGACAACACCGGCACACCCGCGCACAACCAGACACTCTCGACCGACCGCGCGCGTAGCGTGCTCGGCGCCCTGGTCGGCCTGGGCATCGACCCGACGCGCCTGCAGTCCAAGGGCTTCGGCCAGGACAAGCCGCTGGCCGACAACGCCAGCGAGGACGGCCGCGCGAAGAACCGTCGCGTGGAGCTGGTGAAGCGGTGACGTAGGGCGGGCCCAGGCCCGCCATTGCGCCAATCACGATTGCGAGGTGCCCTGTCGCTTCGATCACTGTTCGATGCGATCGGGCACCTCGTAATGGCGGGCCAGGGCCCGCCCTACGATCGGACCGGGGCAAGCGCCACGATCGGTTAACCTACGCACCCCAACCGCAACGCCGCCGCCATGCCCTCTTTCGATATCGTGTCCGAAGTCGATCTGCACGAACTCACCAACGCCGTCGACCAGGCCAGCCGCGAACTCACCACCCGCTTCGATTTCAAGGGCGTGGACGCTACGTTCGCGCTCGAAGACAGCACCATCGCGCTCACCGCGCCCAGCGAATTCCAGCTGCAGCAGATGCAGGACATCCTGCGCCTGCGGATGATCGCGCGGAAGATCGACGCCCGCTGCCTCGACGCCGGCGACATCGACACCAACCTCGCCGGCGCGCGCCAGAAGATCAAAGTGCAGCAGGGCATCGAACGCGATCTGGCGAAGAAGATCCAGACCGCGATCAAGGACGCCAAGCTCAAAGTCGATACGCAGATCAACGGCGACAAGCTGCGCGTCAATGGCAAGAAGCGCGACGACCTGCAGACTGCCATGGCCCTGCTGCGCGGCATGGAATTCGAGCGGCCGCTGCAGTTCGACAATTTCCGCGATTGAGCCGGCGATGAGTCTGCAAGAGGAAACCGATCCTCAGGAGCTCATCGCCACCCGCCGCTGGCTGGAACGCGCGGTGATCGGGTTGAACCTCTGCCCGTTCGCGAAAGCCGTGCATGTCAAACAGCAGGTGCGCTTCGTGCTGAGCGATGCCGAACTTCCGGAAGATCTGTTGGAAGAACTCGCCGAAGAACTGCTGCGCCTGCGCGATACCCCCGCGGACGAGATCGACACCACGCTGCTGGTGCATCCGCGGGTGCTGACCGACTTCCTCGATTACAACGATTTCCTCGATCGCGTCGATGCGCTGATCGAAGCGCTGGATCTGGACGGCGAACTGCAGGTCGCGAGCTTCCATCCTCACTATCAGTTCGCCGACAGCGAAGCCGACGACCCGGGCAACTGCACCAATCGCGCGCCCTACCCGACCCTGCACCTGCTGCGCGAAGCGAGCCTGGACAAAGCCGTCGCCGCGTATCCCGATGCGGATGTCATCGTCGACCGTAACCTCGACACGATGGCGAAGCTGGGGCTGGACGGCTACCGCAAGCTTCTCGATTCGGAACTGCTGTAGAGCGGCCTTCAGGCCGCTGCCGTTCCGTCATCGGACAACAGCAGCGGGCTCAAGCCCGCTCTACGATCGCCGCCGGCAGGTGCGCATCATCCAGCGAACAACCGCTTCCGATCCGCATCGTCCAGCGCGCGCCACTCGCCCGTCGGCAAATCGCCCAACGTGAGCCCACCCACCGACACGCGATGCAGCGCGTCGACGTGATTGCCCAGCGCCGCGAACATCCGCCGCACCTGGTGGTAGCGTCCTTCATGCAGGGTCAAGCGCGCGCGCTGCGCTTCCAGCACTTCGAGCTCGGCCGGCAGCAGTGGTGTCTGTTCGGATTCCAGCATCAGCGTGCCGCTGGCGAAGATCGCCGCCTCGTCGCCGCGCAGCGGTTCCGCGAGCGTCGCTTCGTAGACTTTCGACAATCCGGATTTCGGCGAAATGATCCGGTGCAGCAGCGCGCCGTCGTCGGTCAGCAGCAACAGACCACTGGTGTCGCGATCGAGCCGGCCCACGGTGGACAGCACCGGGTCGCGCAGCCGGAAACGCGGCGGCAGCAGATCGTAGATCAACCGTCCCTTGTCCTTGGTCGAACACACATAGCCCGGCGGCTTGTGCAGCATCAGCAGCAGACCCTGCGGCGGATCGAGCGGCTCGCCGTCGACGCGGATCGCCTCGTACGCGGCATGCACGCCGAGTTCGTCGTCGGTGTAGAGCGGCTCGCCTTCGACATCGGCGATGCGGCCCTCGCGAAACATCGCCGTGACCTGTTTGCGGCTGCCGTAACCGAGGTTGGCGATGAGCTTCAGCAGCTTCATGCGTCGCCGCGCCAGCTGCGCGCTTCGGCGGCGCGGCTGGGCGCGCGCTTCTTGTGTCTGGGCGCCGGCGCGGGCGTTGCGCGCTGCGGCGTCGCGGCCGCGGCCTTGATCGCTTCGATGATCTTGAAGCCCTGCTGCTGGGCGACGATGCGCACGCTGCCGAAATTCGCGTCCAGCTCCAATTCGTAGGGCAGATTGCGGTTCGCGACCAGCCACAGACGCCCGCCCGGCACCAGCGCCGCGGCCGCCGCGGCGATGAACGCACGACCGATGTCCGGACGCGCGGCGCTCTGCTGCGCATGGAACGGCGGATTGGTGACGATGACGTCGTAGGTTTCGGACAGACCCGCGGTCACGTCCTGCCAGAAATAGCGCAGCGGCAGCCGCGCCGCGACCTCGGCGAGATTGCGTCGCGCCAATTCGAGCGCGCGCGCCTCGGCTTCGTACAGATCCAGCGATGCGATGCCGGGACAACGCTTCAACAATTCGTCGGACAGATAACCGTAACCCGCGCCAAGATCGGCGGCGCGTCCGCGAAGATCCGTCGGTAGATGCTCGGCCAGCAACTGCGATGCCGGATCGATGCGATCCCAGGCGAACACGCCGGGGCGGCTCGCGAAGCGTCCGCCGAGGATCGGGCGCACGGCATCCAATGTCGACCATTGCGCGAGCAGGGCCGCGTCGATCTTCGCATCGTCGCGCTTCACCCAGAACACGCGGCAGTGATGTTTGGTGAGATTGCCGTCGAGCCCGCACAACTTCTTGAAGTCGCCCTCACCCGATTTCGCGCCATCGTCGTTGGCGATGCAGGCCACGACAACGCCACCCGGCGCGCAGCGCTGCAGCGCCTGCGCGAACAAGGCGCGGGCCTCGTCGCGCTGCCGCGGCGGCAGCACCAGCACCAGCGCATGCCCGACATCCGAAGCGGCATCGCCCGGATCGGCGACCGTCCAGCCGGACCGCTCCAGCGCCTCGGCGTCCGGCTTGAAGCTCTGCTCGCAGATCAGCCCGGGCCGCGACTGCTGGCGCAGCGGCCAGCCGTCGCGTGCGCGCAGGAACAAGGCGCCGCCCTCGGCGGGCCACTTCAGCAGGCCGGTCTCGAACGGCATGAACAGGGTTTCGAGCGCGGGATCGCGGGTGTCAGCGGCCATCGCGGCGGCCTCGGCGGCAAAGCGGGGAAGATGTCATCCGGGCATTTTATGGCAATGCTGATCAAATCAGCGTTGCTGCGGCACATGGATGTGCCGCTCGCAAATAAATCACGCAAGTGATTGATTTGGCGTGAGCGAGTTCGGGCATGCACCGAACTCGCGACCACTGAACACGTCCCGGATGGACGTGTTCAGTGGTGCGGCATGCATTCCTGTGATGTTTCCCGCGCCGCCGCGAATCATGTGAGCATCCTCTCCAGAATTTCAGCCCGTGACCGCGACCGTCGACGCCATGGATTCCCCGCAAACCCGCTTCGCCGCCCTGCTGGAACAGCACCGCGGCATCGTGTTCAAGGTGGCGGCCACCTACTGCCGCCATCGCGACGACCGCCAGGATCTGGCCCAGGAGATCGCCGCCCAGCTGTGGCGCGCGTTCCCCGGCTACGACCCGGCACGGCCGTTTTCGACCTGGATGTACCGGATCGCGCTGAACGTGGCGATCTCGCACGTCCGCAGCAGCGGCAGCCGCGCGCCCGCGGTATCGCTGGACGACGAAGCGCACGACAGCCATCCCGGCCTCGCGGTCGACGACGGCACCGCGCAGCACGAAGCCGATCAACAGCTGCGCGCGCTCTACGCGGTGATCGACCGGCAATCGCCGATGGACCGCGCCTTGCTGCTGCTGTGGCTGGAAGACCGCAGCCAGCGCGAGATCGCCGAGGTCATCGGCATCAGCGAAAGCAACGTCGCGACCAAGCTCAACCGTCTCAAACAACGCATCCGCGAGCAGATCGCAGACCCTATCTTCGATTGACCTGCATTCGACTGAATCCAATCACCGGGACAACAACACGATGGAAGCCACCATGGAACTCGACGAACTCAAGCAAGCCTGGCAGACGCTCGACCGGCGCCTGCAGCAGCAGAACGTCATGCAATTCCAGCTGTTGCGAGAAAAGCGCATCGACAAGATGAAATCCAGCCTGCGCCCGCTGTTCTGGGGACAGATCGTTTCGATACTCTTCGGCATCTGCATGATCCTGCTCGCCATCGATGTCTGGCCATCGCATCGCGATACGCCGCATCTGCTCCTCTCGGGCATCGTCCTGCACGTATACGGTATCGCCACCGTCATCGCCGGCGGCATCGTCTGCGGCATGATCGCCGGTATCGACCATGCCGCACCGGTACTCGGACTCCAACAGCGTCTGGCGCGGTTGCGCAGAGCCTATATCGTCGGCGGCATGTGCGTCGGCCTGCCATGGTGGGTGCTGTGGGTGCCGTTCGTCATGGTGTTGGCCATGTCCACCATCGGTGTCGATATTTACGCGGTCGCGGAAGCAAGCGGACCGTTCCGGAACTGGCTCAACATCAGCGCCGCCGCGAGCGCACTGGGTTTGTTCGGCACCTGGTGGTTCACTCGCTGGACGCGCAAACCGGGCCACGAGGCGCTGGCGAAACGACTGGAAGACGGCCTTGCCGGCGTCAGTCTGCGCAAAGCGCAGGCGGAGCTGGATACCTTGAAGGCCTACGCCGAAGAGTGAAGGGCGCCGCGCGTGAAACGGCTACGGTCGACAACAGCCACGATCAGCGATGATCGTGGCTGCGGTCTGCCGGGCGGATACGTTTGGAGCCGCTGGTCGCCGCGGGCCTTTCGATCGCCGGCAACGGCCGCGAAGTCAGCATGATCTTCCTCGGGCCGTAGGTCGCCAGAGCCGTCCCTGCCTCATGCGCGCCGATGTCGGGCGCGCTTCCCGCGAACGTATCGTTGATATTCGCGATGACCTGTCCCGCATCGAGCAGACCGCCGGCGAGCGGGCGCAGATCCTGCGGCGCGTACTTCGTCAACGGCAGGGACGGTGCGGCGATCGGCTGCAGGAAAACGGAGCGATCGATCCGGATCCCATTCGATTCGGTGGTGGTGGCGCGCATCGCAGCGAGCGAGTTGAAGGCGATCGATCCGAAACGTCCATTGAAGGTGCCCAGCTCGGAACCGAACGCATCGAAATTCAGGCTCGAACCGCTCGCGACGAGATCCGCGATCGCCATGACCTGGCCGCTGCCGTTACCGAAGCCGTTGTAAGTGCCCGGCGCGCCGCCGATGAAAAGATTGTTGCGCGTCAGCAAGCGGCTCACCGCGACGCCCGGATACATCCCGAATGCGTCCCCCGCCTTGACGACCGTGTTGTGCAGCAGTACATCGCCGCTGCTGCCGCGATACAGTTTGAACGGGACATGCACGACGTTGTAGGCAGTGTTGCGGATGAAATACGTCGGCCCGCCCAGACCCGGCTGCGACGAGAACGCGATGAACGCATTGGTCACCCGATTGCGCATGATCCTGCAGTTGTGCGCGCAGAAATCGGCTTCGATGGCATCGTCGCCCGCTTCGCCCAGATCGTTGTTGGCGATGTCGATGCTGTACTGATCCTGCGCTTCGTCATCTTCCACGAGCGAGATATTGTCGCGGAAGCCGCTGACGCGGTTATGGATGATGACGTGGCCCGGACCTGTCACCACGATGCCTTCGCCGCGATTGTTGCCGTTGACGCCGAACGACGATTCCGCCCAGACCGTCGTCCCGACGACGATGTTGTCGGCGATGTAGGCATTCTCGGGCCGCAGATAGCCGACGATGCCGTCGCCCTCGAACGCCGTCGCGCTGGCGTTGATGGTGCAGCGGGTGATGCTGATGTGATCGGAACCATTGAAACGGATGCGGCCATTCACCACCAGTCGATCGAGATGCACGTGGCTGCGCGTGAACAGGCCGACCTCGCCATTGATCGCGACGCCCGCCTGGCCACGGATCACGATCGGCCGCGCAGCGGTGCCGCTGCGGGCAAAGCTGAAGCCGGAATAGGCGCCGGGGCCGAGCAGGAGAATGTCTCCGGGCAAGGCACCCGCCGCGATCGCCGCGAAGTTGGCGGGCGTGACCGCGCGCAGGACCGAATCGGCGGCAGGCGCCGGCACGGCGCGCGTGCGCACGCTCAGGCTGCGCGTCTCCTGTCCGCCGTCGGGATCGAGCAGCGACAACTGGATGTCGTACGTGGTCGCGGGCACGAGATCGAACACGCTCCCGGAATGCCGGTTCGCCCAGGAGAAACCCTGATTGCTGCCGGCGGGAATCCTGCGCAACGGCATCGCATCGCGCCATTGCGTCTGCCCTGCGACGCGATAGCGCACGGACACCGCGCCATCCAGATCCGCGTCGCCGCCGATCGCCCACTCCAGCGAGATCGCATGCAGCGTCGGCGACGGTGCGGTCAGCGCGCCCGGCGTGGTCGCGGTCTGCGCGCGCACCGTGGCGGGCAACAGCACTGCTAGCGCGATCAACACAGCGGCGACGCGAATACCGTTGAACATGCGGGTTCCTTTTGTCGGCAAAAATCTTCCACCGCGACTCTAGCAAAAGCGGGTTGCCCGCATCGGCGCACGATCCAGACGCGGAATTCCCGCAGCACTTGCGCGTTGCCGGCGCCATGGCATGCCCACGTCGCGCTTGACTTTGCGCAGGCATGCGCTTCAATCGGTACGACACCGGCACCCGCACCTGCCATGGAACAAGGCACAGCGCGGGCGCGGCAAGGGGACAAGACGGCACGGATCGCCGGTGGAGGAAGGCTCAAGCCAGACAAGCGCACCATCCATTCCATCAGAACACCGCAAGGAGCACGTATGTCCGATTCCATGGCCGGGGCGGCCGAAGCCCCCAAGCAAGCACTGCCCGCTCAGTTGTATCGCAGCCTCGAAGGCTACGTCGACGCCGGACTGCTCGACCGAGACACCTGCGACGCGATCTGCACCGAACTGGCGCGGCTGTTCGCATTGATCAACGGCAACCTCAGCGGCGAAGCGTTCTGGACCGAGTTCCGGAATGCCTTCGGATTCGCGCAGACCAGCCCGGTCATCACACCGATGAACGCGGCGAATCTCTGCCCCGAACCCACCGCCCTGATCAACTGCGCCAACCTCCTGCGCGTCGCCTACAACACCAACGTATCCCAGCAGATGCGCATGGCCGGCGGCCAGCGCGTCGCTGAGATCGTGGCGGCGCGCAAGGCCATCGCCGACGCGCTCGGCATCGCAGACCCCGAGTCGCTGGCGTTGATCCGCAACAGTTCGGAAGGCAACAACGCGATCACCAGCGGCTACCAGGAATGGTCGCCCCCGGGTAGCGCGAAGGACACCGTGGTGGTCTGGAGCGAAAACCACCCGACCAATCTCGAAGCCTGGCGCCTGCGCCGCGACTGGCACGCGGGAGCGCGCCTGCCCGACGACGCCCATCCGCGCGACAGCGATCCCTTCAAGCTGATCGTGGTCCAGTTCGCCGCGGACGCGAGCAATGACCAGATCGCCGAAGCCTTCATCCGGAAGATCGATGCAACGACCCGTTTCATCAGCTACAGCGAAACCAGCAACGGCAGCGGCTTCCGCATCCCGGAGAAGGTCATGGAGGCGATCTGGAACCATGTCCACGAACGGGGATTCGATTGCCACATCCACGTCGACGGCACCATGTCGTGGGGCGCACGGGCACTCAATCTGTCGAATCACTATTGCCACAGCTTCGTGTCGAGCGCGCACAAGTGGTTCCTCGGACCGAAGGAAACCGCGATCCTCTACGTGGACCCGGCGCACGCAGACCGGTTCCAGCCTGCCATTTTCGCGTACGACTACAAAATCGAGATCCGCGAGTGGGCGCCGCTGCCGTCGTCGGCGCTGCGTTTCGAAATGCTGGGCCAGCGCGACGACGTCAACCTCATCACCCTGCATGCGACACAGGCGATGTGGAGCTTGCTCGCCGCGCGGCGGCAACCGTTCCAGCGCGTCGTGGAACTCGCCACCCTGCTCAAGCAGTTGCTGTTCGATGCAGGATGGGGACTGGTCACGCCGCGCGATCCGGAAAGGAGCTCGGGCATCGTGCGGATCCTCGCACCCGCGCGGGCCGGCAGCCCGTCGCTGTACGACTGGATCTATTCGGAAGCATCACAGCACCGCTTCGCCGGCTCCGGCGGTGGCCCCGACCCGGCGACGCAGACGTTCCGGCTGTGTCCGCACATCTACAACACGCATCGCGACATCCAGAATGTCGTGACCGCGATGAACGCGTGGCGGCAGAGACACGGCGCCTGAGGACGCTGCAGGCACGACAGCGAACGCGCCAGCGGCGCGTTCGCCCTATGCGTCGACGCGATCAGGCATCCAGCTCCCGCAACACCAGCGAGGGAGGCGCATCCAGCACGCGGCGGGTCGCGAACAGGCCCGCCGCCAGCGCCGCGAACATGCCCAAGGCGGCACCCGCCGCGGCCATGCCCCAGTTGATCTCGAACGGCAGATCGAAGACCTGCACCGCGACCACGCCGGCCAGGATCGACGCCGCGATCGCCGCCACCACGCCCGACAGCAGACCGATCACCGCGAACTCCGAAGCCTGCGCCATCCGCAGCTGCCTGCGGCTGCCGCCGAGCGCACGCATCACGCCGCCTTCACGCAGGCGCTCGTCCTGGCTCGCGCTCACCGCAGCCAGCAACACCAGCACGCCGGCCGCCAGCGAGAACCAGAACACCACCTGCACCACCATCGCCACCTGGTCGCCGATGCTCTTCACCTGCTTGAGGATGGCGTCGACATCGATCACCGACAGATTCGGGAAGCGCTGCACCAACCCGGCGGTGAATGTGGAGCGTTCCGGCGGCACTTTCACCGCGGTGATGTAGCTGGCGGAATAATCGTCCAGCGCGCCGGGCGATGCGACCACGAAGAAATTCGGCTTGAAGCTCTCCCACTCGACCGTACGCAGGCTGGTGATCGTCGCCTCGAAGCGCTGACCGGCGATATCGAAGGCCACGCGGTCGCCGAGTTTCCACTTCAACGATGCCGCGAACTCCTCTTCCACCGAGATTTCCGGTTTGGCGAGCCGCTTCGGCGGCCACAGTTTGCCGGCGACGATCTTGTTGTCGTCGCCGACACTCTCGGCCGAAGACAGATTGAACTCGCGCTCGGCCAGCCGCCGCGCGCGGTCGCCTTCCGCAGCGTAGGCAGCGCCGGTCACCGGCTTGCCGTTGTGTTCGACCAGACGGCCGCGAATCATCGGATACAGTTTCGGTGCGCCCACGCCCTGCGAAGCCATGTATTCGCGCACGCCGTCCAGTTGATCTGGCTGCACGTTGATGACGAACCGGTTCGGCGCATCGTCCGACAGCGACAGCCGCCAGCGGTCGAGCAGATCGGTGCGCACGAAGGTCAACAGCAGCAGCGCCATCAGCCCCAGTCCCAGCGCGGACACCTGCGCGATGCTGGTGCCGGCGCGGCGGCTGACATTGGCCAGGCCGTAACGCAGGCTGCCGCGCAGCCGCGAACGCATGCGCCGCACCAGCAGGATCAAGCCGTACGCGATCAGCGCCAGCGCCGCCAGCGTGGCGACGATGCCGAGCAGCATCGTCAGACCCAGCGTGGCCGAACCGGCCTGCCACCACAGCAACGCACCGAGCCCGCTGAAACCGGCCAGCGCCACCAACCATGCGCTGGGTTCGGTCGCATCGAGGTCGCGACGCAGCACGCGCAGCGCGGGCACGCGACGGAGCGCGAGCACCGGCGGCGCACCGAACGACAGCAGCACGACGATGCCGGTCGCGAATCCCTGCAGCGCCGGCCACACGCTGGCCGGCGGAATGTCGACTTTGAGTTCGTTCGCCAACCACACGCCGACCGCCCACTGCAGCGCGAACGCAATGACGATCCCGATGAAGCTGGCGACGATGCCGAGGATCAACAGCTCACCGATGTGGATCGCCGCGAGCGTGCGCTGACTGGCGCCGAGGCAGCGCATCACCGCTGCACCGGACAGATGCCGTTCGCTGTGCCGGCGCGCAGCCATGGCCACCGCGACCGCCGCCAACACCACCGACACCAGCGCGGCTAGGCCGAGGAAACGCCCGGCGCGATCCAATGCCGAACGGATCTCGGGGCGCGCATCGGCGATGGTTTCCAGCCGCTGCCCGCGCGCCAATGATGCGCGCGCGGTCTTGGTGAACGCTTCGACTGCGGGCGCGTCGCCGGCGATCACCAGTTTGTAACCGACGCGGCTGCCGGGCTGGATCAGCCCGGTCGCGGGCAGATCGCCGAGCGCGATGAACACTTTCGGCGCGACGTTGAAATAATCGATGGCGCCATCCGGTTCCTGCAGCACCAATGCCGCCAATCGCAGCTCGACGCCGCCGATCCCGATATTGTCGCCGGGCTTCGCGCCCAGCGCATCGGCGCCGGCGCGGCTCAACCACAGCGTGCCGGACGCGGGCGCGCCGTCGACGTTGCGTTCACCCTTCGCATCGACGATGCGGAACTGCCCACGCAGCGGAAACCCTTCGCCCAATGCGCGCAGTTCGCCGAGCTTCAACTGCGCGGTGTCGCCGCGGCCGAGCCGGATCATCGTCGGCAGTTCCACGGTTTCGGTGCGCCGCAGCCCGCCGGCCTGCGATGCATCGCGGATCTTGCCGGCGATGGGCGCGTCGCCGCGCACCACGGCGTCGCCGCCAAGCAGACGATTCGCTTCGATCGCCAGCGCGCGTCCTGCACGATCGGTCACGAAACCCACCGACGTCACCGCGATCACCGCCAGCACCAGCGCGGCGATCAGGATGCGGATGTCGCCGGCGGCGAGATCGCGCCGCAGCTGGCGCCAGGCCAGTGAGAAGAGTTTCATGACGACCTCGACGAGATCTGCGGATGCTCGTCATTCCCGCGGAGGCGGGAATCCATGCCAAGCGACGCAACCGCACAGAGCAAATCCCCCCTGCCCCCCTTTTTCAAAGGGGGGAAAGCAGCACCCGTATTCTTCGGAAGGAACGCATCGCTATACCCCCTTTGAAAAAGGGGGTCGGCGTCCGCGAAGCGGGCGACGGGGGGATTTGCCTTTTGCGTTGCGCAAAACGCTTCGCCGCGCATCACCGCACTCACGCCGACACCAACCGACCACTGTCCAACCGCAGCACGCGATGGCAGCGCGACGCCAGATGTTCGTCGTGCGTCACCAACACCAGCGTGGTGCCGGCGTCGGCGTTCAAGCCGAACAGCAGTTCGATGATCGCCTGCCCGGTGCGGGTGTCGAGATTGCCGGTGGGCTCGTCCGCGAACAACAGCGCCGGCCGGGTCACGAACGCGCGCGCCAACGCGACGCGCTGCTGCTCGCCGCCGGAGAGTTGGCGCGGGTAGTGGTCGAGACGCTCGCTCAGCCCGACCTTGCGCAGGATTTCGCGCGCCGGGCCGTCGACATCGGCGTCGCCGCGCAGCTCCAGCGGCAGCATCACGTTTTCCAGTGCCGTCAGCGAAGGCAGCAACTGGAAACTCTGGAACACGAAGCCGACCTTTTCCCCGCGCACCTTCGCGCGACCGTCTTCGTCCAGCGTCGACAGCGGCGCGCCGTCCAGCAGCACGCGGCCGTCGCTGGGCGTGTCCAGGCCGGCCATCAGCGCCAGCAGCGTGCTTTTGCCGGAACCGGAGGCGCCGATGATCGCGACGCTGTCGCCGGTCGCGATCTCGAAGCCGATGCCTTCAAGGATGGTCAGTTCGGTGGTCGGCAGCCGCACGCGCTTGCCGAGACCTTCGACTTTAAGTGCGGGTGGAGTGGACGAAGGGGTGCCGGTCTCGGCGCTGTCGCCGGACGGCTGTTCAGCCTGATGCAGGGTCATGGGGCGTCGCTGTGGGGGAGACGAGAGGTCGATATTGGGGGAGTAGCCGGCTGGCGCAAGTGCGGATCACCCCTGACTTTCGACATGGGCCGGCAATCGCACCGCAGTCGCAGAGCGCGCGCTGCGTCCGGCGACGATCATCCCGCCCCCCTACAACCACCGGGGAACGCTTTGCTTGTAGTCGGCGTACACGCTCCTGAATTTCTTCGCCATCGCCTTTTCCTCCAGAGGAACATACCAGCGGTTCGCCAGGAGGAAGAACCCCAGCGGTCCGATCAAAGGCGAAAGCGATCCCAGCACGAAGGCTACGCCGACGAGGCAAACGATCATTCCCAGGTACATCGGATTTCGGGTCCGGGCGAAAAGCCCTACTGTCACCAATACCCCGGGCTCAGCGAATGTATTGATGTTCGTGCCGACCCGCTTGAACAGACGCGCATGCGATCGGGCCATCCCGAGCCCGGCGACCATGATCGCGACACCCGCCCAATTGAGGGGCTGCGGTATTAGACTCGCGACAGGGGCCGCCCGGTGAAGCCCATACATCAATCCGACGAACATCAACATGCAGACCGGTGGCAGCAGCAAGAAACGCATGGCACTCATTCCTGAAATTCCCGATGCGGCAATCTTCCCGATCCGCGCACCCGTGATCGATAACCTGGGTTAACGATTTGGACGCACTGCCCGTTACAACAGCAGAAGTCTTCCGTCGCCTGGCGGGCTCCGACCTTCCGGAATGGGGAGAATTCGAACGATCAGTGCTGAAACGCCGACTCAGGCGCGGCGAAACGCTCTTCCTCACTGGCGAGACGATGCCCAGCGTCTTCGTCGTGAGCACGGGCCTGATCAAGATGGTGTACGAGACGCGCGGCGGCGATTGCTGGATCAAGGGATTCGCCGAGAGCGGAGTCTGTTTCGCAAGCCTGACGGCACTCGACGAGAACGGCGTCGCCAGCTACTCCGCCTATGCCGAAACCCAGACGCATGTCGATCAGATCGACTATCGCGCCATTCTGCGGCTCGCGGAGCGGCACATCGAATGGCAGCGCGCATTGGGCAATGCATTCAAGCTGTATGGCCAACGGAAAGAACTCAGGGAAATGGAGCTCCTGACCCTGTCGCCCAGAGACCGATATCTCAGCTTCATCCGCAACCATCCCAGTATCGCTTCGATCGTCCGACAGCGGGACATCGCGAGTTATGTGAGGGTGACGCCGGTCGCGCTCAGTCGGATCAGGTCGCGTCTCAGACTGGACGGCGTGATCGGATGAAGCAGGTCCGCTGCGGTAGCACCATAGCCCCGGTGTCACCAAAGGGATACCCGGGATGAAGACACGCACGTTATTCGAAAAGCTCCCGGGTGCGGCCTGCGGCCCCTCCCGGGCTACGATGCTACGCTTGCACGCTGTCGCCGCCCCGCTGTGGGGCGGCTTAACTCAGGCGTTAGGCCGCATGGAAACAATCACCGACCCCGTCCTAGGGCAATTGAGCTTCGACTACACCTGGCATCGAGCCTTTCGCTTGCGCTTCTTCGGCAAAGACTTGACCACTTTGCTCAGGGTAGAGGCCGACGAGGGAGAAGTGATTACTGATGTCTGCCGCGCAGCGTACAGGGAACTGATCGAGAACCTCGAGCATATCGTCAGTCAAGTAGAGGCCTCGGTGGAGCAGTACTGTCTAGACGCATTTCCGGAATCCCCGGTGCCTTCAGTCGCAGTCGGACAGCTCGTCTCGCTTCATCACGTCTGCATTCTGCTTTCGCGAAATTCGGCCAAGAGGATGATCGGCTTCGTCATCGATTCCCCGCTTGACGAGGAGCAAGGCATCGGTGTCCTTGTCGTCAATGGGCTCGTGTCCGAAGTGTCAGTTCAAGATATTGTGTTGTAGCTCTTGGATCTTTGGCGGCGGCCTAACTAATCATTCAAGTCGACGCCTTCGGCGCGGCTTAACTCAGGCGTTAGCCGTCAAGGGCAGATTATGAAGCTACTCGCAGCACCATCTCTCGCAGTCGCCGCACTACTTCTTCTGTCATCTTGTTCGGGGCCTCAGCAGCCCCATGAGCCCCAAAGCAGCCAATTGCCTGCGCCAGCTCCTTCAGCAGCGACGCAGAAGCCCGCGCCTGTAATCGGTCCAGAAAGTGCTAAAGGAGAGGATTGGCAATACATCGTCAACAATGCCCTAAGAAC
>CBIHKW010000053.1:0-27776 GCA_966203835.1 uncultured Thermomonas sp.
GGGTGAAGAGGGCGGCAACCAGTGTGACGGTGAGCAGCAGCGGATAGAACCAGTAGCGGACGAATTTTGCCATGGCAGCGGGATACCGCAGTGGGGTGACTGCCGATGAGGGTAGGCGGATGGCGGACGATAGACTTTGCGAATCTTGCGGTGCGTACGCGACGGCTATATCACCCGTTCGTGCTTGCGCCTCACCTTGATGAACACATCGCGTTCGCATCGGCGATAGTCGAATCTTTCGCCGTTCTGCGGGAGTACGATCCGCTCGAACGCCAAGGTCGACCCGAGCGCATATGGCGATGGGTCCAGGTCCGATGATTTGAAGCGCAGAATTTCGCGAGTCAATGCATCCAGGTCGCCTGTGACGCGCAAGCAGGCGTAGAGGCCGCCCGGCAACAAAAAGGCATTGGTTTCGTCGGTGCAGGAGGCATCTTCAAGCGCCAGATAGTGGCGGCAAATACCGCGATCCAGATGGAACGGCGCATCGACGAATATCCCCAGGCCTGCGAGTTGCGTGCCCGGGCATCGTTGCCGGAGGCGAGCATAGCCTGCACTCAAAGCATCTTCGTTCAGCGCGCAGCGCTCCACGCGCAGTTTTCGCGATGGCAGGGTGCGCAGCGAAAGTGCCGGCGGCGAAGCGGCTGTGCCGATGTCGAGTCGCCTGTGTCGGCGATAATCCGAAGCGGTCTGCTTGAAATACTGGCGAAAAGCGCGCGAGAACGTGGCTGCCGAGGTGAAGCCGCTTTCGATTGCGACCTGCATCAGCGGTGCATCCGGAAGTACGATCATCAGGTGCGCTGCATGTTCGAGTCGCACGCGGTTCAAATACGTCGCTGGTGTTTCGCCGGTATCGCTTTTGAACAGCCGGTGCAGATGGAACGGCGACAGCCCGACTCCGGCGGCCAGCTCGGGGAGCGCCAATGGTTCGCGGAAGCGGTTCGTGATCATCAGGAGCGCCCGCTCGGTCCGAGTGTCCATTGCGATCAACGCAGAATCGAAACCGCATGCATCCTGGCGACGACGAGTCGACCGATGCCGTTCTCTGCCGAGTGCCGTGTGGAAATGAACGAGTGCAGTAGACGCATTGGAAATTCGGCCTCGCCGCAAAAAAAGCCCGTTGCAGAGTAGAGGCGGTCGCCCGATATTGGCAAGCGCAAGTTGCGACCACTAACGATATGGCCCGGATCGAGCAGCGGGATCAGGGAAGAAAATGCAGGAGAAGGAACACAGAGGGCGGGTTGAGTTTTTTTGTTTCAAATGCCGGATTTTCAGATAGTCCATTGCATTTGATCAGGGTGTCGATCGTTTTCAGCGCAACGGGAGCCACGGCAGGCGCAGAGCATGGGTTTCGGCTGAAGTCGTTGCATCTGACGTGCAACACACCGCTTCCTTCAAGACGGCACGTACGCCACCCACCCCCTGAACGTGAATCCCGCATAGAACAGTTCGATCGACTCGAAGCCGGCTTCCTGCAGCAATGCAACGTCCTGCTCGGGAGTGAGTACAGGAAGCCGAGCGTCGATGGCCTCGATCACTTCACTCGTGCTCCTCGAATCCGGCCAGACAATGCCGGACGCCGCTGCGAATGCCGCGTATCGCTGCAGCCAGCGCAATTTCTCGCCCTTGGCTTGGGGAACACTGTGATGCGCGACGATGAGCGGGCTGCCCGGTTTCAAGCGGCGCCTCAATTCTCTCAATGTGTGCAGGCGTTGCTCCGCCGGCAGGAAATGCAAAGTGAGTAGACAGGTAGCGCCGTCGAACGCGCTGTCCGGCGCGTCGTCGATATAGCCTTCAAGCAGTTCGACGCGGGATGCGAGTGGACCCAGCGTGGCTTCCGCGAGTTTCAACATCTCCGCCGACGGATCGACGCCCAGAAATTTCCATCCGGGCTGCGCTTCGGCGAAGACTTTCAGCTCCAGACCGCCACCGGCACCGAGCACCAGAACATGGCCATCCTCGGGCACGCGCTCGGCCAGGAGCAGTGTCGTCATCTGCTGAAGCGCGTGGAATCCGGGAACCTGCCTGACAGGGCTTTCGGCATAACGGGCGACGGCCTGGGGATCGGAGAACGAGGACAAGAAAACCTCCAAAGTCGAAGATGTTGACGTCTGCGGATTAATGTAACATCATTTGTTACATGAAAAGAGACAGTCGACTTTCCGGCGTTCTTCACGCGCTGTTGCACATGGCGGACCACGGTGCGCCGATGACATCCGACGCGCTGGCGCAGTGTCTCGGCACGCATGCCGTCGTGGTCAGACGCACCATGGGGTTGTTGCGGGACGCCGGGCTGGTCGCTGCGGATCGCGGCCACGCGGGTGGTTGGCGGATCAACGCGGATCTTGCCGCCGTCACGCTTCGTCAACTGCATGAAGCGCTCGGTGAGCCGGCGCTGTTCGCCATCGGCAATCGCAGCGAGCATCCCGAGTGTCTGGTCGAGCAAGTGGTCAATGCGGCGCTGGACGATGCCTTCGAAGAAGCCGAAGCCTTGCTGATGGAGAGATTCGCTTCGGTTTCGCTGGCCGCATTGGCTGCGGATTTCGCGCAGAGGCGCGGCGCGCGGGGACTCGGGAGAAAAAAATCATGAAATACGACGCGATCATCATCGGCGGCAGTTATTCGGGCATGGCGGCGGCCCTGCAACTGCTCAGGGCGCGTCGCACCGTGCTGGTGATCGATGCCGGACGCAGGCGCAATCGCGCGGCAACACATTCGCACGGATTTCTGGGTCAGGATGGCGTCGATCCGGCCGTGATCGCGAGCAACGCACGCGCGCAGCTCGAAGCCTATCCGACGCTGACCTGGATCGATGGTCATGCGCTGAACGCATCGGGCGAGAAGGATGCATTCGCGGTGACGACGCACGATGGCGATGTCCATCATGCGCGGCGCCTGCTGTTGGCGATGGGTGTTTCCGATGTCTTGCCCGATGTCGCCGGTTTGGCGGAGCGTTGGGGAACGAGCGTGTTCCATTGTCCCTACTGTCATGGCTATGAACTGGACCAAGGCAATATCGGCGTCATCGCCACCGGTGCGATGTCCGTGCATCAGGCGCAGCTTCTGCCCGAGTGGGGCCGGATCACGTTCCTTCTCAACGGCGCGCTTGAGCTCGACGATCAGGCCAAGCAGGAACTGACGCAGCGCGGGGTTTCGATCGAGCCCACGCAGATCGCGCTGATCGAAGACCATGCCGACGTGCTGCTTGTCGACGGCAGGCGGTTGGCGTTCGCCGGCTTGTTCACCGCTGCGCGCAATGCGCCTTCGACGCCCATCGCCGAGCAGGTGGGATGCGTGCTGATGGAAACTCCGATGGGGGCCCAGATTCAGACCGATGAGGCGAAAGAAACCAGCATCCCCGGCGTCTTCGCCTGCGGCGATGTCGCGCGGATACCGCACTCCATTTCGCTTGCCGTCGGCGATGGCGCATGGGCCGGCGCGCAGTTGCACCGGTCGTTGGTCTGGCCCTCGGGCTAGTTCGTTCGGGTCGGGATCGAATCGCGCATTGGACCGACGCGATACGCTTCGCTCAATCCTCCGCGTCGCGCAGCCACTCCGGGCTGGGCAGTTCGCGCACGCCGCGGCGCAGGGTTTCGTTCCACTCGCGGCGGATGGTCTGCAGGTAGGGGTCGTCTTCCACCAGACGCTGGCGCAGGTTCGCGCTGAAGCTGTCGCGGCGGTACAGCAGCAGATCCAGCGGCGGGCCGACCGAGAGGTTCGAGCGCATGGTCGAGTCGAACGACACCAGCACGCATTTGCAGGCTTCGCTCAGCGAGGTCTGCGGGGTGATGACGCGATCGAGGATGGGTTTGCCGAACTTGCTTTCGCCGGTCTGGAAATAGGGCATTTCCGGCGAGCTTTCGATGAAGTTGCCTTCCGAATACACCAGGAACAGCCGCGGCGCCTCGCCGCGGATCTGGCCGCCGACGATGAAACTCCCGCTTGGATCGATGCCGCTGTCGCGCAGGTAGGCCTCGTCGCGTTTGCGGATTTCGCGCAGCGCGTCGCCGACCATCTGCGCCACCTCGAACATCGAGGTCGCCTTGCCGATGCCCGGCCGCCCGCCATCCAGCGTGGAACGCTGTTCGATCAGATTGAGTGCGTTCTGGGTCAGCGACAGGTTGCCCGCCGACGGCGCCGCGACCACGTATTCGCCTTCGGAGACGAACAGCCGCATCTTGCCGGTGCGGCGGATATCGTCGACGCCGGCATTGGTGCGCGAGTCGGAGGCCAGAATGAGGCCGTGTTCGAGATTCAACCCGATGCAGTAAGTCATGGTGAAGCGGTACCCGCGGAAATACAGCGCCGATTTTGCCCGTAACGACGCTGCGATGTGAAGCGGATCAGGCCAAGGTCTGCGCCTGGAATTGAAGTTGCGATGGCGGGTGGGATGGCGCTTTGACCTGCGGGCGCGACTCCGTGGTATCGACGGCGGTCATGAATTGCCGATGGATGGCGTTGCCCAGGCGGTCCAGGCGTTCCATCGCATTCTGCAGCCAGGGTTCCAGCCCGTCGGCGATGATTTCGTCGATCCGAGCATAGCGCGTGTGCGCCGACAGTGCGCCAGCCTGGCGCACCACTTCCAGCGTCTGTCCGCCAGAGAGTGTGGTCAATACCTGGTGCAGACTGTGGGTGCAGGTCTGCAGCGAGCGCGGATTGGCATCGTGCAGCAGCATCACTTCGGCGACGCCCGCGGGCGTGACCGACTGCCGGTGCAGGCGGCGGTAGGTCTCGAACGCCGACAAGGATTGCAGCAGCGCGCTCCACTGGAAGTATTCGATGGTGTCGCGCGCTTCGCCGCTTTCGGGCAGATCGCCGTCGCTGCCGACGACATCGAGCAGACGGATCGCCCATTCCGCGCGTTCGATGAACACGCCCAACTGCATGAAGTGATAACCCTCGCCGCGGCCCAGCGTGCCGATGGTGACGCCGCGGAACGATGCCGAGCGGCTCTTCACCCGTTCGAGGATATTGCTGAGCCCTTCGCGGCCGATGCTGGCGGCGCCGAGCCCGCGCATCTCCAGCCATGACGTGTTGAGGTCTTCGTACATTTCCGACGTGATCGCCACCCGCTGCGCGCGTGCGGCTTCGCGCGCAGCGCGCAGGCAGCTGTAGATCGACGATGGATTGTCCGGCGACAGCAGCAGATGATCCAGCACGCTGTCGGCGTCGATGCTGCCGTAGCGTTTCAGACAAGTGTCGACCGCGCCCAATGCATCCAGCGCGCGCCGCCACGGCGCGGCCAGGGCTTTGCCACGATCCAGACGCTCGGGCAGCATCGCGATGCGGGTGGTGACGTCGATCAGGCGCGCGGTGTTCTCCGCGCGTTCCATGTGTCGCGACACCCAGTACAGATCGTCGGCGGTTCTGCACAACATGCAGTCAGCTCTCCAATACCCAAGTGTCCTTGGTCCCGCCGCCCTGCGACGAATTCACCACCAGCGAACCTTCGCGCAGCGCTACGCGCGTGAGCCCGCCGGGCATCGCCTGGATGCGTTTGCCAGACAGCACGTACGGCCGCAGATCGATATGCCGCGGCGCCAACCCGCTTTCGACGAACGTCGGGCAGGTCGACAGCGAGAGCGTCGGCTGCGCGATGTAGTTCGACGGCGATGCGAGAATGCGCTGGCGGAATTCTTCGATCTCCGCCTTCGTCGACGCGGGCCCGACCAGCATGCCGTAACCGCCGGCGCCGTGGACTTCCTTCACCACCAGCTCCGGCAGATGGTCCAGCACGTAGCGCAGGTCTTCTTCTTTGCGCAACTGCCAGGTCGGCACGTTGTGCAGGATGGGTTCTTCGCTGAGATAGAAACGGATCATCTCCGGGACGTACGGATACACCGATTTGTCGTCGCCGACGCCGGTGCCCGGCGCGTTCGCCAGCGTCACCCGCCCGGCGCGATAGGCGCCGAACAGACCGGGTACGCCGAGCATCGATTCGGAGCGAAATACGGTGGGGTCGAGATAATCGTCGTTGATCCGCCGGTAGATCACATGCACCCGCTGCGGGCCGCGCGTGGTGCGCGCGTACACGGTGTCGTCGCGCACGAACAGGTCGGCGCCTTCCACCAGCTCCACGCCCATCTGCTGGGCGAGGAATGCATGCTCGAAATACGCGGAATTGGCCGACCCCGGGGTCAACACCGCGACCACCGGGTCGTCGATGCCTTCCGGCGCGGCTTCGCGCAGCGTGCTGAGCAATGCGTCGGGATAACGTTCGACCGGCGCGATCTGCTGACGCGCGAACAGTTCGGGAATCAGCCGCGCCATCATCCGCCGGTTTTCCAGCATGTACGACACGCCGGACGGCACCCGCAGATTGTCTTCCAGCACGTAGTATTCGCCGTCGCCGGCGCGCACCAGATCGATGCCGGAAATATGCGAATACACGCCGCCCGGCACGCGCAGGCCGCACATTTCGCGGCGGAATTCGGCGTTGTTGAGCACCAGGTCGGTGGGGACGCGACCGTCGTGCAGGATCCGCTGCTCGCCGTAGACATCGCCCAGAAATAGATTCAATGCATGCACGCGCTGCCGCAGCCCGGCTTCCAGCATCCGCCATTCGGCGGCGGGCACGATCCGCGGCACCATGTCGAAGGGGATCAGGCGTTCGTTGCCGGATTCCTCGCCGTAAACCGAAAAAGTGATGCCGACCCGATGAAAGGCGATCTCGGCCTCGTGGCGCTTGTTCCGGATCACCGGCTCGGAGGTATTGCGCAGCCATTCGTCGAAAACGCGGTAGTGCGGGCGCGGCGCGCCAGCGTCGTCGTGCATCTCGTCGAATCTTTGCGTCATGCAGCGATCCCGTGTGGATGTTGATCGAGGGTGGAGCCTCTCGTTCATTCAATAACACGCATGGATGCTGCGGTGCAACAGGCGCGGACATGGCGCCTGCCGCATGTCGGGACAGCACGAGCATCAGGGGCGAAGACCGGGGCATCGGCCCGTGTCAGGCCCGCAGTTCGCTCCGTACCAGAGGCGCTTCGCCGTCAGGGGAATCTGCATCATCCACCAGCCGCAGCGCGCGCTCCGCAGGCCGGTATTCGCGTTCGATGCGACCGTCCGCCATCACCAGCACGCGGTCGGCGCTGGCGATGGTTTCCGGGCGATGCGCGATGAGGATCTTGGTGAGCCGCAGTCGATTCACCGCTTCGTTCACCGCGCGCTCCGAGTCCTCGTCCAGATGGCTGGTGGCTTCGTCCAGGAACAGGATGCTCGGGCATTTGTAGAGCGCGCGCGCCAGAATGATGCGCTGCTTCTGCCCACCGGACAGCGCGGCGCCCATGTCGCCGATCAGCGTCTGGTATTGCATCGGCATCCGCAGGATATCGTCGTGGACGGCGGCGGCCTGCGCCGCATCCCGGATGCGGGCCATGTCGAGATCTTCGCTGCCGAAGGCGATGTTGTCGGCGATCGAGCCGGCGAACAGCTGGTCGTCCTGCATCACCGCGCCGATCACCCGACGGTAATGACGCAGGTCGAGGTCGGCGAGATCGCGGCCGCCGACGAACACCTGGCCCGCCTGCGGTCTGAGCAGACCCAGCATCAGTTTCATGAGCGTGGTCTTGCCGCAGCCCGAGGGGCCGACCACGGCGATGGTTTCGCCCGCCGACACTGTGAAACTGCAATCGTCGATCACCTGCGGATCGGAATCGCTGAAACGATAGCGAACGCCGCGCACTTCCAGGTCGAGCGATGGATCGTTGGGCAATGGATGGCTGTCGCGCACGACTGCGGCTTCGGGCTCGGTGAGCACGATGTCGGCAAGACGCTCCGCCTGCACGCGCAGGGTGCGTAATGAGATCCAGGTGTCGATCAAGCGGCTGATCCCGCCGGTGAACATATCCTTGTAGGACAGATAGGCGACCAGCATGCCTGCGCTCATGTGGCCCTGGATCACCAGCATGGCCGCCAGCGCGACCACGGCCACGCGCTCGATGCCGAAGAGCATCTGGTTGACGAAGCCGAAGCGCAGCGTGAACCGCTGCATGTCCAGGCCGACATTTGCGGTATCGGCCATCAGCGTGTCGAAGGTCGCGCGACGCATCGATTCCGCGCCGTTGAGTTTCAGCGCCTGGATGCCGCGGATGGATTCCAGCAGATGGGTGTTCTGTTTCGCGCCGGCCGCGAGCTGCTGCTCGGACAGGCGGCGGATCACCGGGAACGTCGCCCAGCGCAGCGCGAGATACAGACCGACCGCGATGACGCTGAGGATCAGCAGTTTCCAGCTGTAGCTGGCCATGATCGCGAGTGCGATCACCACCATCACGCCATCGAGCAGGGCTTCGATGAAGCTCGAGCTGAGTGTGTTCTGGATCGCATGCACCGATTCCATCCGCGAGACCACATCGCCCAGATGGCGCTTCTGGAAATACCCCATCGGCAGGCGCAGCAGATGCGCCAGGATGCTGCCGAACCACTGCATGCCGACGCGCGCGGACAGATAGGCCAGACACCAGCTGCGCAGCCAACCGATGGAGGCGGTCACCAGCATCGACAGCACGAAGCCGACGCTGATCAGCCACAGCAGATCCTTGTCCTGGGTGACGAGCACATCGTCGAGGATCCACTGCATGTAGAACGGGGTCAGTAAGCCGAACAGTTGCAGGACCAGCGACAGCGATAGGATCTGCGCCGCGGAACGCTTCAGGCCGCGGACCTGGCCGACCAGATGGCGCAGCGAAATGCCGTCGTCCAGTTTGCGTTTGGCGAAGGTCGTCGTCGGCGACAGCTCCAGCGCGACACCGGTGAAATGTGCGGACAGTTCGCTCAAACGCATCCTGCGCACGCCGGTGCCGGGGTCGTGGATCACGACATCGGTGGCCGACGCTTTCGCCAGCACCACGAAATGATCCATGTCCCAATGCAGGATGCACGGCGTTTCCAGCTGCGGAATTTCTTCCAGTTCGATCCGCAGCGCGCGGCACTGCAGGCCGGCGGCGTGCGCATCGTCGATCAATGTCGCCAGGGTCACGCCGCGCATCGATGTCGGGTATTCGCGCTGCAGCGCGAGTGCATCCATCTGATGGCCGTGATAGTCCAGCACCATGGCCAGGCAGGTATGCCCGCATTGCGCGGCTTCGGCTTGCATCAGACTTTTGAGGGTGGGCATGGCGTGTCCGTTGGTAGGGCTGTAAAACTCCCCGCCGGAGCGCGCGGGGAGTCTGGTCTTGCCTCGGTTGCGGCGATCTTCGATGCCGCTCTGCCGAGGCTCGATCCGTTGAGGCTCAGTCGGCGGGCGAAAGGCAGATGTCCCGTCGGGTGCCGGACGAAACGCAGTCCTGCAGCACGCCGGTGTCGTCGACGGTGCCGCTGTCGGAGAACGCGCCGGTGTCCTGCACCGTGCCGCTGTCGCCCACAGGATCGGTCTGGTCGGAGTTCACGTCGGAAATGTCGGACTGCGGGGAAGTCTCGATATCGTCGATATCGATGATGGTCGAAATGATGGGGCGTGCGCCGCTGACATCGCGCGTTTCCTCGACGGCGAGCACGCGACCGAGAACACGATTTCCGTTTGCTTTCTTCATGATGGTTTCCTGTGATGGGTAGGTCGCCGCGCGTCGATGGATGCCGGTTCCGGCAGAGCCGGGAGACGTTGCGCGCGGTCGAATGGATCGATGTTGCGAATCCCGGCGTCATCCTTCGCGGATGGGCCGCGGTTCGGCTTTCAGCGCAGAGGAGCGTTCGCCCGGATTCAAGGCTCCGGGTGATCGAACCAGACGATGCTGTCGGCCTCTTTGGTCGTCAGCTGATCGGTCAGTGTCGAGGTCGGTTTCGCGCCCGATACGGCGCGGGTTTCCTCGACGGCGAGGACGCGGCCGAGTACGCGCTGTTCTTTGTCGTTCATATCGATCCTTGAGATGAGATGGCGCCTCGAAAGGCGGTGGATGCGATGCCCGGCATTCGTCCGTGAATTCGTGGCGCCGGGCGAGACCGGATTCCTGTCGCGGTTTGCGACCTTGCTGCGGTCATGCGCGGCGTATGCATCCGCCGCGCATGGATCGATCGATCACCAGTCGGTCGGAGCGTCGCGCGCCAACGGATTGGGGCTGGTGTCCGCAGCGGTTCCGCTGTCGGCGGTGGTGCCGCTGTCCGACGTCGTGCCGCTGTCGGCCAGCGTGCCGCTGTCCGCCGAGGTGCCGCTATCGGCGGTGGTGCCGCTGTCGGCCGACGTGCCGCTGTCGGCGATCGAGTTGGTTTCGCCGATGGGATAGGTCTTGGCGCCGGCGACTTCGGTCAGTTCTTCGACCGCCAGCAGGCGGCCAAGCACACGGTCTTGCTTGTTATCCACGGTGTTTCTCCAATCAGGTGGTAATGCAGGGTGACGTATCGTTGTCACGGATCGACGCCGCTCCAGTGCAGTAACTTCACGGAAGCGACGACCGCTGCCCGCGCGTCCGCGGGCGCGATGGGGTTCACGCCGCCTCGGCCTGCGCTTCTGCTGAGGCTTCGCAGGGCGTTTCGGCGGATGTCTGGGCGAGCGTGGCGCGGCGCGAGGCGTCCTGTTCGCTGACGAGTTCCGGTTTCACGGTCTCGATCAGATCGGCAAGCCGCTGCGCGTTCGGTTTCTGGCGATATTCGAACGCGGCATCTCCGCTTTCGATGAAGTCGCAAAGGGCATCGAACAGGGTGAATTCCGTGTGCCACTGTTCGACGAAAATGAATTGCCCGGCTTCGTTCACTTCAAGATAGATCCATTCATCCTCGGGCGTGACGATGAAATCGAAAGCGCCGGCGACCAGACCCAGGCTCTGGAGCTGTTTCATGCAGGCGCGGTAGACCGCATCGGGCAGGGTCACGCTGCCGTCGGTCATGGCGCCGTTCTGGTGCAGGCGCCAATCCATTTCGCCGTATTCGATGCGCGTCGAGTCGATCTTCAGCGCGAAGTAGCTGGCGCCGAAGAATTGCGCGCGGACCTCGAACTGTTTCCGCACCTGCACCTGGAAGATGCCGGGCGCGGCGCGCAGCAGCGTTTCGTTCGGGAGATCTTCGGCGCGAACCCGCGCGGTATAGGTCGACAGCGTTTTGTCGCCTTCTTCCCAGGCCGAGCCGACCAGCGGTTTGTGGATCACGCTGGGATGCGCGTCGATGAAGCGGCGGATCGCTTCGGGACGGTTGCTGATCAGGGTTTCCGGAATCTTCAGGCCATTGCGCAGCGCCAGTTGCAGCTGTTTGGGTTTGTGGTCGGCATTGCGCGCGGCGTCGTAAGGATTGATCCAGAACGCATCGCGCAGCAGGCTGCGCAGCGAGGCATCGCCGAAGCGCAGTTGTAGCGACACATAATCGCGGTCGCGCGGATCGATGCCGGTCGGCAGCTTGGGCGCGGTCATGCGCCGGTTCCAGACCACATCGAATTCGGACAGCCGGTAGCTGCCGTCGATCGTGTGCAGTTGCAGCGATTCGCCGCTTCCGCTGTATTCGAATTCGATGTCGGCCAGGGCCGGAAAGTCGGTGCCGAAATAGCGCAGAACGCGGTGGCCGCGCTGTTTCAGCGCCGCTTCGGCGAGGATCGCATGCCAGTCGCCGGGCATGGTGTAGATGAAGACGGTTTTCTGCGGATTCGACATGGCGGTCTCCTTGAAGGCTGTCGGAAGTGATCGGGTCGCGATAGCGGCTGCGGCGTCTAACCGCGCAGCCGTTCGCGCAGTCGCGAGAAGGGTTCGAAGAGCCAGGCGTACAGTCGGCGTCGTTCGACGATGACGTCGGCCTGCACCGTGAGTCCCGGATGCAGGTCGCGTTCGATGCCGCGGTCGTTGCGCACGCGCTGGCGTTCGAGCGAGACGGTGGCGCGATAGATGCCCGGAGCGCGTCCAGGCGCGGCATCGGCCGAGCCGGTCGGTGCGGACGGAATGGGCTGGCGCGAGATGCGGACGATGCGGCCGCGATACTGGCCGTAGTGCTGATGCGGGAACGCCGGATACCGGAGTTGGACTTCGCTGCCGACCACGGCCGCGGCCAACAGGCTTTCGGGCACCATCAGTTCCGCTTCCAGGCCGGCGCTGCCGTCCGCTACCGCCGTCGGGATGTCGACCAGACGCCCCTCGACGCGGGCTTTGCGGGCGTATTCCCCGACATAGAGGAAGGCGACCGCGATCGCGACCGTGCCGATCGCGATCCAGGTCAAGGTCCAGTGCGACAGGGGCTGGCGCAGGATCAGGTTCCCCAGCCAGCGGTTGCGCTTGGCATCGAGCACTTCCGAGCGGTACAGAGGGGTCGCGGTCATGCGCGCTGCGGCCCATGCGATTGGGGACGAGGCGGTTTGGTCCGCGCCGATTGGATCTGCGGCGGGCGGCGGCCTGCGATGTCGCTGGCGGTCTTCATCGAACTCCTTCTCGCGGGGCGCAGGTGCCTGGACCCGGGTCGATGGCATGGGGCCTGGTGTGCGCAGGGGGATCGGCTGTGCTTTACTTGGGTTGTTATTCGCAAGAGGAATCGGTTTCCGGACATGGAGGTAGCAATGGCCATCACGGACACGGGTTCGCGGACGGATTCGCAGACAGATCTACCGATCGACCAGCCCATCGACTCGCCCGAGTCCATCACCCGCCTGCTGATCGACGCACAGGCGGGCGAAGACGGCGCCTGGAATCGGATCTACGGATTGCTGTACGGCGATCTGCACCGGATCGCGCGCGCGCAGATCCGCCAGCGCATGTCCGGCAGGATTTCGGCCACGTCGCTGGTCAGCGAAAGCTGGTTGCGATTGAGCGGCGCGCACTTCAACGTCGAGAACCGCCGGCATTTCACCGCGCTGGTCGCGCGCGCCATGCGCTTCGTGCTGATGGACGAGGTGCGCAGGGATCTGGCCGAAAAGCGCGGCGACGGCCAGCGCGCGGTGTCGCTGGACGAGGAGATCGATGCCGGTCAGGACGGCGCGCTCGAGGAAATGATCGTGCTGGATGCCGCATTGACGCGGCTGTCGCGGCTGGACGTGCGCCTGGCGCAGTTGGTCGAGATGCGCTATTTCGGCGGTCTGGACGAAAGCGAGATCGCCGATGTGCTGGGCGTGACCGATCGCACGCTGAGGCGCGACTGGCGCAAAGCCCGTGCGTTCCTCTTCACACAGTTGGGCGAGGTGCCGGACATGCCGTCCACGGCCGAATCGGACTGAGGCGGCATGCGTTTGTCCGCATGGCCCCGCGCGACATGTCCGGTCGATGCCCGGCATCGCGAATTCGAAGGTGCGGGCGCGCATGCGCGCGACCCTTGTGCTTCCGCGCTTTCCGCCGCGGCTGACGACCGACACTAGACGACCGACACTCGATGACCCCCAACGACGAGCTCGCCGCAAGAGCCCTGGATCTTTTCGACCGCTATGCGGAGATGCCGCAGGCGGATCTGCCGCACACGCTCGACGCACTCAGGGCGCAGGACCCGGATCTTTGCGCGGCATTGACCGCCCTGCTGGCGGCGGATGCCATGCCCGACACCTTCGTTTCGCCGCTGGAGTGGTTCGCTTCGCGCCACGAGGAGAATGCGGTGGAGGCGAACGGCGACGCGGTTTCGATCTGGCGCAGCGGCATGCGGCTCGGCGCCTGGCGCGTGGATGACGTGATCGAGATCGGCGGCATGGGTGTGGTGTATGCGGCGCATCGCGCGGATGGCCTGTACGACCGCGAGGTCGCGCTCAAGACCATCCGGCCCGAGTTGATGTCGCCGGCGGTGCTGCAGGCGTTCGGCCGCGAACGGAATCATCTCGCCCGTCTCGAACACCCGGGCATCGTTTCGCTGCTCGACGCGGGCATCAGCGCCGACGGCCAGCCATGGTTGGCGATGCAGCGCATCCATGGCGAGCAGATCGACCGCTGGTGCGACGCGCAGCGCGCGGATCTGCGCGCGCGGGCGCGATTGATGATCGAAGCCTGCAGCGCTTTTCGCCACGCCCACACGCACGGTGTGCTGCATCAGGACATCAAGTCGTCCAATCTGCTGGTCACGCAGGATGGCGACGTCAAGGTGCTCGATTTCGGTTTGTCGGCGCTGTTGTCGCCGAAAGAAGACGCCGCCGCAGTGCGGATCGGCATCAGCGCGTCCTACGCCGCACCGGAGGTGTTCCGCGGCGCGGCGCCCAGTATCGCGATCGATCTCTATGCGCTGGGCGTGATGCTGTATCGCCTGTTCTGCGGCGAATGGCCCAACAAACCCGCGGCGTTCGCCGCGATGCCGCCCGTCGATGCCGTCGCGGCGCGTGCGCCCAGTGCGCTGGCGCTCGAAGGCACGACCGAGGCGGCCCGGATGCGCGGCGCCCGCGACCCGCGCGCGCTGTCGCAGGCGCTGCGCGGCGATCTGGATGCGATCGCGCTGCGCTGTGTGCGCAACGATCCCGCCGAACGTTATCCGGATGTCGCGGCGCTGCAGGCGGATCTGCAGGCGTGGCTCGATGGCGTGCCGGTCGCGGCGCGCGGCGCCGGTCTGGTCTATCGGGCCGGGAGTTTCGCGCGGCGGCATGCGCTTGCGCTGCTGGTGTCGGTCGCGTGTGTCGCGGCGGCGTCGGTCGCTACCGTCGCGGTCGTACAGCAACAACGTCGCGCACAGCAGGAAGCCGCCAACGCCGAGGTGCTGAGTCAGCTGTTCGAACGTTCGCTGGGCGTCGCAACGCTGTCGTCGCTCGGCAACGCGCCGCTGAGTTCGCGCACGCTCCTGGCCGATACCGAGCGACGCCTGCGGATGCAGGCGGGCGAGGGTCGGAGCGCATTGCTGGCGCGCGGCCTCACCGCGCTGGCGCGCGCTCATCTGATCGGCGGCCAATACGACACGGCCGCGCGCCTGTCCCGGGAAGCGAAGGCGCTCGGCTCGAATGATCGACTGCAGGCCGCACGGACCGACGCGGTGATCGCACAGTTGTCGAATCTGCAGGCGCGGCATGCCGAGGCCGAGCGTGTGGTGCGCGCTGCCTTGGCCGCGCTGCCGTCGCGGCCCGGCGTCGACGACGATCTGGTCGGGCTCGATCTGCGGATGCAGCTTGCGCGTGCGCGCTGGGGGCGCGGCGATACGAAAGGCGCGCTCGCCATTCTCGATGCGTCCGTAGCGTCCGCAACAGCGCTGCAGGAAGACGGCGTGCCGGCGCTCGCCGAATTGCTGGGTCAGCGCGGCTATGCGCTGACCCAGTTGTTCCGGCTCACGCAGGCGGAGGCGGATCTGCGTCGTGCGCTGACGGTGCTGGGCGATCGCAGTCCGACGATCCAGAACACTTTGCGCAGATATCTTGCCGGCGCCCTGCTGCTCTCTGGCCGCAAGGACGAGGCCTACCGGCTGGCATCGGCATCGCTGGACAGCAATCTGCGGATCTTCGGCCCATCGCATCCGGAAACCGGGCGCGCCTGGGTCATGGTCGGCAAGACCTCGTTCTATGTGCGCGAGACCGCGCGTTCGCGCGAGGCGATCGAGAAGGGGACCCGGATCCTCGAAACCCAGATCGGCGCGCATCATCCGGATCTCGCGGAAGCCATCGTGATCCGCGGCGGACTCGCGTTCGAGCAGGGCGACATCGCCGGCGCGCTGGAAAGTGCGCGCAAAGCGCTGGGCATCCTCGAACGCGCCTACGGTCCGCGTCACGAAGCCGCGCTGAAGCGCAGGACCGATCTGGCCTCGATGCTGCTGCTGCGCGCCGACAAGGTCGATGCAGAGCGGCGGGATGCGCTGTATCGCGAAGCCGAAACCCTGTTGTCGGATGCGATCCGCATCGGGCAGCATCAAGGTCTGCCGATGGGATATGCCCGCGACGAATACGCGCTCACCCTGCTGCATTTCGACAAGCTGCCGGAAGCCGAAGCGCAAACGCGGAGGGCCATCTCGGAAATGTCGGATCTCTTCGGCGCGGACAGCGATTACGTCATGCCCGCCTACATGAGCCTGCTGAGAGTGTGTACCGCGCGCGGCCGTTACGATGAAGCGGATGCCATCGGTTCCAGGCTGTTGACGAGGGCGGATCCGGAAACACGTTCGTCCTACACGCGCTTCATGGTGCTCAGAATGCTGCTGGACAACGCGATCGCGCGCGGCGACGCGGAGCGGATACGTCACGCTTACAGTGAGGCTGAGCGCTTGGCGCAGAAGCACGGCTTCATGGATGCATTGAAGACGGTGCGCATCCCCGGCATCAATGCGCCGGTCGCGCGCGGCTGAAGCCGGCCCGACATCGGCATCGCGCTATGCTCAAGACTCCTTTCCTGTCTCCGACGCGCATGAGCGAGCGAATGCCATCGAATGTCCGTAGCGCGCAAGGCCGCGGAAAAACGTCATGTGCCTGATCGTACTCGCCTGGCGCATGCATCCGCGCTACCGCTTGATTCTCGCGGCCAATCGCGATGAATTCCATGCGCGGCCGACGTTGTCGCTGGCCGAATGGCAGGACGCGCCGCAGATCATCGGTGGTCGCGATGCCCTGCACGGCGGCAGTTGGCTCGCCCTGCGCGGGCGACGGCTGGCGGCGGTCACCAATGTGCGCCGCCCGCCGGAGCAGGAGGCTCGATCGCGCGGCGAACTGGTCGCCGACTTCGTGCGCAGCGACGCTGCTGTACAGGCTGCGATGCAGTCGCTTGCGAACGAAGCGATGCAGTACCGCCCGTTCAACCTGCTGGTCCACGACGACGACACGCTCGCGTTCGCGAGTAATCGCGCCGACACCGCAAGCGGATCCGGCTTCGCGACGCGCGCGCTCGAACCTGGCATCCACGGCGTCTCCAACGGCGCCCTCGATGCGCCGTGGCCGAAGACATCGATGCTGATGACGAAGCTTGGCGATTGGATCGCGTCGTCCGCGGCGGATCTTTCGACGGACAACGCACCTGATCTCGAACCGCTCTTCGCCGCGCTCGCCGATACCGCCATCGCCGCGGACGACCGTCTGCCCGACACCGGCATCGGTCTGGAGCGCGAGCGGTTCCTGTCGCCGGCATTCATCGCGCACCCGATTTACGGCACGCGGGCGAGCACGGTGGTGCTAATCGCGGACGATCGCGCCGAGATTATCGAGCGGCGGTTCGGGCCGGAGGGGGCGCATCTGGGGCAGAGCTGGATGAAAGCGGACTTCTGAAATCGGCCGGACATCGGTTTTCAACGAATCAACCACGCAGGGCGCCCATTGGCGCCCTGCGTGTGCAGGCGCGGCGTGCCTGGGCACGCCTCCCTACGCATCGCGGGTCAGCGTCTGCCCGAGGCGGCGTTGGAGTTGGTGACCACGCCGTCGGTGGTGTTCTTGATCCAGTAGTAGTACGTCACACCTGGAGTGGCACCGGTGTCATTGAAGCTGCGGATATTCGCGCCGACGAAGGCGAGGCGTACGCGCCCGCTGGGGTTGGCGTCGGTGTCGCGATAGACCTCCTGCGAGGCCACGCTCATGTTCGCGACGGTCCAGGTCAGGCCGACTTCGCTGCTGCTGCTTCGGGCGCTGAGATCGATGGCCGCGGTGCCGCCGCCGGAGCCGCACTGCGGCGCGGTGGTGGCGAGGTTGGTGGCTGCGCCGGCGGTGGCGAGCACCAGGCACTTCACCTGCGTCGCCGGGGCGATGCTCATGTTGTAGGGCAGGGCTTCGGGGAATGCTTTCGTGGTCTGCCAGTTGGTGGCGTTGACCGTGCCGCTGCTGCCGGATGTCCAGGTGATGCCCGGGCCGACGTAGTTGTTGCGCAGGTCCCAAAAGCCGATCTGCGAACTGTCGCGCGAGGTCACCGGGTTGGCGACGTTCTCGAAGTAGTTGGCTTCGATCAGCGACACGCCGCCCATGCGCACGTTGATGCCCGAGGTCGCGACCCTGCCGAAATAGTTGTTCGCCATGTGGCTCAGGCCGAAGCGCTGCAGCGGCAGCCGCGACTGCACGTTCTCGAAGCGGTTGCGGTAGTAGGTGGTGCGCGCGGTGTTGTGCTCGGTCGAGCTGTCGCTGTGGCCGTTCAACGACACCTTCTGGTAGTTGTAGATGTGGTTGTACGACAG
The DNA here is from genome assembly GCA_966203835.1 of uncultured Thermomonas sp. GTDB lineage: Bacteria > Pseudomonadota > Gammaproteobacteria > Xanthomonadales > Xanthomonadaceae > Lysobacter_I. Next base: position 17,926 of record CBIHKW010000053.1, read on the forward strand.
GGTGACGCGGTTTGCGCCGCGCTTGATGTCGATGCCGCCGTCGAAGCTGGCGTCGCCGGCGCCCGGGCAACTGGTGAGCGATGCGAAAATGGTGTTGTGATCGATCCAGACCCGCGAAGGGATGCGGCCGGTGCCGCGGCCTTCGACGGTGATCGAGTCGGCGCCTTCGCCGCCCGGCAGCAGGCCGATGGTCATGTTGCGGACGATGATGTTCTGCGAGTTGCCGACGATGAAGATGCCGAAGTTCGCGGACGAGCCGCTGGCGCCCAGGATGGTGATGTCGCTCTTGTCCTTGATCTCGACGACGTTCGGCGATTTCTGCCACTGCGCGCAGACGTCGGTGATGCTGGCGAAGTTGAAGCGTCCGGTGTAGTTCAACACCAGACCGCCGGTGCCGCTGTAGGCGCTGATGGCGGTGCGCATCTGTTCGGGGGTGCTGACATTGACTGGCGTGCGGCTGCCGCCGCCGGTGGCGCCTGCGGCGTAGCCCATGGCCTGGGCATGGACGTTGGCGCTGAGCGCAAGGGCGATCGAACCGGCGACGAGCGGTAATGCCTTCGCCAGTAGTGTGCGTCTGATGTTCATAAGACTCCCTTCGATTGAGGTGGTGGGTCCCTGTTCCGCTGCCGCGCTTGGCGCAAACCGATGTCCTGCTGGCGGGTTGGGTGCGGCGGGGGCTATTCAGCGGCACAATGATACCGGTGTCAATTTGCGGTGCAGCAAAGCGTTACAGGCCGTAAGGAGGATTGGATCTCTGTCCGCGCGAGGAGAAAGGCGATGTGCATTCCACGAATGACGGCAGCTTGATCTTTGATAATCAATGACTTGGAAGGGCCGCTCTGGCTGTTGTCTGGCAGTGCCGGCGAGATGCGGCGTCGGTGCCGGAGCCTCGGATCGGCCCGTGACGTTCGAGCGGCCTGCCCATGGTTTGATCGGGCTGCGCAGTCAACAAGGGCCGCGACCTCACCCTGGGAAACAACGGATGCCGCAACTCGACACCCTCGTCCTGATCGCCTTCATCTTCCTGCTGGCCGGCTGGGTGAAAGGGGTCGTGGGCATGGGCCTGCCGACGGTGGCGATGGGTGCGCTGGGGCTGGTGATGCCGCCCGCTCAGGCGGCGGCGCTGCTGATCGTGCCTTCGCTGGTGACGAATGTCTGGCAATTCCTCGCAGGGCCGAGCGTGCGCGGCATCGTCCGCCGTCTGGCGGTGATGCTGGTGCTGGTGTGCGTCGGCACGGCGGTCGGCATCCAATTCCTCACCTCGGGCGCATCGCGCTGGCCGTCGGTCGCGCTGGGGCCGGTAGTGGCGGCGTACGGTCTGGTCGGCCTGTGCCTGCCGCGGCTGTCGATCTCGTCGCGCACCGAGTCCATGCTGTCGCCGATCGTCGGCATGTCCACCGGCCTTCTGACCGGCGCCACCGGCGTGTTCGTGGTGCCGGCGGTGCCTTACCTCAGCGCGCTGGGATTGACCAAGGACGAACTCATCCAGGCGCTGGGCCTGTCGTTCACGGTGTCGACGATCGCGCTTGCGATCGCTCTGGGCGTATCGGGCAGTTACCCGCGCGAGCTGGCGTTGGTGTCGCTGGCGGCGGTGGTGCCCGCGCTCGTCGGGATGTTCATCGGTCAGGCGGTCCGCGATCGCATCGAGCCTGTGGCGTTCCGGCGCTGGTTCTTCGTCGCGATGTTGCTGGTCGGCGGCTACATGGTCGCGAGAGCGCTGCTCGGGCCGTGAGGGCGATGGCTGCATGCCGGACGACGCAGGGCGCCATCGGCGCCCTGCGTGTTTGAAGCGGTGGGCGCTGCAGCCCTCTCGTTACATCACCGCGCAGAAACGCTGCTTTTGCGGAGCCTCTTCCGCCGGCCGGTGCGACTCTTCGTATGCATGCGTCAACAGATCCTGCGCCGTCTTCGCCAAAGGCTGCGTTTGAGCGGGGTCGTGCGATATGCGCTCGCCATCATGTCTGCCGCCGATCCAGATCCTGCCCTGAGGATCCCCACCCACGGCATCCGCATCGACGTGGGCCGGATCGGCCAACCCCACACGCTTGGCCTTCAGCATCGCATGCGCGACATCGCCATCGCTGAATTGATCCGGGTGCAGTTTCTGCCTGAGGAAATCGAAGTAGGCCCGATCGGGACTGCCCTGCTCATTCGGCTTCGGCAGGCTGCTGTCGAGGACGCGGCCCATCCCAACTCTTTCCGCGGGATCCGCCGGGGGGTCGACGCCGAGCGCACGGAAATCGATCTGCGGAGGAAAACGGGGGTCCTTTTGAACGTCCACCTGGTTGCCGTCGCCAAAATCCAGGGTTTTCTGGCTCTCGACCAGGTTGATCGCGTTCAGCACGCCATTGAGTCCCTGCCTCCATTCGTAGCCCTTCTCCTGGTAGAAGAGCCTGCCCATCGTCTCTCGCTGCTGTTCGTTTTCCGCATCGAGATGGATGCCGTCTGGCAGAGGCACCAGCCCGTGTTTGTACGTGGCCCTGGGCCCGGCCTCGGTCTGCTGGATATCCACGTAGGGCTCCATGTCTTTCGGCGACATCAGATAGATGTCGTGGAGCGAGATCTCTTTCTCCGGATTTTTTGCAAGCACCCTGGAGACGTGGGCGTTGATTCCGGTCGTTTCCGCGTCCACCTCGAAGTTCCGGTCGTGAGCCAGATAATCTCTCGCGATATCGGTGTAATCGTGCGGCGGTACCTGTTGGGCTGTGGCGACGACGCGATCGCTCAGCGTCTGGCTCGCTTCCCTGATCAGGTCGGCGTCGATCGCGTGGCGGCTTTCGTGCGCAAGGGTGAAGTGCAGGTTGTACTCGATCGTATGATCCTGAGCGGCATTCGCCAGATGCTCGGCGCTCACGGCGAGTGTTTTCGTGCTGAAGCTGTAGACGCCTTGCCCCTCGTTCGGGGTGGTCATCATCTGGAGGTTGCCGCTCTCGATGGCGGTCATGAGGTTCTCGCGCAGAACGCCGTCCTCATGCAACATGCTCCGGACGAGCCCCACCGCTTCTTCCGGGAGATCGTTCTTTCGATAGGAACGGGCTTCGGCATTCACGTCGTCTATGTATCCCTCATACATCAGGCCGAGCTCTGCGTCTGCTGGTGATCTCGACATGTCCGTCTCCTTGTGGGTCGAATGCGTATCCAATGACGGTCATCGGCACGCCGTTCGGCGTATCGATGCGGCGTTGATGACTATCGGACCGGTTTTACAATGTACGGTTCGCGCGGTCAATCGCGGAGAACGGCGTCCTGCGCGCTGGCGCGACGAGGTCCGGTTCACGGCTTCATCAGCGCCATCGACGGGGCAATCGCTCCGCCAAACGACGAAGGGCGCCATCGGCGCCCTTCGTCTTCACACATTGCGACTCTTGCGCTGAAGCTGCGCCGAGGCTTACTTCAGCCCGGCCGCCTTGCGCAGGTCGTCGGCCTTGTCGGTCTTTTCCCACGAGAACGCGGTCGCGGTGTGGGTCTTGCCCGCGGCGTCGACGTAGGTCACTTCCTTCGGCTTGCGGCCGAAGTGGCCGTAGGCGGCGGTGTCCTGGTAGATCGGGTGGATCAGGTCGAGCATCTTGACGATGCCGTACGGGCGCAGATCGAAATGCTTGCGGATCAGCTTCTCGATCTTGTCGTCGGAGATCTTGCCGGTGCCGAAGGTGGTGACCGAAATCGAGGTCGGTTCGGCCACGCCGATGGCGTAGCTGACCTGCACTTCGCAGCGGTCGGCCAGGCCGGCGGCGACGATGTTCTTGGCGACGTAGCGCGCGGCGTAGGCGGCCGAACGGTCGACCTTCGACGGATCCTTGCCCGAGAACGCGCCGCCGCCGTGACGGGCCATGCCGCCGTAGGTGTCGACGATGATCTTGCGGCCGGTCAGGCCGCAGTCGCCCACCGGGCCGCCGATCACGAAGATGCCGGTCGGGTTGATGTGGACCTTGTTCTTCGGCAGCGTTTCCAGCCACTTCTTCGGCAGCACCGGCTTGAGGATGTGCTCGTACACGCCTTCGACCAGATCTTTGTGCTTGATGCCCGGATCGTGCTGGGTGGACAGCACCACGGCGTCGAGGCCGATGACCTGGTGCGCGTTGTCGTAGCGCAGTGTGACCTGCGACTTGGCGTCCGGGCGCAGCCACGGCAGCTTGCTGTTCTTTTGCTTGCGGATCTTGGCCTGCTGCTCGACCAGACGGTGCGAGTAGTAGATCGGCGCCGGCATGTATTCCGGGGCTTCGTTGCAGGCGTAGCCGAACATCAGGCCCTGGTCGCCCGCGCCCTGTTCTTCCGGCTTCTTGGCTTTCTTGCTGGTGCCGTCCACGCCCGCGGCGATGTCCGGCGACTGCTTGCCGAGCATGTTGATGATGGCGCAGGTGTGGCCGTCGAAGCCGACGTCGGAATTGTTGTAGCCGATGTCGTTGATGACCTTGCGGGCCAGCGATTCGATGTCCACCCAGGCATTGGTGGTGACTTCGCCGGCGACGATGGCCGCGCCGGTCTTCACCAGGGTTTCGCAGGCGACGCGCGCGCGCTTGTCCTGGGTCAGGATGGCGTCGAGCACGGCGTCGGAAATCTGATCCGCCATCTTGTCCGGATGGCCTTCGGACACCGATTCGGAGGTGAAGAGGTAGCTGGACATCGACTGATCTTCCTTTGTTGAATCCCGCTGCGGGGATGGTTATATCCCTTGATCGGGATGAAAAGATGGGTGCGCATCATACACCCCCGGACTGACGCTTGCATGACCGTTGGGCGGGCCCGTACGGACATGGCCAGACATCGCCGGGCATGGGCCGGCAGTGTCACGCAAGCGCCCCGGGATTGCCATGCACCTGTCGCGACCGCCCGGCAGGCTGGCGGCCAACTCCGGCCGACCCCGATGGCACGCCCATGCCCGCGCACGAACAGTCCTGCCTTGAGCCGCCTCGCCCCGAGCCGCCCCGCCTCGAGCAGCAGCTTGAAAGACGCTACCCCCCGTGGGTCTCCGGGCGTCGCGCGGGTCTGACCCGACCGCTGCTGCGCACGCTGGGGCGCTGGTCGCGCTTCGACGAGATCGGCGAGTTCCTGGCGCGCAACGGCGGCCGGCGGGATTTCGAGTTCATCACCGCAGCGCTCGGATTCCTGCAGGCGGATTATCGCGTCGATCCGCAGGCGCTGGCGTCGATTCCGGCCTCCGGGCGGCTGCTGATCGTGGCCAATCACCCGTCGGGCGCGCTGGATGCGCTGGCGCTGCTGGATGCTGTGGGCCGGGTGCGACGCGACGTGAAGATCGTCGCCAACGACGTGCTGTCCCTGCTCGAACCCCTGTCCGGGCTGCTGCTGCCGGTGCGCGTGTTCGGCGGCCGCGCCGGCGCCGAGAGTCTGCGCGCGATCGATCAGGCGCTGGCCGCCGAGCAGTGCGTGATCGTGTTTCCGGCCGGCGAAGTGTCGCGGCTCGGCCTGCGCGGCGTGCGCGACAGCCGCTGGCGCCAGGGCTTCGTGCGCTTCGCGCGCAATTCCGGCGCGCCGGTGCAGCCGATCCGGATCGTCGCCCGCAATTCGGCGCTGTTCTACGGCGCCTCGGCCTTGTACAAGCCGGCGGCGACCGCGCTGTTGGCGCGCGAGATGTTCTCGCGGCCCGGGCGGCGACTGGAGCTGCGCATCGGTCCGATGCTGCAGCTCGATCCGGAACGCGAGAACGCGCAGCTGCTGCAGGAAGTGCGGCGCGCGCTGTACGCGCTGGGTCGCCGTCGCGAGATCCATTCCGCTCCAGAGCCGCTGCCCGCGCCGATCGCGCCCACGGTGCTGGCGGAGGCGGTCGCGGCCACCGAACTGCTGGGCAGCACCGGCGACGGCAAGGAAATCCGCCTCGCCCGACTCGCGCACGGCGCCGAACTTGCGCGCGACCCGCTGATGCGCGAACTCGGCCGCCTGCGCGAGCTGACCTTCCGCACCGTGGGCGAAGGCACCGGCCGCGCGCGCGATCTCGACGCCTGGGACGCGCACTACGACCATATTCTGGTGTGGGATGCGCAGGCGACGAAGATCGCTGGCGCGTATCGCGCAGGGCATGGAACTGGGGCGCAGCTTCGTGGCGCCGGACTATTGGGGCAGCCGCAGTCTGGACTATCTGTGGCAGGGCATCGGCGCCTATCTGCGCCGCTATCCGCAGGTGCGCTATCTCTATGGCGCGGTGTCGATCAGCGCCGCGCTGCCGCTGCCCGCGCGCGAGCAACTGGTCGCGTACTACTCGCATTTTTATGGCGCCGGGCGTTTCGATGGCGCAGACGCGCGGAGCGGCGATGGCGCCGTCGCTACATCGCTGCGACCGTTCCGCTATTTCGCCGCGCCGCCGAGCTTCGGCGACATGGATGCGGACACCGCGTTCGGCGTGCTCAAGGGCAATCTCTCCGCGCATGGCGCCTCGGTGCCGATGCTCTACAAGCAGTACACCGAGCTGTGCGAACCCGGCGGCGCGCGTTTTCTCGCGTTCGGCGTGGATCCCGCCTTCAGCGACAGCATCGATGGCCTGATCGAAATCGATCTGCACACGATCCTGCCGAAGAAACGCCAGCGTTACCTGCTGGCGCGCGATGTCGAGCGGCATGGTGTCCGCGAGCGTGATGTCCACTACAGTCAGACGCACGGAGCCGCGACGTGACAGTCGCCTCCGCCGGCCGACGGCGCGCGGTGTTCCTGTCCGATCTGCATCTGGGCACCAAACACTGCCACGCCGCCGAGCTGGCGGATTTTCTCGCCGAACTGGACTGCGAGCGGCTGTATCTGGTCGGCGATATCGTCGATCTGTGGTGGATGGCCACGCGTCGCGCGCGCTGGGGCGCGGCCGAAAACCGGGTGATCGAACGCCTGCACGCGCTGCGCCGATCCGGCACCGAGATCGTTTATATCCCCGGCAATCACGACCGCCCGTTCCGGCATCTGTGCGGACTGGCGATGCCGGCCATGCGCGTGAGGCGCCGGGCGATCCACGTCACCGTCGACGGCCGTCGCCTGCTGGTCGTCCACGGCGACGATTACGACGTGGTGACCCAGTTCGGCAATCTGCAGGAAAAATTCGGCGACTGGCTGTATTACCGCATCCTCACCGGCAATCAGTGGTTGAACCGGCTGCGCCGTCGCGCCGGTCTGCGCTACTGGTCGCTGTCGGAATTCCTCAAGCGTCAGAGCAGCGCCGCCGAACGCTATATCGCGCGATTCGTCGACGCCGGCTTGCGCGACGCGCGTCGGCGCGGTCTGGATGGCGTCGTCTGTGGGCATATCCATCGCGCGGCGCTGTTCGAACGCGACGGCATGTTCTACGCCAACGACGGCGATTGGGTGGAGAGCCTCACCGCGTTCGTCGAGGAGCAGGACGGCCGTCTGCGGCTGTTGTCGCATCGCGGCGAAACCCTGGTCGAACTGCCGTCGCGCACCCCGCGGACATGGCCGGACGCCGGGCATCGGCAGGCCGCCTGAGCGGCTGGCGCGGCCGTGCTGCGGTGGAGCGGTCGTCCGTGCTACAAGGCCCCACGGCGCGGCGTCGCCGCGCATCTTCGAGGAGCGCAAGGATGAGTTCACCGATCATCGTCGGTTTCCCGCTGTACCCCGGTTGCACGCTGCTGGATTTCGCGGGCGCGACCCAGGTCTTCGCCTACACCCCGGGCTTCCAGGTCGTCTGGATCGCCGCCAGTCTCGATCCCGTGCCGACCACCGAGAGCGTCTCGGTGATGCCCAACGCCACCTTCGACGACCACCCGCCGCTGTCGATCGTGTTCGTCCCCGGCGGCGGCAGCGAGGGCGTCGGCGCGTCGATGCTCGATCCGACCTTCCAGGCCTGGTTGAAGCAGGTCGCCGGCGATGCGGAGTGGATCGGCTCGGTCTGCACCGGCGCCTTCATTCTCGCCGCGGCCGGCCTGTTCGATGGCTGCCAGGCGACCACCTATTGGAGCGCGCGGCCGGTGCTGGAACTGTTTCCGAACGTCAATGTGGTGCCGGGCTACCCGCGCTGGCATCTGGACGACGAGAAGAAGCGTTTCAGCGGCGGCGGCATTTCCTCATCGATCGACCTCGCGCTGAAGCTGGTCGAAAACATCGCCGGGCGCGAGGCCGCGCAGACCAGCCAGTTGTTCGTGCAGTACGCGCCGTCGCCGCCGGTGCATGCGGGCGACCCCACCGAGGCGTCGCCGGAACTGGTGATCAGCGTCACCCAGTCGCAGGCGTCGTTCACCGCAGGCCTGATCGCGGCGACGAACCAGGTGCTGGGGCAGGGCGGCTGAGCGTCGGAGTTTGCGGGCGACGGCGGGGCGGTTAGCATCCGCCGATGGATTCCCTCAGTCAGATCGTTCTCGGTGGCGCGCTCGCCGCCGCCATCGCCCCCGCAGGTCACCGCCGCGCCGCACTGCTCGCCGGTGCGGCGCTGGGGACATTGCCGGATCTCGACGGCATTCCGCTGGCCTTGCTGTTCGACGACCCGGTGCTGCGCATGACCTGGCATCGCAGCATCAGCCATTCGCTGTTCGTGCTGCCGTTTGTCGCCGCGCTGGTTTGGTGGTTGTACAAACGCCGCGGCGGACGGGTCGCGGCGTCGCCGCTGCGCTGGTTCTTCGCGATGCAGGCGGCGCTGATCACCCATCCGGTGCTGGACGCCTTTACGGTCTACGGCACCCAGCTGTGGTGGCCGCTGAAGACGCCGCCGACGATGTGGTCGAGCGTGTTCATCATCGATCCGCTGTACACGCTGTGGCTGCTGATTGCCTGCGTGGTCGCGTGGTGGGCGCGCGAACGTCCCGTCGCGCAGCGCGCGCTGGTCGCGGGACTGGTGCTGAGCACCGCCTACCTCGGCTGGTCGCTGCTGGCGAAGGCGCGCGTCGACCGCGCCGCCGACGAGGCGCTGGCCGCGATCGGGCTGGAGGACGCGCCGCGCTTCAGCGTGCCCATGCCCTTCAACACGCTGCTGTGGCGGGTGGTGGCGATGACCCCGGAGGGCTATGTCGAAGGCGAGCGCTCGCTGGTCGCGGATCGCGGCCCGATGCGCTTCCAGGCGCGGCCCTCGGATGTCGGCGCGCTGGGCGCGGTGGCGGAGTATGAAGCGGTCGCCCGCCTGCGCTGGTTCAATCATGGCTTCATGAAGGCACAGGAGCGCGACGGGGCGCTGGTCCTCTCCGACCTGCGCATGGGCCTGGAGCCCGACTACATCTTCAACTTCGTCGTCGCCGAACATGCCGGTCGCGGGTGGCGCGAGGTTCCCCCGCAACAGCTCGAATGGCCGTGGAATGCCGCGGGGCGGCTGCAGGGGATGTGGGACAGGATCTGGATGGCGCCGTAGCCGCAGAAGCTCCGGGGCCTCTGCGGTCGCGAACCCTCATTTCAGCGTTCACGACCGCGGGGCAGGCGCTCAGGCGCTGGTGCCCGGGAGCGGCGGCGGGCCTTCGGCCAGGCGAGCGCCATTCGCGCGCGTCCAGTTGCTCACGGTTTTGCCGAAGCGGGCGATCATCACCATGTTGAAGAAGTGCATCACGCCCAGGACCAGGATCGAAACGCCGATGCGCGAACCGAGCGCCGGGATGAGCTCGATCTGCTGGGCCGGCCACGTGTTCAGTCGCAGGCAGATGAAACCGATGTTCACCAGGTAGAAGCCGATGACCAGCAGGCGGTTGGTGCTGGCGGCCAGTTCGGTGTCCTGCCCGAAGCAGCGGGTCAGGAACACCTCTCCCGAGCGGGACAGGACACGTGCGACCCAAATTGTCATTCCGATCGAAACGGCGAGGTAAACCCCGTAGCTGATGTGATCGATGGTGGGGTTGTTGAGGGGAAGCATGGCGGTACTCCTGGGTGGGTGAGGTCTGGCCGTCATCCTGACGATCGAGGCCCCGCGCCCGCTTCCGGAT
>CBIHKW010000054.1:0-27012 GCA_966203835.1 uncultured Thermomonas sp.
CAGAGCAACGTCACCGTGTTCACATATCTCTACAGCATGGATGGGCTGGGCATCGGCGAACTGGTCAGCCACAAGGCCTACACCCTGCGCAACGCTGTGCCATACGTTTCGCGCACAGTCGAATTCGATCTGGAGGCGACGAGTTGGGACATCCCGGCCGGGCGGCGTCTCGCGCTGGTGATCGACACCACCGATCCGCGCTACAGCGATCTGTCGAGTCTGGGCAGCCTGAGTTTCGGTTCGCCGTCGGCGGCGGCGTCGCGCTTGAGCGTGCCGCTGCGCTGAGCCCGGAGAACTATTTTCGAACAACGCGCGGGCCGGTCGAGGCCGGCCCGCGTCAGATCTGCTCGGATTCCACCACGCGCACGCCGGGTTCCGAAGCGAATGCCGCATCCAGCATGCATCGCGCGATCCGTTCCGCGGGCACTACCCGATAGCGTTTCGGCACCAGCGGCTCGACCGCGCGCAGCACGCGCATGCCGAGATGCTCCATCGGCCGTCGGCGTTCGCGTTCGCCGCCGATCACAGACGGCCGCACCAGGGTCAACGACGGGTAGTCGAGGGATCGCAATGCGGCCTCGGCTTCGCCCTTGATGCGCAGATAGAACGTGCCTGCGGCCGGATCGGCGCCCAGCGAGGAATTCAGCGCGAAACTATGCGCCCCGGCGGCGCGCGCATGCGTCGCGATGCCGAGGACGTAATCGAGATCCACCCGGCGGAACGCCGCCTTCGAGCCGGCATCGCGGATCGTGGTGCCCAAGGCGCAGACCACCGCGTCGACCTGCCACCACGAGGCATCCGCCAGCAGCGCATCGAAATCGACGACCGGGTTTTCCAGCTTCGCATGCCGCGTCGGCAACGGACGACGCGTGGGCGCGATCACCTGCGCGAAACGCGCGTCCGCAAGCGCCTGCGCCAGCGCATGACCGCCGACCAGGCCAGTGCTGCCGACGATCAACAGCCGCGTCATGTCGCGGCCGGCTCCGATTCGATGCGTTGAGATTCGATCTGCTCGAAGCCGGCCTGCTGCGAGTCGGCATGCAGCGACTGGGCCTGCCCGGACTCCGACGGCGGGGGTGCCACATGCCGGGCGAGCACCGCACGCAGCGCATCCAGTTTCACCGGCTTGGTCAGGTAATCGTCCATGCCGGCGTCGAGACAGCGCTTGCGGTCGTCGGCCATGGCGTGGGCGGTCAGCGCGAGGATCGGCAGCCGCGGTCGCCGTTCCGTGAGTTCCAGACGACGCCAGTAGCGCGTGGTCGCATAACCATCCATCTCCGGCATCTGGCAATCCATCAGCACGACGTCCCAGGCCTGCGTACCCAGGATCTCCAGCGCCTGCGTGCCGCTGGCGGCGGCCCCCACCACGCAGCCATCGCGCTCCAGCAGCAGCCTGACCAGTGCGGCGTTCACCACATTGTCCTCGACCACCAGCACCCGAAGGCCCGAAAGCGACGCGATGGCCGACTCGGACAGTCTCTGCGGCAATTCGACGGCCGCTTCTTCATCGCGCTCTGTAGACATGATCGACTCCGGCACCATCACCACGAAACAACTGCCTGCGCCCGGCACGCTGCGCAACTCGATGCGACCGCCCATCAACGCGGCCAGTTCGCTGGAAATCTTGAGGCCCAGACCGGTCCCGGGATGCGCCCGGGTCGAGGAATCGTCGCCCTGCTGGAACGCAGTGAAAATCCGCGCATGCTCGCTTTCGGCGATACCGGGTCCGGTGTCCGCCACTTCGATCCGCAGTATCGATACCGCACTTCGCGCGCCATCGGTGAGCGTTTCAGCGGCTGCGCTTTCGGCAGCGACCGTTTCGACGGCCAAGGTTTCTGCGGACACTTCGATGCGCACGCTGCCCGCAGCGGTGAACTTGATCGCATTGCCGACCAGATTCAACACGATCTGTCGCAGCCGCACCTGGTCGCCGATGAACCGCTCCGGCACCGATGCGGCGTACAGCGCGTCCAGGCGCAGCGATTTCGATTCGGCTTCCACGGCGAACATGTCGATCACATCGTCGACCAACTGCCGCGGCGCGAACGGCGCCGGGTGCAATGGAATCCTGCCCGCCTCGATCTGCGCGAGATCGAGCACGTCGTTGATGAGCGCCAGCAGCGATTGTCCGGCGCGACGGATGCTTTCCGGCAGTTGGCGATGCGCGGGCGCGTCCGGCGATTCGACCAGCAATTGGCTCATGCCGAGAATCACGTTCAACGGCGTGCGCAGTTCGTGGCGCATATTCGCCAGGAACGTCGACTTGGCGCGATTGGCGGCGTCGGCGCGATCCAGCGCGTCGCCGAGCGATCGGGTCATCGCCATCAGCGCGATGCGCTGGGCGATGTTGCGGCTGATGGTGCGGCCGATGATGTAACCCTCGCGCAGCAGGAACGCGCCGAACAGGCAGGCGGCAAGACCCGCGATCACGAATTGACCGTGCCCGCTCGCCAGGAAATACACCGCGAACGGACCGACGCTGGCCAGCACGTACGCGGCGTAGGCCGGCCACCACGCGCCGAAGCTGCTGATCGCGCCCGCGGGCATGCCGATCAGCAGGAATGCAGTGACGAAATAGAGTTCGCTGTGGCCCAGCGGAAACAGGATCGTCGCCGCAGCGCCCCAGACGCCACCGGACAAGGCGGCGACGATGAGGCAGATCGACGGCGTGTTCGGCTGGATATCGCCGGCGCCGGGCGTCGAACGCTTCGACCATCCGGCCAGCGCAACGCGCAACATCGAAATCGCCACGACCGCGATCGCCCAACCGATCAACTGCCCCTGCGGATGCACATCGCGCAGCGCCAGCAGGAACAAGGCGGCCACACCGATGGTCGCGATGGCGCCCGACCGGCCCTGGCTGAGCACCAGTTGCCGACATTCGCGCGCAATCAGCTGTGGAGTCGCGATGGACTCTGCCGTGGTCATGGTTCCACCCCTGTACTACCGGATGCACTCCCGGAGAATCCGCCCCCTCGGATACGACGCTCCGGGCGCCGTCCGGATGCCGCGCTCCATTGCGGCATTCCCTTACGATACCGGTCCCGCGTCTTCGCCGCGAGTCGCCCACGCCGCACGCAACATTCACCATGATGCGCGCAGCGCACTGCGATGCGCGACGCGACCTCGGCGGGACGCCGAAAACGCGACAGCCGTCGCATAAAAACGCTTTCCGGCGGTCGCGGCAAATCTCGGAATCCTCGCAATTCGCTGCTGCAAAGCAACAAACCCGACTCGCTCTTCGATTGCGGGCAACGGTCGCGGCGCCACGCGGCATACTCGCCCGCATGCCCGGGTTTCGCCTCATTTCCTCGAACATTCACTTGTGCAGCCCGCGCTCGCATCGCCCGGATCGCGCGCATATCGATGCGTGCGCCGTCGCGATGTCCTCCGCGCCCGCCTGCGCCGAGTTGCAAAGCCTGCGAATACCGGGCAAACACCCTGCTCCCCCGCCCTTGCCGCTGCTTGCGGCCTTTCGGTCGAGATGATGCGACCATTTCACCACACGGAGATGCCATGACTGCCCGCCTGTTGTTGCCCGCTGCCCTGTTGCTCTGCCTCGCCAGCCCCTCCATCGCCACTCCACCCAGCACCACCGCAGCAGCCCCGACAACCGGAAACGATCGACTCTCGTTCGTCGTCGTCCGCTATCGCGAGCGCGCCCAGTTGCAGAAGCTCGGCGGGATGTTCCAGCACATGATCGTCGACGACAGCGCGAAGACCGCGCGTCTCGAAGCCACGGCCGCCGACATCGACGAGATCCGCCGCATGGGCATGAAGGTCACGATCGACCAGGCGTCGACCGACCGCATCCGCAGCGTCGAAACCGCGATGGCGAACCGTCAGTTCGGCACTCGCAGCATCTCTGGCTACGCCTGCTACCGCACGGTCGAGGAAACCTACACCACCATCGACCAGCTCGTCGCCAGCAAACCCGCGCTGGCCAGCGTCTCGAACATCGGCCCGACCTGGCTGAAGTCGCGCAACACCGGCGGCTACGACATGAAAGTGCTGCGGCTGACCAATTCGGCGACCAATGCGTCGCGACCGAACAAGGCGCCGATGGTCGTGTTCGCTTCGATCCACGCGCGCGAGTACACGCCCGCCGAACTGACCACGCGCTTCGCGGAGTGGCTGGTCAACGGCTACGGCACAGACCCCGAAGCCACCTGGCTGATGGACAACCACGTCTTCCATCTGATCCTGCAGGGCAATCCCGACGGCCGCAAGAAAGCCGAAACCGGCCTGTCGTGGCGCAAGAACGTCAACAACACCAACGGCAGCTGCAGCGCGAACAGCGTCGGCACCGATCTCAACCGCAACTTCCCGTTCCATTGGAACACCGTGTCCGGCGGCTCCAGCCCCAACGCCTGCGCCGAGACCTACCACGGTCCGAGTTCGCAGTCGGAACCGGAAACCCAGAATCTGGTGAGGTTCGTCGCCGGCACGCCGGGCGCCAGCGGCGTCTACAGCGGCGGCATTTTCCCCGACCGCCGCAGCGATGCCATCAGCAGCGCCGCGCCCGACGATTACAAGGGCATCTTCTTCGACATCCACAGCTATTCGCAGCTGGTGCTGTGGCCCTGGGGCGACACCACGAGTCTGGCGCCGAACAGCACCGCGCTGGCCACGCTGGGCCGGCGACTGGCGTTCTTCAACAGCTACAAGCCCGAACAGTCGGTCGGCCTGTACGCCACCGACGGCGCCACCGACGACAGCATGTACGGGCTGCTCGGCGTGCCCAGCTACACCCTCGAACTCGGCGTCGCCTTCTTCGAATCCTGCACCACGTTCCAGTCGTCGACGCTGCCGAAGAATCTGGCCGCGCTGAAATACTCGGCACGCAATCTGGCTGCGCCGTATCGCTACCCGGCCGGCCCGGACACCATCAGCGTGTCCACGTCCAGCGCGTCGGTGCCCGCAGGCACGCCGGTCACGATTTCCGCGATCCTGGACGACAGCCAGTTCAACCAGAGCAACGGCAGCGAAGCCACCCACGCCATCGCGTCCGCAAGACTCTACGTCGACATTCCGCCGTGGGAAGCGGGCGCAAGCGGCATCGTCATGAACGCCAGCGACGGCAGCTTCAACAGCACCCGCGAAACGGTGACCGCGAGCCTCGGCACCACCGGCCTGGGCACCGGCCGGCACATCGTCTACGTGCAGGGCACCGATGCCTCCGGCAAACCCGGCACGCCGAACGCGGTGCTGGTGACCATCAGCGGCGACGCTCCGGGCCCGCCGACCGCGAACTTCAGCGTCGCCACGTCTGCCCTCACCGCGACCTTCACCGACAGTTCCACCGATGTCGACGGCACCATCGTTTCGCGAAACTGGAACTTCGGCGACAGCACCTCGTCCACCGCCACCAATCCCAGCCACACCTATGCGACGGCCGGCACCTACACGGTGACCTTGACCGTCACCGACAACAGCGGATTGACCAACACCCGGTCGCAGTCGGTGACCGTGAGCAGCGGCGGCGCCGTGACTTACACCAACGACACCGACGTGACGATTCCGGACAACACCACCGTCCAGAGTTCGATCGTGGTCAGCGGCCGCACCGGCAACGCATCCAGCGCGACGCCGGTCGCGGTGAACATCGTCCACACCTACAAAGGCGACCTGAAGGTGGATCTGATCGCCCCGGACGGCAGCGTGTATGTGTTGCACAACCGCAGCGGCGGCAGCGCCGACAACATCATCCAGACCTTCACGGTCAATCTGTCTTCGGAAGCCTTGAACGGCACATGGAGACTCCGCGCCAACGACAACGCGACCGCGGACACCGGCTACATCAACAGTTGGGGCATCACCTTCTGATCGCTCCCCGCAGTGCGGTACGACACAAGACCCGGGCTTCGGCCCGGGTCTTCTCGTTCCAGGGGCTTCCATCGCACATGGGCAAGCGTCTTGCGGCATTGCCGGACAATGGCTTCATGCATACTGCGATGCGACACCGCCACGAGACGCCACCCGCATGATCGACAGGAATCTCCTGCGCCTGTCCGACCTCCGCGGCTTCGCGCGTCTGGGCGTGAGCGCGACGTCCGGCGTCACCGATCTTGTCGAAGCGATGCATGCCGCGATCGCGCGCCCCGATCTTGGCGTGCGCGGAACCGCACCGGATCGCACCGGCGGGATCGCAGGTCTGGTGTATCGCAGCATCCGCGGCGTGACCGGGCTCACCGGCAATGTGCTCGATACCCTGCTCACGCAGCGTTCGGCCGCAAATCCCGACGAACGCAGATCGCCGCAGCGGGAAGCGGTGATCGCCGCGCTCAACGGCGTGCTCGGCGATCATCTCGCCGCGACCGGCAATCCATTGGCGCTGCCGATGCGCCTGCATCACGCGGGCGCGCCGCTGACGCTGCGCACGGAGGTGCTGGCGGATGCCGTCCCGGATCACGGCTCGAAACTGCTCGTCCTGGTCCACGGCCTGTGCATGAACGATCTGCAGTGGACGCGCGGCGGCCACGATCACGGTGCGATGCTTGCCGATACCCTGGGTTACACGCCGCTGTATCTGCACTACAACTCCGGGCTTTCGATCGCCGGCAACGGCCGGCGCTTCGCCGAACTGCTCGAAACCCTGCAACAACAATGGCCGGTACCGATCGACGAGATCGCGATCATTGGCCACAGCATGGGCGGACTGATCGCACGCAGCGCCTGCCGCCATGCTGAAAGGCTGGATCATGCGTGGCTGAACACGCTCCGCCACTTGGTCTGCATGGGCTCGCCGCATCACGGCGCGCCGCTGGAACGCGGCGGCAACTGGATCGATCTGGTCCTTGGCGCGACGCCGTTCGCAGCCCCGCTCGCCCGCGTCGGCAAGATCCGCAGCGCCGGCATCACCGATCTGCGCCACGGTCATCCGCTCGATGCGCATGCTGGCGGCAGCGCGCCGCCGCTGCCCAAAGGCGTGCGCTGCTACGCCATCGCCGCGACCGCGGGGCAGCGGCGCGGCGACCTGCAGGATCGATGGATCGGCGACGGTCTGGTGCCCGTCGCCAGCGCGCTGGGCCATCACCCGGACCCGAAACGCGCCTTGCCGTTCCCGAAATCGCGACAGTGGATCGCCTACGAAACGAACCATCTGGAGTTGCTGAGCGACCCGGAAGTCGCCGACCGCCTGCTGCGCTGGCTGAAGCAGAAGCCGCGGCAAAAGCAGTCACCGCGGTCGTAGGAGGGTCTTCAGACCAGCCCAGGCAGTGTCCGACACGCAACGCCAATGATGCCGTGCCAACGGCTGATGGCAGTGAAGCGAAGCTGCTCGAAACCCCTTCCACTCACCCGCGCAAACCTCTTCGCTGCCCTTTGCCGCAAGGGTCTGCGATCATGGCGGGATGACCACGACCACCGATTTCGCCGCGCTGCCGCTTTCTCCCGCCCTGCTGCAGGGCATCGACGCCCTCGGCTACACCTCGATGACGCCGGTCCAGGCACAGGCGCTGCCGGCGATCCTGGACGGTCGCGACGTGATCGCGCAGGCGCCCACCGGCAGCGGCAAGACCGCGGCGTTCGGGCTGGGGCTGCTGCATCGGATCGATCCGCTGACGATCCAGACCCAGGCGCTGGTGCTGTGCCCCACGCGCGAACTCGCGGATCAGGTCGGCAAACAGCTGCGCAAACTCGCCACCGGCATTCCCAACCTCAAGATTTCGATCCTCTGCGGCGGCATTCCGCTGGGGCCGCAGCTCGCGTCGCTCACCCACGAGCCGCACGTCGTCGTCGGCACCCCGGGCCGCATCCAGGAACTGATGCAGAAAAAAGCGCTGCAGTTGGGCGGCGTGCGCACGCTGGTGCTGGACGAAGCCGACCGCATGCTCGACATGGGTTTCGAGGACGCGATCCGCGATATCGTCAAACGCACGCCGAAACATCGGCAGGGCCTACTGTTCTCGGCAACCTTCCCCGACCCGATCCGCGCGCTCGGCAACGCCATGCTCGGCGATGCGCTGGAAGTCAGCATCGACGGCGGCGCAGAACCCGACACCATCGAGCAACTATTTTTCGAAGTGGAACAGGATCGCAAAGCGCCGCTACTCGCCGCACTGTTGCTTCGTTACAAGCCGGAATCCTGCGTGGTGTTCTGCAACATGCGCAAGGACACCGAGGAAGTGGTCGGCTCGCTGGCGCACTACGGGTTCACCGCGCTGGCGCTGCACGGCGATATGGAGCAGCGCGACCGCGACGAAGTGCTGGTGCGATTCGCCAACCGCAGCTGCAGCGTGCTGGTGGCCAGCGATGTCGCCGCGCGCGGTCTGGATGTCGAAGATCTCGGCGCGGTCGTGAACTACGATCTGCCGACCGACGCCGACACCTATCTGCATCGCATCGGCCGCACCGGACGCGCCGGACGCGACGGGCTCGCGCTCAGCCTGTGCATGCCGCACGAACTGCCGCGCAAGACCGCGATCAGCGAACGTCTCGGCAAACAACTCCGCTGGGAGCGCATGGAGCCGCTGGCCGGGCGGCCGCACAACGTGCAGCCCGCCGCGATGGTCACGCTGCGCATCGATGCCGGCCGCAGCGACAAACTGCGGCCCGGCGATATCGTCGGCGCGCTCACCGGCGACGCCGGACTGAAGGTCGAGGCCATCGGCAAGATCGATGTCTACGCCACCCGCGCCTACGTCGCGATCGCGCGCGCGCAGGCCGACACCGCACTGTCGCGACTGCGCGCCGGCAAGATCAAGGGCCGCAAGTTCCGCGTCAACCGGCTGTAACTGCGCAGATCCGCAGGGCGGGCTCAAGCCCGCCGCGAGCGCACGAACGATAGAAATCGACACACCGATCCGCCAGCGGCGATCGGTTCGATCATCCTGTGGCATCGCCGATACGCATCGATGGAAAACATCGATAGCGGACATCTATTGCGCGCATCGACGGCGGGCTTGAGCCCGCCCTACGCGACCTCTCTTGAATCGAAATTAATCCTTGTTTTCAAGAGTTTTTCGCAGTCGCAGCCCATGCGACCCCGATCCGGACAAT
This sequence comes from uncultured Thermomonas sp., assembly GCA_966203835.1. Classification (GTDB taxonomy): domain Bacteria; phylum Pseudomonadota; class Gammaproteobacteria; order Xanthomonadales; family Xanthomonadaceae; genus Lysobacter_I. The sequence continues at coordinate 9,001 of CBIHKW010000054.1, forward strand.
AGTCCTCACGCAGACGAAACCTCTCATCCACGACCGCCCGATTGCGTGCCGGGCGGACTTCTCGTCGATCACCGGGAAAGCGACAGGACGTCGTTTTCCGCAGGGACGCGCTTGCCTTCGACGCGGAGCGCCACGGATGGCGTTCCGGTCGCGGCGGACGGTGCTGCACGCAGGCGGCGGAAGCCGAAAAGCCGCAACAGAGTAGGCACACAACCACAAGGAGCAATACCCATGGCCAATCTCGTACAGGAACTCAACAGCCTCGATTTCAGCGTCTACATCGGCGGCCCGCTGCAGGCCGCGGTCCAGGCCCAGCATGCCGCATCGATGTCGCAGGTCAGCTTCATCAAGGAAGTCGGTTTCGAGAACGACGGCGCCGACCTGCGCTACGTCGATTTCAATTTCCAGAAATCGGTGCCGAACCCGCACTTCGGCAAGACCCCGCAGCAGTTGGTGGACGAAGGCCTGCCGCCTGCGACCGATGTGACCAGTCCGTTCCTGCAGTCGCAGGTCAACATCCGCGTTCCGTTCCTCACCATGCTGACGATCCCGGCGCTGCGGATCGAAGAGCTGACCATCGATTTCAACGCCAAGCTGACCTCGACGGAGACTTCCAACGTCTCCAGCGAGTTCGCCGCCAGCGCCGAACTCGGCATCAACTACAAGATCGTCAACTTCAAGGCGTCCGCGTCCTACAAGCGCACGTCCACCCGCGGCACCAGCGTCGAGAAGACCTACAACCTCGGCGTCAAGGTCACGGCCGTCAACGACGAAATCCCGGCCGGTCTGGATCGCATCCTGACCATGCTGGAAGACAGCATCGTCAGCGCCTGATGCAACACCCGGGGCCGGCGTCATGCCGGCCCCACTTCACGCCACCCCCGCTCCTATCGGAGCCGCTCCACACGGAGCCAGGAAACGACCATGCCCACACTCAACGAATATCTCGGCGGCATCTTCAGCAGCATCACCGATGCGCGCGTGATGGCGGACGTACAGACCGTGCAGGTCGCCGAACAATACGCCAAGCACGACCTGCTCAAACATTTCGCAGTGCCGCGGATGCGCATCAGCGACATCGAACTGACCATTCCCATCGCGATCGAAGGCCTGAGCGAACTCAGCGGCTACCAGCTCGATCCGATCGGCAACGAAGAATTCAAGCGCGTCGCCGCACGCGAGCTGGCGCGCAGCGTCGGCTACACCGAACTGCCGCCGATTCCCGCGCAGAGCCTGCGCACCGCGCTCGATCAGCGCACGGACACGCTTGTCGAAAGCATCCGCTCGAAAGACATGGCAGGTGCGTTCTCCGGTTTCGCGAAGGCCATCGCCGCCGATCTGTTCCGCATCGGCGAAGAAGCGCGCCTGCACGACGGCAAATTCCCGGGCCAGTACAGGCCCGAGCACAGCGAGGAACGCATGCTCGCACTGTGCGCGGGCCTCATCAGGGGTGTGGTCGACAAGCCGCGGCTGGACCAGCTTTCGATCATCGCCGAATCGCACCGTCTGCGCGAGCAGCGACCGGAAGACATCGTGCGCATCCGCATGACCATCGGCGAAGACGGCATGGAATGGCAAACCATCGAACGCGACGACGGCACCGTCGAACGCAAACTGCTGCCGGAGTGACCGACCATGTTGCGATCGACACTCCATCTCGTCCGCCAGCTTTCCGACCAGCTGTTGTTGCTGCCCGCCATCGTCCGTCGCTTCGAACGCAAGTCGCCCACGGCGATGGCCGACCTGATGCACTGGATCGACCGCAGCGAGGAATTGCTGTCCGGCCATCGCATGGTCGAAGCCGCGCAGGTCGCCGGTTTCAAGGCGCGGATTCTCGCCCCCGCCTTCGACGACGACCGCCGCGGCACGCTGCGTCGGCGCCAGCAGGCCATCGCCATCGGTCTGCTTCACGATCTGCAGGAAGCGATCCAGCAGGGCCTGCGCCCGCATGCGGCGAAAATGCAGCAGGCCGTCGATCTTGCGCGACAACTGCTGCAGATCGTCGCCCAGAGCGGCGCGGTGCGCTACGACCCGGCCCACGGTATCGAGACTTTGGTCGACCAGGTGTGGGCGCTGTGCATCGCCCACGAACAACTCAAGCCGATGGCCGCACAGCTGCGCGCGCTGTTGTCGAACGACGATATCCGACTGCTGTTGGCCGAACACATCGACCCGCTCGATTTCGTGAGCGCCTGACCACCCGCGACCCGGATGCGTTCGCGCATCCGGGCGGCCATGCTGCCCGACCAGGATGCTGTCCGACATGACTCCGATTCCACGTTGATCCGATGCATCACCCTGCTCGAACAAGCGGGCGGATTCGAAAAGCAGCCGGCTTCGAAAGCGACGCGCGCCGTTCGAATTACGATTCATCATCGGCATCCATGCCGCACAAGGAGGTCACCATGCCCGATCGGGACGATATCCGCTGGTTCAAACAACAGTTCCAGGCGCGCATCCTGCCGGCGTTGGCAGGAACGCCGCTCACCCTCGACCTCATCGTCGCCGTCGCCTGTCAGGAAACCGGCTTCATCTGGTCCAAGCTCAGGCGCGATGGCCTGCCGGTCGCCCGCATCCTCGAACTGTGCGTCGGCGATGTCATCGACGCGAGACCCGACGGCAGCGGACGCCGCGCATTTCCGAAGCACCGCGCAGCGCTGATCGCGCGACGACAGGGCGCGGAGATGTTCGCGATCGCGCGCCAGGCGCTGGTCGACATGGCGGCGCATGTGCCGGGCTACAACGGCGCGGTCGCGAACCCGGACAAGTTCTGCCGCGGTTACGGCCTGTTCCAGCGCGATCTGCAGTTCTTCCGCGACGACCCGCAGTATTTCCTGCAGCGGCGTTATGTGCGTTTCGACGACACCCTGGCGATGTGCATCGAGGAACTGAAGCGCGGACTGCGCACGCTCGGCTTCCAGCAGCGCACGCGGCTGAGCGACGATGAACTCACCCGTGTCGCCATCGCCTACAACACCGGCGGCTTCCGGGCGTCGAAAGGCCTGAAACAAGGCCATTTCGATGGCCAAAAATTCTACGGCGAACATATCTTCGAATTCATCCGTCTGTCGAAAACGGTGGCGATCGGCAACCAGGCGCCGGTGATCACTCCACCGCCGCCCGGCGAGGCCATCGTGCCGCCGCCCAGCCCGATCACCGCGACCGGGCCGTTCTTCCGCGTCGACACCCGCACCACCACACTGCGTCTGCGCAGCGAACCGCGCATCAGCGCGCCTCCAACCGCGAACGTCAAAGCCGATCTGCCCGATGGACATCCGGTGCGCGCAGTGACCGGCACGCCGGTCAACGGCTTCATCGAAGTCGAAACCAGCCTCATGGGCGCATTGCTGCGCGGCTTCGCCGCCAGCGCGTTCCTGGTGCGCGACAACCGCATCGACGGGATCCCCGTGGTCGTGCCCTCGCCGCAGCCGCCGCGACGCGGATTCGTCGCTGCGCACGTGGCGCCGCCGGAGGGCACGGTGGTGCGGCGACGCGACATCGCCGGCACGCATTCGCTCAACGAACCCGGGCAGCCTTCGCGCAGCGGTCGCGATCCCGACACGCTGCGCCGCGAACTGGCAACGATCATCGACTGGCTGGGCAACGACAACCCCAATCATCTGCGCTACAGACAACGCAACGGGCTGATGTTCTGCAATATCTACGCGCACGATTACTGCACGCTGGCGGGCGTCTATCTGCCGCGGGTGTGGTGGTCGGAAGCGGCATTGACGCGGATCGCGCGCGGCGAAACCGTGCAGCCGCTGATCGGCAACACCGTGCGCGAAATGCGCGCCGACGATCTGTTCTTCTGGCTGCGCGATTTCGGCCCGCATTTCGGCTGGCGCCAGACCGGTAGCGCCAGCAAACTGCAACTGGAAGCGAACCAGGGCGCGGTCGGCCTGATCATCGCCGAACGCAAACTGGACGGGCGCTCGGGCCACTTCGCGATGGTGGTGCCGGAAACCTCACGGCACCGCGCCAAGCGCAACGCCGCCGGCGAAGTGACCGCGCCGTTGCAGAGTCAGGCGGGCGCGGTCAATTTTCGCTACGGCACTTCGACGCCCGGCTGGTGGAAGAACGAAGCGTTCTCCGATGCCGCATTCTGGTTGCATGCCTGACTGGCGGCATGCCTGAGGTTATCGAACGACTGCGGCTTTCGACGGAATGCCGCAGCGTTCAGCTCGTGATGACCTGGCTCAATTCGGTCCAGGTCGGCGGCGATGGCCACTGCGCGATCTGGTTTCCAGCGAGGATCCTGCGCAGATCGTGACGGTCCAGCTGCGGCGCCAGCGCCACCAGCAGTTCCACCGTGTAGTCGCGCAGCACGCGCTCGCGCGGCAGCACCGCCCAGGAGATGCATTCCGGGATCGAATCCGGCGCCGGCAGTGCGACCAGATCGCCGTCCTGGATCGCGCTCACCGCCATTTCCGCGAGCAGGCCGACGCCGATGCCGGCGCGCACGTACGTTTTGATCAGATCGGCGTCGCGAGCGGTCATCGCCAACTGCGGTTCCAGCCCGCGCGTGGCGAAGGCCCGGCGCAGTGAAGAGTCGGGTCGGATCGAGGATTCGTAGCTCACCAGCGGGCAGGCCGCGAGATCGGCCAGCGTCGGCGGCGTGCCGGCCTGCGCCAGCGGGTGCGCGCGCGGCAGCAGCACCACGCGGCGCCAGCGGAACAACGGTATCGCGATGCCATCGGCGGGCACGTCGCCAGCGGTGCTGATCAGCGCCAGGTCGGCTTCGCCGCGCGCGAGCTGGGTCAACACGTCGCCGTCGGCGCTGGGCTGCAGGTGGATGCTCAGCTGCGGATAGGCCTGATGCACCTGCGAGATCACCGGCGGCAGCACGAAGCGCGCCTGGGTGTGGGTGGTGGCGATCAGCAGTTGGCCCTGACCGTCGCGACGCTGGTTGGCGGCGAAGGCGCGGATGTTCGCCGCTTCGGACAGCAGCTTGCGCGAATGCGCGAGCACCTGGGTGCCGGCCGGCGTCAGGCCTTCCAGACTGCGGCCCTTGCGCACGAACAGCAGAAAACCGAGCTCGTCCTCCAACTGCTTGAGCTGTTTCGACAGCCCCGGCTGGGTGGCGTGTACATGCTCGGCCGCCGAGGTGATATTGAAACCGGCATCGGCGATCGCGACGAAATAGCGCAACTGGACCAAAGTCATGACGTAATTTCCGGGCAACGGGTTAGGAGACAGTCCGGCCGGGGGGGACGCCGGGAGATGGAGGAGATTTCCATCTCTCTATTCGGATCAAGCGATATAAATAACAGATAACGAATTGGAATGACCACTTCTTCAATATTCCCAAAAGGCATATATCCAAGCCCGGCAGTCATTTCCAGCACCCACGTCTCGGAACTAGGTTGCAGAGCCCCTCTCTCATCGGCAGAAACCGGCCATGTCCTCAGTGCAGCACCGTACGGATCCGCTTTTCCCGGCGACACATGCCCGGGATGCGGCCGACTGTGCGGCGGACGCCAGCCCGGCCCCGATCCCGACGCTCTTTCCCGCATTTCTCGATCTGCGCGGCCGGCCGGTGCTGGTGGTCGGCGGCGGCGCCGTGGCCCGGCGCAAGATCATTGCCCTGCTGCCGACCGGCGCCGAGGTGCGGGTCGGCGCGCCGGCGCTTGATCCCGAAGTCGCCGCACTGGTCGACGCCGGCCGCATCGTTCACCTCGACGGTCGCTTCCGGACCGACTGGCTCGACGACATCTGGCTGGTCATCGCCGCCACCGACGAAGCCGACACCAACCGCACCGTCGCCGAAGCCGCGCATACGCGCCGGATCTGGGCGAACGTGGTCGACGACGCACCGCTGTGCAGCTTCCAGGTGCCGGCGCGAATCGAACGCGGCCCGCTGCAGATCGCGATCTCCAGCGGCGGCGGCGCGCCGATGCTGGCGCGGCATCTGCGCGAACGGCTGGAAACCGAACTCGACGAGTCGCTGGGTACGCTCGGCACGCTGCTGGTGCGCCACCGTCGCCGCATCCGCGCGCAAATTCCCGACACCGGCGCGCGGCGGCGATTCTTCGACGCCGTGATGCGCAGCGATATCCAGACCCTGCTGCGTCGCGGCGACACCGATGCCGCGGAGCGCGCGTTGCTGACGATGATCGGCAGCGCTTCGAACAATGCGTCGAGCGCCGCATCGAACACTGCAACCCAGGGCCGCGTCGCGCTGGTCGGCGCCGGCCCGGGCGATCCCGGCCTGCTGACGCTGCGCGGCCTGCGCCTGCTCAACGAAGCCGACGTGATCCTGCACGACCGTCTGGTCAGCGCCGAAGTGCTCGACCTCGCCCGCCGCGACGCCGAACGCATCGAAGTCGGCAAGGAATCGGGCCATCACCATGTACCGCAGGAAAAAATCCATGCGCTCATGCTCGAACACGCGCGCGCCGGCAAGCGCGTGGTGCGCTTGAAAGGCGGCGACGCCTTCATTTTCGGCCGCGGCGGCGAAGAACTCGAATTCCTGCGCATGCACGACATCGGCTACGAAGTCGTACCGGGCATCACCGCCGCACTCGCCTGCGCGGCGTATGCCGGCATTCCGCTGACCCATCGCGATCACGCGCAGTCGGTGCGTTTCGTCACCGCTCACGCAAAAAACGAAGACGACGGCCTGGACTGGGCCGGCTTCGCCCGCGAAAAACAGACACTGGCGTTCTACATGGGCGTCTCCGGGCTGGAGCGCGTACGCACGCGCCTGCTCGCCCACGGCCGCGTCGCGTCCACACCCTGCGCGCTGGTCGAAAACGGCTCGCGTCCGGAACAGCGCGTGATCGTCGGCACGCTCGACGATCTGCCCGCACTCGCCCGTCGCCACGAGGTGCGCTCGCCCGCGCTGCTGTTCGTCGGCGAAGTCGCCGCGCTCGCGGCGCAGTTGCACTGGTACGGTGCCGCGCCGGTTGGCGGCGTCGCGGACATCGCGCCGGACATCGCACCGGAACTGCCTACCCCGGTACTGGCCGAGGCGGCATGATGCGCACGCAGGCGCCTCTTATCCGCTGTCGATGACCGTAAACACCATTGCAGCACGTTCGACTCCCGACACCGACAATTTCCGCTACCGATTCGACCCAGGAATTCCACCATGGCTCTTTACGACAGCATTCTCGACACCATCGGCCGCACGCCGATCGTCAAACTCCATCGCGTCGCGCCCAAGCACGTCACACTCTATGCGAAGGTGGAATCGTTCAATCCCGGCGGCTCGGTCAAGGACCGTCTCGCGCTGGCCATCGTGCTCGACGCCGAGCGTCGCGGCACACTGAAACCCGGACAGACCATCGTCGAAGCGACCTCCGGCAACACCGGCGTGGCGCTGGCGATGGTCGCCGCCGCACGCGGTTATCCGTTCGTCGCGGTGATGACGGAAACGTTCTCGATCGAACGCCGCAAGCTGATGCGCGCCTACGGCGCCAAGGTCATCCTCACCCCCGCCGCCGAGCGCGGCAGCGGCATGGTCCGCAAAGCGAAGGAGCTCGCCGAGAAGCACGGCTGGTTCCTCGCCAGCCAGTTCGAGAACGAAGCCAATCCCGCGTATCACCGCAGCACCACCGGCCCGGAAATCCTGAGCGATTTCGCCGGCAAACGTCTCGATTATTTCGTCAGCGGCTGGGGCACCGGCGGCACGATCACCGGCGCCGGCGAAGTGCTGAAACTCGCCCGCCCCGACATCAAGATCATCAGCAGCGAACCCGCCGGCGCGGCGCTGTTGTCCGGCGAAGAATGGAAACCGCACAAGATCCAGGGTTGGACCCCGGACTTCCTGCCCGCGGTGCTCAGCCGCACGATCGCCGATCAAATCATCCCGATCGACGATGTGGTCGCGCGCGATACTTCGCGTCGGCTTGCCGCCGAGGAAGGCATTTTCGTCGGGATTTCGGCGGGCGCCACGGTCGCGGCGGCACTCAAGGCCGCAGAATCCGCGCCCGAAGGCGCGGTGCTGCTGGCGATGCTGCCGGACACCGGCGAACGCTATCTCTCGACCTTCCTGTTCGAAGGCGTGAGCGAAGGCTCGGACGACGAATGGTTGGCGTCGCTGGGTTGAGCGGATGAGGTAGTCCGTAGCCCGGATCGCAACGCGATCCGGAAATTCGAGTCGGAATGGTTTTCCCCGGATCGCGCTGCGATCCGGGCTACGACGCTGCATAGGGTGCGCCTGTGGCGCACCGTTCCTTCCGAATGCGTCGAGAAACCGGTGCGCCGCAGGCGCACCCCATGAATCATGCCATCGGTTCGCCGCGATACCAGCGGTGATCGGCGATCTCCAGCAACGCGAAATCTTCCGGCGTATCGCCGTAAGCGTAGACCGCATCGAAATCGCCCAGCGCATACTGCTCGCGCACTCGCCGCGGCTTCTCCTCGCGCACGCACTGCGCGCCGTCGTAGCGGCCGGTGAGCACGCTGTCCGCCACTTCGAGCTTCGAACAGATCAACTCGAGTCCTTGCGCGTTGCACCAGTGCGAAAGATAGACATCGAAACCGCCGGAGACGACCACGACCGTATCCCCGCGATCCTTGTGCCACGCGATGCGCGCCATCGCTTCAGGCCGCAACACGGATGGTAATGCCTCGCGCGCGAAACGCTCCCCGGCCGCCAGATACTCCGCTTCACGCATGCCTCGGAAACCGGCATGCGCGATTTTTTCGCGGATGGAGATGCCCGACACCCAACCGAGCTTGTAACCCGCGACCCAGGGCGCGAGCAGCAGCTTGCCGATCCGCAGGCGCTTCGGCGGCACGGCGGAATAGACGAACGCCGGCAGCATCTCGCGGGTGGTGATGGTGCCGTCGAAGTCGAATAGCGCGAGGCTCATCCGAACGCCGTCGGGCTCACTCGCGGCGCGAGCGCGGCATCAACCGCTCTTGAGCTTGAACGGCAGGCGTCCGGTGCCTGCGACGCCCGGCTTGAGCTTCAGCTTTTCGGCCCATGCGACGATGGCTTTGTCGATCGCGCCGGAGCGCGATGTCTTCGTGATCCGTACCGCGGTGACGTCGCCGGCGGCGTTGTAATCGATCACGATTTCCGCATCGGCTTTCGACAGACTGGAGTCCGCCATTGCCTTGATTACCGGCCGCAGCGACGGTTTTTCGACCACCATCGCTTCGACATCGATCTCCGGGATCGCAGCCGATTCGGAGGCCGCGGGCGCCGCCGCATCCGGCGAAGCACAGGCCTGCTGCGCGAAAACGATAGCGGAAAGCGAGAGGATCAACAGCGCATGCATCTGGAAACGGGACATGGACATTCCTGGTCTGTGGTGTTGGTGACGATGGTATAACGAAGAAAACAGCGGGACAGGGTCACCCGCGATCACAGCGATCGGCGCGACGGCGTCTTAAGCGTCGGGCGAATCGCGCTCACCCCCGCCCATAAACATCCTCATACCGAACGATATCGTCCTCACCCAGATAATCACCGGACTGCACTTCGATCAGCTCCAACATGTCGTCGCCGGGGTTTTCGAGACGATGCTTGGCGCCGATGGGAATGTACGTGGACTGATTCGCGAACAGTTCGAAGACATCGTTGTTGCGGGTCACGCGGGCGGTGCCGCGAACGACGATCCAGTGTTCGGCGCGGCGTTCGTGCGACTGCAGCGACAACGCGGCGCCGGGTTTGACCTTGATGCGTTTGACCTGGAAGCCGTCGCCCGCGTCCACCGAGTCGTAACTGCCCCAGGGCCGGTTCACTTCGCGGTGCAGCGCGGCCTGGCTGCGCTGTTCCGCCTTCAAGCGCGCGACTACATCCTTGACTTGCTGCACCTTGTCCTTCGCGGCGACCAGGATGGCGTCGTCGGTTTCGACCACGATCAGATCATCGACGCCGACCAGCGCGACGAGGCGGCGCGCGTAGGCGTAGCTGTTACGGGTGTCGACCGCGATCACGTCGCCGTGGTGGGCATTGCCGTCGGCATCCTGCTCGCTCACTTCCCATAGCGCCGACCACGAACCGACATCGTTCCAGCCGATGTCGACCGGCAGCACCATCGCCGCGTCGGTGTTCTCCATCACCGCATAGTCGATGGATTCGGACGGCGACGCCGCGAAAGCTTCGCGATCGAGGCGCAGGAATTCGATGTCGTGCAGCTGGCCGTCGCGATCCAGATGCGCGCAGGCGGCGCGCGCGGCATCGAGGATATCGGGGCGGTATTTGCCGAGTTCTTCCAGATAGCGCGAGGCGAGGAACAGGAACATGCCGCTGTTCCAGTAATAACCGCCGTCGTCGAGATACGCCTGCGCGGTGGTGGCGTCGGGTTTTTCGACGAAGCGCAGCACCTTGCGTACGCCTTCGCCCGCATCCGCTTGTATGTACCCGAAACCCGTTTCCGGGGCCTCCGGCACGATCCCGAAGGTCACCAGCGCGCCGGCTTCGGCGGCGGGCGCGGCGGCGATGACCGCGGCGCGGAAGGCGGCATCGTCGCGGACCACGTGGTCGGAGGGCAGCACCAGGAGCAGCGGGTCGCCGCCATCGAGTCGGGCGATCAGCGCAGCGGCGGCGATGGCCGGGGCGGTGTTGCGGCCGACCGGCTCCAGCACGATCCGCGGGGTCGGCGCCCCGATCACCCGCAATTGCTCGGCGACCAGGAAGCGGTGCTCTTCGTTCGCCACCACCAACGGCGCGCGCCGGGACAGTGCCGCGACCCGGCGCCAGGTGGCCTGGAGCATGGTCTCGTCGCCGACCAGGGGCAGGAATTGCTTGGGGTAGGCCTCGCGCGACAGCGGCCAGAGCCGGGTTCCGGAGCCGCCGGACAACAGGACCGGCTGCACTTCCGGCGCTACTTGCGGCGGTACATTAATCATTGGGTCCGCTCCCGAAACGATGCCGGGCAGTTTACCCTGTCGTCTTTGCCCGCCTCCGAACCGCGCATGACCCTGCAGACCCCGGTTTCCGTTTCATCCGAAGACGCCCGCGCTTCGGATCCCCGCGCCGCTGCCCGTACCGCCTGGGCGCGCGCCGCCACCGGCGACCCGGCGCTCGAAGTCGAGCGCGCCTCGATGGACGCAGGCTTCCGCAGCTACTGGCGCGGCCATCCCGCAACCGGACCGCATGCCTCGAAAAGCGTGATCGTCATGGATTCACCGCCGGACAAGGAAGAAGTCTTGCCCTGGCTGGAGATCCGCACCCTGCTGAAGACCGGCGACGTGCGCGTGCCGGACGTGCTGGCCGAGGATGTCGAACACGGCTTCCTGCTGCTGGAAGACCTCGGCCATCACACCTATCTGCATGTGATCGATGCCGACAACGCCGACGCGCTGTTCGACGATGCCATCGGCCAACTGCTGAAACTGCAGCAAGTGACGACGCCGGAAGGCTTCCCGGCCTACGACGAGGCGCTGCTGGCGCGCGAACTGCGGCTGTTCGACGAATGGTTCCTGGGCCGCCACCTCGGCGCGACCCTCGACTGCGACGACCTGGAACGGCTGGAACTGGTGTATCGCCGCCTGATCGACGCCGCGCTGGCGCAGCCGCAGGTGCTGGTGCATCGCGATTTCATGCCGCGCAATCTGATGCCGCCCCTCGCCACAGCGCCGCCCGGCAACCCGGCGGTGCTGGATTTCCAGGACGCGGTGCTCGGACCGATCGCCTACGACCCGATCTGCCTGTTCAAGGACGCCTTCCTGAGCTGGCCGCAGGCGCGCATCGACGCCTGGCTGGACCGTTACCACGCCCGCGCGCGCGCTGCCGGGCTGCCGGTGCCGACGCTCGCGCGCTTCCGCCGCGACGCCGACTTCATCGGCGTGCATCGCCATCTGAAGGTGATCGGCATCTTCGCGCGGCTGAATTACCGCGATTCCAAGCCGAAATACCTCGCCGACGCGTCGCGGTTCCTCGCCTATCTCGACGGCGTGGTGCCGAAATATCCGGAGCTGGCGCCGCTGGGCGAGCTGCTGGACCGCCACGTCAGGCCGGCATTGGCCTGACGCCGACCTCGACGCCGATGCCTCGACGCACCGCCCGCCGCGTGCCGAACGGCACAGTCCGCGCACCACACTCCATGGCACAGTGCGCGACAGGCTCCTGGGGGGATCCAGCATCATGAAAGCGTTGATCTTCGCCGCTGGTCTCGGCGAACGCATGCGGCCGCTCACCGACAGCACGCCGAAACCGCTGCTGCCGGTTGGCGGCAAGCCGCTGATCGTCTGGCATCTGGAAAAGCTCGCAGCCATCGGCCTCCGCGAGGTGGTCATCAACACCAGTTGGCTGGCGCAGCAGTTCCCGGACACGCTGGGCGATGGCAGCGCATTCGGCCTGCACATCGACTACACCCACGAAGGCGCGACCCCGCTGGAAACCGGCGGCGGCATGTGGCGCGCACTGCCGCTGCTGGGCACCGAGCGCATCAGCGAAGAACCGTTCATCGCCATCAACGGCGACATCTGGACCGACTACGACTTCGCGCTGCTGCCGCAGCATCCGGTGGGCGACGCGCATCTGGTGATGGTCGACAACCCGGAGCACAACCCGCGCGGCGATTTCGTGCTGCTGCGCAACAGGCAACTGCTGAGCAGCGCGCCCGATCCCGAGGAACTGGCCGAAACCGGCGATGCCGGGACCCGGCTCACGTTTTCCGGGATCGGCGTGTATCGCCCCAGTCTGTTCGACGACTGGCGGAGGGTGGTCGGCGACGCGCCGGGCGCCCGCGACACTCCGCCGCGCTTCAAACTGGCGCCGCTGTTGCGTGCGGCGATGGGCCACGGCGCAGCCACCGGCGAACACCACACGGGACGCTGGACCGATGTCGGCACGCCGGAGCGCCTGACGGAGATCGACGCCGAACTCCAGCCGCGATAAGCGCCGCCGGCTCTGCGGAACGGCAGCCCATGCGGCGGCGGCGCTCTGCGGTATATTCGGTTCCGCTCGCCCCCACATCGACCGAGAGGCGCATATGAGTTCGAATCTTCGATTCGTCGCTTCAATTGCAGCAACCATCGTCACCGTCATCGCCGCCGATGCCTTTGCCAGTGGAGGCGGCAGCGGTAGCGGCAGCGGATTCGGCGGTTCCTCGACGCCCAGCGTCAGCGCACCGCAGTACGACGTCGCGGCCGAGTTCCAGAGCGGGATCGACGCCATGAAGGCTTCGCGCTTCAAGGACGCGCAACGCGCCTTCGACCGCGTGCTGTCGGTGAATTCGCGCCACGTCCAGGCCAATTTCATGGCGGGTTTCAGCCGCGCCAGCCAGGGCAACGACAAAGGCGCGAATCGCTTCTACGAGAAAGCGATCAAATCCGACCCGGAGTTCATCCTCGCGCATCGCGAACTCGCGTTGAGCCATCTCCGGCTGGCCGACCGCGAACGCGCGGCCGCCATCCTGACCGACCTGAAGCAGCGCGCAGCCGCCTGCGCGGACACCTGCGCCAAAGCCGCCGATCTGCGCGCGGCGGTCTCCGCACTGGAGGCCGCGCTGGCGCCGTCCGCACCGCCGCCCGCGGCCGCCGACGGCAACAGCACCGGGCAATTCGTGCCGACGCCGAAACTCGGCGATCGCGCTTATCTGCAGGCGATCGCGCTCATCAACGAACGCCGCTACGAAAACGCCATCGCGCAACTGCAGGACGCTTCGCTGGCGTTCGGCCCGCACCCGGACATCCTCACCTACCTCGGCTTCGCCAACCGCAAGCTCGGCCGGCTCGACGTGGCCGAGGGCTACTACCGCCAGGCGCTCGCGGCCGCGCCGCGCCATGTCGGCGCCACCGAGTATTACGGCGAGTTGATGGTCGAACGCGGCGATCTTTCCGGCGCGCGGCGGATGCTGGTCAAGCTCGAACGTTACTGCGATTTCGGCTGCGCCGAAGCGGACGAATTGCGCCGATGGATCGTCGACGCGCAGCCGCGCTCGTAGCACTGGCAGCGCTCTGCGCGGGTCTGGTCGCCGCGCAGACATCGCCATCGCTGCTCGCGGCGCGCTGGTTGCCCGAAGAACGCCGACTGGCTGCATTGAGCCGCGAGCCCGGCGAATGCCTGCTTCCCGCCGCCGATCCGCTCACCGCGCGCCGCGTGGCCATCGGCCGCACCGCATTCCGTACGCCGCTGCTGCTGGGCGGCCAGGCCGCGCGCAACGGCCTGTCCTGCAACAGCTGCCATCGCAACGGCCGCGGCAATCCGGATTTCTTCCTCGCTGAAGTCTCGGACGCGCCGGGCACCGCGGATGTCACCACCTCATTGATGAGTTCGCACCGGGGCGACGGCGTATTCAACCCGAAACCCATCCCCGATCTCAGCGCCGGCAGCGAGCATCATCAGGTGGTGCAGGACGACGGCAGCCGCGGTCTGGAAACCTTCATCCGCGGCCTGATCGTCGAGGAATTCGACGGCCCGGAGCCGTCCGCGGCCACGCTGGACGGCCTGTCGGCCTATGTCCGCCATCTGCGTCCGTCCGCCTGCAGCGGCGGCGAACGCCCGATCCGCCTCGCCGGCCATCTGGCCGACGCGCGGGCCGCACTGGAAGCCGCCAAGTACGCGCTGGACCTGGACGATGCGGCGACGGCGCGGCTGATGATCGCCAGTGCGCGCAGTGCGCTGCAGTCGGTGGACGAGCGTTATCCCGGCCCGGAATTCGAGCGTCAGCGCGACGCCCTGCGTGCGGCTGCGCGCGAACTGGCGTCGATCCAGAGCGCGATCGAGCGCAACGCCGTCGATCTGGATCTGCGCATCGCCGCCTGGCTGGCGGGCATGCGCGTCTGGAGCGCGTCGCTGGAACGTGCGGAAGCGCGATCGCTCTACGACGCGGACCGGCTCGCGGAATTTCTCGGCCAGACATCGCAGAACAAACCGCGCGATGCCGCATCCGACGGGCAGTGAAGCCCGCCGGTCATTCAGACGCCCAGCACGCTGCGCAGGAACGGCACCGTCAGCCGGCGCTGCGCCGCGAGCGACTCGCGGTCGAGGCGGTCGAGCAGCGTGGTCAGGCTGACGAGATCGCGATCCACGCGCTTGAGCAACCAGTCGATGGCCGCGTCGTCGATCTGCAGGCCACGCCGCTGCGCGCGCAGGCGCAGCACCTCGGCGCGACCGCTGTCGTCCAGCGGCTCCAGCGCGATCCGTGCGCATTGCGATAGCCGCGAGCGCAGATCCGGCAAGACGAGTTCCAGCGCATCGGGTGCGACCCGCGCCGCGTACAGCAGGCTGCGGCCGGCGTCGCGGGCGCGGTTGTGGGCGTCGAACAGGGCAATGCAATCATCGAGCACGCCATCATCACGACTGCCGGCGACGGCTTCCAGACCGTCGAGCGCAACGACATCGGCATGCTCGAACGCATCCAGCGCATCGCGCAGACGACCGGCGGCGGCGGCGAGCGGCAGATAGGCGGTGCGCCGGCCGGCGGCCTCGGCTTCCGCGCAGGCGGCGAGCAACAGGTGGGTTTTGCCGGTGGCGGCAGGCCCAGCGATGTACACCGCTGTGGCCGCACTGCCGGCACCGCCCTCGCCGCGCGCCAATTCGCGCAGTTGCGCGAGCGCGCCCTCGGGCGCGGCGACGAAGGTTTCGAAACGCTGGTCGGGCGGAAAACGCAGCGCCAGCGGCAGTTGCGCCGCGGGCGCGGAAAGCGGACGCTCGTTCACGCGGGGCCCGTCGGCTCCGCGGCGTCGGGTTCGCGGTTGTGATGCGCGGTTGCGATCTCGATCTTCGGCGCCCCAGAGTCATCGCCAAGATAGAAACGGCTCGCGGCGTACTGTCCGTGCAAGTGGCGGATCAACACGTTGGCGACCGCCGCCACCGGCAGCGCCAGCAGCATGCCGAGGAAACCGAACAGAGTGCCGCCGGTCATCACCGAGAACACCACGGTGACCGGGCTCAGGCCCACGCGGTCGCCGACCAGTTTCGGCGTGAGGACATAGCTTTCGAGCAACTGACCGACGCCCCAGACCGCGAGCACGCCGGCCAAGTGCTGCCAGTCGCCGAACTGCATCAGCGCGGCAGCGGTGCCGCCGAGCAACACGGTGGTGGGGCCGATGTACGGAATGAAGGTGAGCAGGCCGGCAAGCACGCCGATCAGCACGCCCACTTCCAGACCCACGCCCCACAGACCGACGGCGTAGAAGATGCCCATCGCCAGCATGACCATGAACTGGCCGCGCAGGAAACTGCCCAGCACCGCGTCGGATTCCTTCGCCAGATGCGCCACGGTCGCGTAGCGGTCGCGCGGCACCAGACTGCCCACGCGCTGCACGAGGGTGTCCCAGTCGCGCAGGAAGAAGAAGGTGATGAAGGGGATCAGCACCAGATTCGCGAACCAGCCCAGCACGGTGAAACCCGACTGGGTGACGTAGCCCAGCACCTGGGTGGCGACGCCGCTGGCGCCCTTCCAGTTGCGCCGCAGCATGTCCAGGAGGTAATCGGGATCGAGCCACGTCGTGACTTCAAGCCCGGTCTTGGCCTGTACCCACGGCAGACCGGTGCGTACCAGCCATTCCATGTAATCCGGCACCGCATTGGCCACCACCACCACCTGATCCTGGATCACCGGCACCAGGATCAGCACCAGCAATACCAGCATCAGCACCATCAGCGTGAACACCAGGGCGACCGCGCTGTTGCGCGACAGCCCGCGCTTCTGCAGCCGGTCGACCACCGGGTCGCCCAGCCAGGCCAGCAGCGCCGAGGCCGCGAACGGGGTCAGCACGGGGGTCAGCACCCAGATCAGGGCGCCGATACCGATGAACAGCAGCGCCCACTGCAGGCGCCGGAAGAACCTGGCGATGTCGTCGACCGACTCGGGCTTCATGCTGCCCGGAGGATTGGGATCCACTTGATTGGAGCCGGAATTCATCGGTCGCCTCAGCGCAGATCGAACGTGGGGAGCGTGGTTTCGCCGGGTTCGGCGCCGGCCGCGCTTTCGCTGCCGACCAGCATGCCGCGGCTGGCGATCATCTTGCGGAAACCGGGCAGACCGCTGATCAGGTCCAACTCCAGCACCAGCCCAGCGGCGCCGGCGCTGATCGGGCGCACTTTGCGCACGACCGAAATGTCCTGCAGATGGCCCATCAGGCGGATGTAATCGTCGGCGCTGTCGATGCCGGTGAACCGGATCCGGTAGGCGCCTGCCGGGCCGGACGCGCCGCTGCTGCGGGCGTAACGGCGGATCAGGGCGTCGGCGGTGCCGTCCGCGCCGCCCGACATCGCCGCGCGGGCATCGGCGTTCTCGGTCGACCATTTCGCCAGTTCCCGGCCGCTGTCGACGAAAATCCAGTCGGCTTTCCAGCCGGTCCCCTTGCGATAGAGCTTGCCGACCAGCTGCATCGGCGGGCTGTAGCGCGCCGACACCCGGGCGATGGAGCCGGTATCGCCGCGCCAGATCGCGCCGACCGCCGCCTGTTCGGCGGCATTGCCCGAAGGCAGGCCGAGGCGGTAACCGCGCTCCATCGCGCGGTCGAGGATCGCGCGGGCGGCGTTGCCCTGACCCAAGGCGACCAGACGCGGGCCCTTGCCGTCGTCGATCGCCAGCCACAGCACCGGCTTGGGCCGCGGCTGCGGCCAGATCGGCAGACCCAGCGCGCCGATGACGCCATCGACCTTCGACTGGTCGAAACGCACCACCAACATGGTCTTGAAGGTCGGCGCGCCGGTCGAGGACACACCCTGATCCTGGCGGTAGTCGTAACTGGACACATAGTCCTTGGCGCGGCGCAGCTCCTGGCCGACGCCGGGACGACCGGTCGCACTGCGGTCGCCGCTGATCTTGGCCAGCACCTGCGCCAAGCCCCGGGCGAAGCCGTTGTTGCGCTCGGCATCGGTCTGGCTGTTGACCGGAATCTCGGCCTCATAGATGCCGCTGGCCGCGGCGCGGTCGCCCTCGACCCGCTGGGCCTGGACAGCTGGCGCCACCATGGCCAAGGCCAGGCACAGGCCCGTCATCCAACGCATCCCGGCCGACCACCGCACCGACCATCCACTCGACTGCCGCATTTTCACGTCCCGACCATTGGTTCTCGGCGGAAATGGTGCCACAAGTAGGGCGGGCCTTTGGCCCCCCGATGGCAAATACCCATTTCATGTGGTGTAGAACC
>CBIHKW010000055.1:0-26839 GCA_966203835.1 uncultured Thermomonas sp.
GCCGTGCTGCCGGGGCATCTGCGCGGCGATCAGGAAACGGCGGGCGCGAGCGCCGGCGATGTCCTCGAAGGCGAAGCGCCGATCACCGCGGCGCTGGTGGTGCTGAAGAAACAGGTCGCCACAGCGACCGCCAAGCCTGCGGTCGCGGACCGGCGCTGAGGTCCAATGACCGCGATCGTCTGGCCCGGCTTCATCAGGCCGGAAGTCATCAGGCCGGAAGTCGCAAGCCAGAAGTCATGAATGACCATCGGCCGGTTCGCATGGCCGGTCTTGTCTTTAGGATGCGCTGTCGGCCCGCCATCGCGGGCCCCGCATCCGGGGACTTCACATGCTTGCCATCCGCGACCTGAGCAAAACCTACGCCAACGGCGTGCGCGCGCTCGATCACGTCACTCTCGACATTCCGCGCGGCATGTTCGGCCTGCTCGGCCCGAACGGCGCCGGCAAATCCTCGCTGATGCGCACGCTCGCCACGCTGCAGGAAGCCGACAGCGGCACCGCGACGCTCGACGATGGCAAGGGCGGCAGCATCGACATCCTCCGCGACAAGGACGCCGTGCGTCGCCAGCTCGGCTACCTGCCGCAGGATTTCGGCGTCTATCCGAAGGTCAGCGCGCTGGATCTGCTCGAACATTTCGCGGTGCTCAAAGGTCTCGTCGACCGCAAGCAACGGCGCGAAGTCGTCGATGGCCTGCTGCAGCAGGTGAATCTCTGGGACGTGCGCAAACGCAAGCTCGGTGGCTTTTCCGGCGGCATGCGCCAGCGTTTCGGCATCGCCCAGGCGCTGCTCGGCAACCCGCGGCTGGTGATCGTCGACGAGCCCACCGCAGGCCTCGATCCCGAGGAGCGCAACCGCTTCCTCAACCTGCTGGCCGAGATCGGCGAGAACGTGGCGGTGATCCTGTCCACGCATATCGTCGAGGACGTGACCGATCTATGCCCGACCATGGCGATCATGAACAAGGGCAAGGTGCTGCTGACCGGTCGCCCGGCGGACGCCATCGGCGCGCTGGAGGATCGCGTCTGGCGCAAGGTGGTTACCAAGCAGGCGCTGCCGCACTACGAGCAGAACTTCACGCTGTTGTCGACGCGTCTGGTTGGCGGCGAGCCGGTGATCCATATCCACAGCGACTTCCCGCCGGGCGACGGTTTCGAGCGCGTGGCGCCGGATCTGGAAGATGTGTACTTCCAGCGTCTTCGCCAGCACGCCAAAGCCGCCTGAGGATCACGCCATGTTCGAGTTCTTCAGGTTCGAGCTGCGTCAGCAGCTGCGTTCGCCGTTGCTGTGGCTGTTGGGCGGGCTGTTCGCTTTGTTGGGTTTCTTCGCGATAGCGAGCGACGCGATCACCTTGGGTGGTGGCATCGGCAATGTTCATCGCAACGCACCGATGATCGTCGTCCAATTCATGGGCCTCTTCACCCTGGCCGGCATGCTGTTCATCGCGATGTCGATCAACGGCGCGCTGTTGCGCGATTTCGAGCAGGGTACCGCCGAATTGATCTTCGCCAGCCCGATCAAACGCCGCGATTACGTTGCCGGCAGGATCCTCGCGGCGGTGGCCGGCTGCCTGTTGATTTACGTGCTGATCGTCCTCGGCATCTTCATCGCCCAGTTCATGCCATGGATCGATGACGCGCGTCTGGGGCCGGTCTCGCTATACCCATCCGTGTGGACATTCGCGGTTATCGTTCTCCCCAATCTGCTGTTCACCGCCGCGCTGCTGTCACTGTTGGCCATCGTCACCCGCAGAATCCTGTGGGTCTACATCGGGGTGCTCGGGTTTTTCATTCTTTACGGCGTGAGCGCGGTGTTGATGCGCGACCTCGACAATGTATGGATCGCCATCCTGGCCGAACCGCTGGGCCTGCGTGCGTTCGGTCGCACCATCCGCTATTGGGCCGCGGAACAGCGCAACACCGAATTGCCTGCCATTACGGGCTATATCCTCGCCAATCGCGCGCTGTGGATCAGTGTTGCGCTCGCCCTGTTCGCAGCCTGTTTCGCGCTGTTCAAGACAGAGCGCAGCGGTACCGGCCGCGGTTGGCGACGGGCGAAGGCGCTGCCGATTGCAGCAGCTGTCAGTGTGGCGTCGCCAGCGAGACCACTGTCGAAACCGGCCCCGGTTTTCGGCGCCGCCACGGGTTTCGCGCAGTTCCTGCGCCAACTGCGATTCGACACCCTTGGCGTTCTGGGCGGTATTCCGTTCATCGTGATGCTGCTGTTCGCGATGGCGAATTTCATTCCCAGCGCGCTCTTCGCGGAGACCATGTACAACACGCCGATCCATCCGGTCGCTTCGCAGATGCTGCAGGCGTTGCAGCAGTCGTACAGTTTCGTGCTTGTCATCATCGTGCTGTTCTATGCAGGCGAACTGGTCGCCAAGGAGCGCAGCGCGAAGATCAACGAGGTGACCGATGCCATGCCGGTGCCCAACTGGGTGCCGCTGGCCGCCAAGTTCGGCGCGCTGATCGCAGTCATCTTCTGCTTCCAGTTGTTCGGCGGCCTCACTGCGATTTTGCTCCAGCTCGCCAAAGGCCATGCCCAGATCGAGTTGGCGGTGTATGCCAAAACCCTTGCGCTGGACAGCATCGGGTTCTTGTTGATGGGCGGTCTTGCGCTGTGTCTGCAGGTATTTACGAACAACAAATACCTCGGCTATGCGCTGCTGATCCTGGTGCTGATCGGGCAGATGGTGCTCGGCTCGCTGGATTTCACGCAGCATCTCTACAATTACGCTGGTTCGCCCGATGCGCCGTATTCCGACATGAACGGCTTCGGTCATTTCCTCGGCGCGAAACTGTGGTTCCAGAGTTATTGGGGACTGTTCCTGCTGGTGTTGCTGCTGCTCTCGGCGGCGCTGTGGGTGCGCGGCGTCAGCGGCGGTGCGCAAGAGCGCCTGCGGCTCGCGCGCATCCGCATGCGCGGACCGCTGGGCGTGGCGACGGCGGTTGCGTTGCTGGCATTCGTCGGCACAGGCGCGTATCTGTTCTGGAATACGAATGTCCGCAATGAGTTCCTGTCGCCGGACGACACCCTGGACCTGCAGGCGCAGTACGAACGCGAATACAAGCAATACAAGAATCTGCCGCAGCCGAAGATCGTCGCCACGCAGATCGAAGTCGACCTGCGCCCGGAAACCCGGACGATGCGCGCCAGCGGCGTCTATCGGGTGCGCAATCCGCATGCGAAACCGATCGCGGAGATCCATGTCGGCATGAACGACGACAAAGCCTTGCAGAGCATCGACATGGGCGGCGCCGAATTGATCAAGCGCGACGAGGACCTCGGTTATCGCATCTATCGATTGAAAGCGCCGATGCAGCCCGGCGAAGAGCGCGACATCGCGTTCAAGATCGAGTTGGCGCCGAACGGCATCGCCAACGACACCGACCAGACCCGCATCGTCGAGAACGGTTCGTTCTTCGACAGCAGCGCATTCCCGTCGTTCGGTTACAACGAAGGCGTCGAAATCGTCGACCGCAACGAGCGCCGCAAGCGCGACCTCGGCGAGCCCAGGCGCATGCCGAAGCTGGAGGATCAGGCGGCGCGCGCCGCCACCTACCTCACCGACGACGCCGACTGGATCGATTTCAAGACCACGATCTGCACCGCGCCGGACCAGATCGCGCTGTCGCCCGGCTATCTGCAGAAGGAGTTCGTCCGCGATGGCCGCCGCTGCTTCAGCTATGCGATGGACCGGCCGATGCTGAACTTCTACTCCTACCTGTCGGCGCGCTGGCAGGTGAAGAAGGGCATGTACAAAGACATCCCGATCGAGGTCTATTACGACGCCAAGCATCCGTACAACGTCGACCGGATGATCGAAGCGGTGCAGAAATCGCTGGCGTATTACGAGGGCAATTTCACGCCGTACCAGCATCGTCAGGTGCGGATCATCGAATTCCCGCGCTACGCGACGTTCGCCCAAGCGTTCGCCAACACCATTCCGTATTCCGAATCGATCGGTTTCATCGCCGACCTCAGCGACAAGGACGCGATCGATTACGTGTTCTACGTCACCGCGCACGAGATCGCGCACCAGTGGTGGGCGCATCAGGTGATCGGCGCCAACATGCAGGGCGCAACGGTGATGTCCGAGTCGCTGGCGCAGTATTCGGCGCTGATGGTGATGGAGAAGGAGTACGGCCGGGCCAAGATGCGGCGCTTCCTCAAGACCGAGTTGGACGGCTATCTCTCCGGTCGCGGCGGCGAGGCGATTGAAGAGTTGCCGCTGTACCGCGTCGAGAATCAGCAGTACATCCACTATGAGAAAGGTTCGCTGGTGTTCTACCGGCTGCGCGAAGAGATCGGCGAGGCGGTGTTGAATCGCGCGCTGAAGAAATTCCTGCAGGACAAGGGCTATCAGCAACCCCCGTACACGACATCGGTCGAATTGTTGGATTACATCCGCGCCGAGGCCGGCCCGCAGCACGAACGCCTGATCGCGGATCTGTTCGAGAAGATCGGTTTCTACGACAACCGCGTGGTCGAGGCCAAGGCGAAGAAGCGCGCCGACGGCAAATACGAGGTCGTGCTCGATCTGCATGCCGCCAAGCTGTACGTCGATGGCAAGGGCAAGGAAGCGCCGGCCAAGATCGACGACTGGGTGGAGGTGGGCGTATTCGCGCGCGGCCCGTCGGGCAAGGAGAAAGACGAGAAAGTGCTGTATCTGAAGCGCCACCGCATCGCCAGCGGTCAGCCGAAGATCACGGTCGTGGTCGACGCGGAGCCCTACGAAGCGGGTTTCGACCCCTATAACAAGTTGATCGACCGGGTGTCGGCGGACAACCGCAAGCGCGTGAGTCTGTAAGTCTCGGGACAGGTGCGGCGGCGCGCGGGATGCGCGTCGTCGTACCTGGTTTTCGTGCCGCGTTCGATCGAAGCTTCAGCGCGGTTTGAGCGGCATCGGGAACGGCGTGACCACTTTCTCGCCGCTGGCGGCGTCGTGGATGGTCGACGGCCCTTTCTTTTCGACTTCCTCGATCCGCACGATGCTCTGCATCGGCAGATGCAGGACGCGGGTGTCGCCGAACTCGTCGCGCAGCCGCTCTTCGGTGGGGTCCACCACCAGTCCTTCGTGGACATCGAACACCAGATCCGCGACTTCGGTGAAACCCCACAGGCTGCCGCTGTTCACGCGCCGCGCGTACAGCGCGTACAGCTTGCCGTGGTTGAGGAACGTGACTTTGTAGAGGGTCTTGGCCATGGACGGAGTATAGAAGCAGTACGAAACCGGCGACTCAGTAACCGCGGCTGTGGCGGAGCCGGCGCGCGATCCCCGCACGCGCGGCCAGCGCGAAGACCACGCCGAACAGGAAGCCGGCGATATGCGCGCTCCAGGCGACCGCGCCGAAGGCCGGACCGATGTAGGCGAAGACCACCTGCAGCACCGCCCAGACCCCGATCAACAGCGAGGCCGGCGCGCGTATGAACTCCAGGAACAGCCCCAGCGGCACCACCACGCCGAGCTTGGCGCGCGGGAACAGCGCCAGATAGGCGCCGATCACCGCCGAGACCGCGCCGCTGGCGCCGATCACCAGCCGTTCGGGCGAGCCGATCATGAACACCGCGGCCAGATTGGCGATGGTGCCGCCCAGCAGGAACAGCACCAGGAAACGCCACGGGCCCATCGCGCGTTCGGCGGGCAGACCGAAGATCAGCAGGAACACCAGGTTGCCGAGCAGGTGCGCCCAGTCGGCGTGCAGGAACATGGCCGTGAACAGCCGCAGCCAGCGCTCGTTCGCCCACAGCGACCACCAGGTGTCGGCCAGTGCCGGGCCGCCGGTCAGCGCGCCCCATTCCTGCAGCAGTGCCTGCTGGGTGGCCTCGGGACGGGTGCTCGCCCACAGATAGGCCAACCACAGTGCGGCGAACACGAGGGGCGTCGCCCAGCGCAGGCCGGATTTGTGGCGGGTTGGAAGCTGAACGAACATATCAGGTCAATGTCGGAACCCCATGAAAGCATGGGATATACCAGAGTACCGCTTGTTAGCTTTCAGTTAACGAGCGGGTTATAGTACATACGGCGTCGTACGTCGGGAGGGGGCTTCCGGCAGGAGCGGAACGGGCATGGGGAACTGCCCGGCCGCACGGCGCAGCCCCATTCCTGTCTACGGAGACGCAAGCACAATGCACACCCACAATCGTTTCATCCAGATGTCCGCGCTCGCGCTCGGCATCGTCGGCGCACTGGCCATCGGCCAGGCCCAGGCCTCGGGCTTCCAGCTCAAGGAAAACAGCGTCAAAGCCATGGGCCGCGCGTTCGCCGGTTCCGGCGTCGCCACCGGCGATGCCTCGGTCGTCGTGAACAACCCGGCGACCATGACCACCTTCGAAGGCACCACGATCCAGGCCGACGTGACCGTGGTCGATCTCAACGCCAGCTTCGACGGCGGTGGTTATGCCGCCAACGGCACCCCGCTGATGCGCCCGCTCACCGGCGGCGACGGCGGCAATGCAGGCGACGCGACCCCGATTCCGGCGATGTCCATCATCCACAAGTTCGGCAACGGCCTGACCGTCGGTGCCATGGTCAGCGCACCGTTCGGTCTGAAGACCGAATACGACGCAGGCTGGGTCGGTCGCTACCACGCGCTCACCTCGGATCTGAAGACCGTCGACCTGACCCTCTCCGCTGCCTACGAAATCGTGCCGGACCGCTTCTCGGTCGGCGCCGGTATCGTTTATGAGCGCGCTGAAGCGGAACTGTCGAAGGCCGTCGATTTCGGCTCGCTGCTCGCATTCGGCGGCGTCCCGGGCTTCGCGCCGCAGTCGGCCGACGGCCAGGCCGTCATCACCGGCGACGACACCGGTATCGGCTATATCTTCGGCGTGAATTTCCGTCCGACCGACAAGCTGGCCATCGGCCTGTCGCACCGTTCCGAGATCGACCACGATCTGCAGGGCGAGGCCGAATGGACCGTCCCGAGCAACGCCCGCACCGTGTTCAATTCGATCGGCCGTGCCGCGCTGTTCAACGACGGCAAAGCCAGCGCCAAGCTGACCACGCCGAGCATCACCAGCTTCAGCGTCGCCTATCAGGTCAACGACAAGCTGGCGCTGATGGGCGATTACACCAAGACCGATTGGCATTCGCTGGAAGAAATCCGCATCGATTTCGCCAATCCGGATCCGGATTCGGTCGAGGACTTCAGCTGGGACGACACCCGCTTCTGGTCGATCGGCGCCGAGTACAAGCTGTCCGATGCGTTCACGATCCGCGGCGGTTACGCCTACGACGAAACCCCGACCACGTTCGCCACGCGCACTCCGCGTCTGCCCGATGAAGACCGTCGCTGGTACTCGCTCGGCCTGACCTGGAACATGAGCGAGCACGTCGAGATCAATGCGTCCTACACCCGCATCGAACCGGATGCGCCGAAGGTCGGCATCATCGATTCCGCCAACCGCCACACGCTGTTCGGCGAGTTCAGCAGCGACGTGAATCTGTTCGGCATTTCCGGCCGTTACAGCTTCTGATCGCAGCTGCCGCGAGTCACTCAAAAAACCCCGTCTCGACGGGGTTTTTTGTTGGCTCGGAGACGCTGTTGCATCAATTGCACCATTGCTGCTCGCAAGGGATGCCATCGCCTTCGCCGTCCATTTTCGTGTTCGGGCAGTGGCGGAGGAACCATGTTGCTTCTTCGCAGGAATGCATTTGCGAGCAGTGCTGGCGACCGTCGCAGGCGTACTTGGGCGCCGCTGCAGGCGCGACCGTGGTTTCGACGCCTGATGTTTGCGACATGTCGACGACAGGGGGCTGGAACGCCGCGAATTTCTGGTAACCGAGCGCTGCGCCGCCGAGCAACAGCGTGCCGACGATGACTTTGGACAGCAGTCCCGACGATCCGCGTCGCGGCCTTTCGCGGCGCGGCCTTTCCAGTTGCGTATCGCGACGCTGATCTCGCCGAGGTCTGTG
Organism: uncultured Thermomonas sp.; assembly: GCA_966203835.1. GTDB lineage: Bacteria > Pseudomonadota > Gammaproteobacteria > Xanthomonadales > Xanthomonadaceae > Lysobacter_I. The sequence goes on from CBIHKW010000055.1 coordinate 7,920, forward strand.
CGGTTCGCGCGCTGGTGGCGTGCGTGACGCTGGCGTCCGTGCGATCCGTGCGATCCGTGCGGGTGCGGATTCCGCAGCGGTGAGCGGTGTATCGAAGGTGACGGCTTTGGCCTGCTTGCGCCCGTCCTGAGCGGTCGCGATGTCGAAGTGCAGGGTGTCGCCGATCTGCGGTGCGCGGCCGCTGCGCGGAAATTCGGAGATGTGGGCGAAGACTTCGATGCCGCTGTCGCGCGTCTTGACGAAGCCGAAGCCGCGGTCGGCGTTCCATTTGATCAGCGAGCCCTGCGTGCGCATCCTTGCGTCTCCTCTTTCCTGTTTCAGCCGTTCGCCAATTCACGCAGATAGAACGTATTGCAGCCGCCGTGGCCGGTCGCGCCCATCGCGGCGTCGATGCGGCGGAAGCCGCTGCGTTCGTACAGGCGCATCGCCGCGTCCATGCCGGTGAGGGTTTCGAGGTAGCAGCGCTCGAAGCCGAAGCCGCGCGCGGCGTCGAGGCAGCGGGTCATCAGCGCCGCGCCCGCGCCGAGGCCGCGCAGGCTCGGCAGGAAATACATCTTGCGCAGTTCGCAGGTGCCGGCGTCGCCGCCGCTGAGCGGTGCGATGCCGCCGCCGCCTTCCACCGTGCCGTTGCCGAGCGCATCGATGCGCTCGATCACGAAATATGCCGAGCGCGGTTCCGAGTAGGCGCGCTGCATCCAGTCGACTTCCGGGTCGCCGATCGCGAAGCCGCTGCCGGTGGCGCCGAATTCGGGCATCACGCTGCGGATGATCGCGGCGACGACGGCATCGTCGCGCGCTTCGATGGGGCGGATGCGGAAGCTGGGGTGTGTCGGGTGATGCATGCGGAATCAGTGCGCGGACGAGGAATGCAGGCCGCCCTGTTCGAGCCGCCGCGCGAATTCGTCGGGTTTCAGCCCCGGCGCGAACAGGAAGCCCTGGGCGATGGGCACGCCCAGGCGCAGCAGGAACTGGCGCTGCGCTTCCGACTCCACGCCTTCGGCGACCAGCCCCAGGCCGAGGCTGCGCGCGATGCCGACCACCGCCTGGCAAACGGCCACGTCGGAGTTGTTGTTGGGCACGCCTTCGACGAACAACTGGCTGAGTTTCAGGCCGTGGATCGGCAGCCGGCGCAGATAGTTCAGCGCGCTGTAGCCTTCGCCGAAATCGTCGATGGTCAACATGATGCCCATCTCGCGCAGATCGGCGAAGGTGCGCAGGGTGTCGGGCGCATCCTCGATCAGCACGCGCTCGGTGAATTCGAGTTCCAGCGCCGCGCCGGGCAGATCGAATTCGCCGAGGATGCGCTGCACGGCTTCAGCGAGGTCTTCGCCGACGAACTGGCGATACGAGACATTGACCGCCACGCGGACGATGCCCAGCCCGGCGTCGCGCCAGGCCGCGACCTGGCGGCAGGCTTCGCGCAGCACCCAACTGCCGATGCGCACGATGTCGCCGGTGGTTTCGGCGTGGCTGATGAAGCGGTCCGGGCGCAATTCGCCCAGCAGATGGTTCTGCCAGCGGATCAGCGCCTCGGCGGCGACGATGCGGCCGCTCAGCAGATCGACCTGCGGCTGGTAGACCAGATGGAATTCGCCGTTGTCGGCGGCGCGGCGCAGATGGGTTTCCATCCACAGCCGGTCGGCCTGGGTCTGCGCCAGCGCGGGCGTGAACGCCTGCCAGGCGTTGCGCGAGCGGCGCTTGCTGTCGTACATCGCGGCATCGGCGTTCTGGATCAGCGCCTGCGGGCGTTCGCCGTCGGTCGGCGAGCGGGCGATGCCGATGCTCGCGGTGATCGTGAATTCCTCGTTGTCGAAGCGGAAGCTGTCCGCCAATGCCTGCAGCACTGCGGCGGCGATGCGTTCGGGGCGCTGCGGGTCGTCGTCGAGGTTGCACACCACCAGGAATTCGTCGCCGCCGAAGCGAGCGACCAGCCCCTCGGTGCCGACCGCATTGGCGATGCGCTGCGCGGCCGAGGCCAGCAGTTCGTCGCCGGCGGCGTGGCCGAGCACGTCGTTGATCACCTTGAAGCGGTCGAGATCGATATACAGCACCGCGACCGCGCCGTGCATCGGATCCTGCATGCGGATATCGATTTCGACCAGGATCGCGTCGCGGTTGAGCAGACCGGTCAGCGGGTCGGTGCGCGCCTGCACGCGCAGGGTTTCTTCCGCGTGCTTGCGCTCGGTGATGTCCTGCAGCGTGCCGACGATGCGCGAGGTGCCCGGGTCGCCGGTGTCGGCTTCGCCGATCATGCGGACCCAGCAGGGCTGGTGATCGCTGCGCTGATACTGCAGTTCGAGATCGAAGCTGCCGCCGGTTTCGATCAGGCGCTCGATCGCGCTGCGCATCCGCTGCCGCTCGGGCATGCGCACGCCGGCGATCATGTCGTCGATGCTTTCCGGCGCCGGCACGCGGCCGAGGATGCGCTGGGCTTCGCGGGTCAGGTACAGCCGTTGGCGGCCGCGGTCCCACTCCCAGCCGCCGATGTGGGCCAGGCCCTGGGCGCGGTCGAACAGCACGTTGTCGCGCTTCAGCGTGGTGACATCGCTGAACATCGCGAACACGTAGTGCGGAGCCGTGCCGTCGGCTTCGAACACCGGCACGCTGGTGATCGAGATCCACGACATCCGCTGGCTGGGCACGTGGTACAGGCCGATGACGGTATTGCTGATGACCTGCGCCTGATCCAGTGCCTGGGTGGTCGGCCATTCGCGGAAGCCCAGCGCCCGCCCGCGGGCGTCGACGACCTTCCAGTCCGCGGCCTGGAGCAGGGCATGCATGCTCTGGCCAGGCTCGGCGCCGATCGCGCGGTGTGCGGCGGGGTTGGCCGAGATCACCTGCATCTCGCGGTCGAACAGGATCACGCCGACGTCGATCGACTCCAGCAGCAACCGGTAGCGCGTTTCCGCCTGCCAGCGATTGCTGAGATCGCGCGCGACCGCGACGATGCATTTCCTGCCTTTGTAGTCGAAGCCGGCGGAATGCACTTCCACCGGGAAGCGGCTGCCGTCGCCGCGCATGTTCGCGACTTCCACGACGTAGGTCTCGCCGCGGTTCAGGGCTTCCCACACCGGGACCATGTGGTCTTTCGGCAGGTCGGGATTGAGGACTTCGATCGGCTTGCCGACGATCTCGTCGCGCGGGCGGCTGTAGGCCGCCATGCCGGTCTTGTTGAGGTCGAGGACGGTGCCGTCCCAGGCCAGGATGCTGACCGGATCGGGCACCGCGTCGAACAGCGCGGTGTAGCGCAGACGTTCTGATTCGGTGTCTTCGATGGCGGCGCTCAGCGCGGCATGCGCGCGGTCGAGCAGGGCGCGGGTCGCGGCGTCGAGAGCGGTGTCCTGGCGGGCCCGGTCCAAGTCGGCCAACGTCTGCATCATTTCGGCGGACGGTGGCAGTGCGGGATCCGGCCAGGCGTCCGTCATTCGACGCCGCTCCGTGCGCGGGTGAACTTGCTGCCGGTCTCGCGACCCAGCAACTGCGCCAGCCAGCGCCCGGTGGCGCTGAGTGCGTCGAGGTCGATGCCGGTGTCGATGCCCATGCCTTCAAGCATATACACCACATCCTCGCTTGCGACATTCCCGCTGGCGCCTTTCGCGTAGGGGCAGCCGCCGGTGCCGGACACGGCGGCGTCGACCACGCGCACGCCGGCCTCCAGACAGCCGAGGATGTTGGCCAGCGCCTGACCGTAGGTGTCGTGGAAATGCACCGCCAGCGCGGTTACAGGCACCTCGCCGGCGACCGCGCGCAGCATCGCGGCGGCCTTCGCGGGTGTGCCGACGCCGATGGTGTCGCCCAGCGAGATTTCGTAGCAGCCCATCGCGTGCAGCGCCTTGGCCACGCGCACCACGTCGGCCACCGGCACATCGCCCTGGTAGGGGCAGCCCAACACGGTCGAGACGTAGCCGCGTACGGCTACGCCGTCGGCTTTGGCGCGCGCCATCACCGACTCGAAGCGCTGCAGCGATTCCTCGATGCCGGCGTTGATGTTCTTGCGGTTGAAGGCTTCGGAGGCGGCGGTGAACACCGCGATCTCGTCGACGCCCACGGCGCGGGCGCGTTCGTAGCCCTGTTCGTTCGGCACCAGCACCGGATAGCGCACGCCGGGGCGCTTGGCGATGCCGACGTAGACCTCGGCGGCGTCGGCCAGCTGCGGCACCCACTTGGGACTGACGAAGCTGGTGGCTTCGATGCTGCGCAGACCGGTGGCGGAGAGGCGGTCGATCAATTCGATCTTCGCCGCGGCCGGAATCAAGGTTTTTTCGTTCTGCAGGCCATCGCGGGCGCCGACTTCGACGATGCGCACGGTGTCGGTCATGGTGCGGCGGCCGGTACGACGCGCTGCAGACGCATGACGCCTTTGCCGTCCTGTTGGCCGGCGAAGATGCTGTCGCCGCGCGCGCGCAGCAGTTTGGCGATGGCGGCGCGCTTGCCCTTGACGTGGACGTCGGTCTCGTCGATGCGCACGCCGGCGGCCTGGCCCTTCGTCGGCGGGCGCATGGCTTCGTCCGGATCGGCCAGCCACACGACTGCGCTGTCGCCGTCGACGCGGTAGCGGGCGAGGTACACGCTGTCTTTCGGCGCTCTGCGCTGCATGTCGCCGTCGGACGACATCAAGCGGTCGGCGACGGCCGGCGTGAAGACCAGATAACGCGATCCGCCCAGCGCGAAGCCTTCGAGCGTCGTCGTGTAGGTGCCGCCGTCGTCTTCCGGCCACTGCAGGCTGCAGTCGGCGGACACCAGGATGCTGCGGTCGGGGCCGTCCTTGACCGGTCGCCATTCGCCCGCAAGTGCGGGGTCGCAGCTGAGCTTCGCGACCGGCGCGCGTTCGAAGGTGACGCAGGCGGACAGCGCGAGCGACAGCAATATCGAGACCGCGATGCGCATGCTGGCAACGGACATGTTCATGACGCCGGTACCGCGGTCGCGACGGGCGTCAACAACACCAGCGCGGCATCGGCCTCGACGAAATCGCCGGCGGCGACGCGGACTTCGGCGACGGTGCCGGCGCAGGGCGCCTTCAGCGTCAGCTCCATTTTCATCGCTTCCATCACCAGCAGCTCCTGACCTTGTTCGACATGGTCGCCTACCTGCGTCTTGATCAGCACGATCCGTCCGGGCATCGGCGCCAGTGCGCGATCGCCGGCGCTGCCGGTCTGCTCGCTCGCCGGCTGGTAGGCCGGCACCCGCACGAAGCGCCAACGGCGTTCGCCGTCGTGCATGTCCACGCGCGAGGATGCGCCGGAACGATCATCCGCGTCCAGATGCAGGCCGTCCGCGTCCAGACGCAGGCGCCGGCCTTCGCCGTCGAAGCGCGCGAACAGGATGCCCGGATGTAAATGTGCGCCTTGCAGACGTGCGCCTTGCACGATGACCGTACCCGCGTCGTCCTGCAGGCGGTAATCGCCGCCGTAACCATGCGCGGTGAGGACATGGCACTCGCCGCCGTCGTCCAGCGCCAGGCGGCGCTGCCCGCCGTGACCGAGGCGCCAGCCGTCGGCTACCGCCCACGGTGAGGTGGGATCGCTGCTGGCGGTCGCGGTGCTGCGGGTCTGCGCTTCTTCCAGCAGCAGCGTCGCCACGGCCGCGGCCATGCGCGCGTCGCGGACGCGGGCCTCGCTGGCGGGCTTGGGCATGAAGCCGTCGAGATCGCGGTCCAGCGTGCCGGTGTCGATGGTCGCATCGACCACGGTCGGGTGGCGGATCAGTCGTTCGAGAAACGCGATGTTCGATTTCGGACCGTCGATCACGCACTGCGCCAGCGCGTCGCGCAGGCGGGCGAGGGCGCGCGGGCGGTCTTCGTCCCAGACGATGAGTTTCGCGATCATCGGGTCGTAGAAAATGGTGACGGTATCGCCTTCGATCACGCCGGCATCGATGCGCGTGTGCGCGTCGGCTGCGGGCAGGCGCAGGCGCGTGAGCTTGCCCGAGCCCGGCAAAAAGCCGGCTTCCGGGTCTTCGGCATACAAGCGGACTTCGATGGCGTGGCCGCGCTGCGCGATCTCGTGCTGCTGTTTCGGCAAACGTTCGCCGGCGGCGACGCGCAACTGCCATTCGACCAGATCCAGGCCGGTGACGTATTCGGTGACCGGATGTTCCACCTGCAGACGGGTGTTGATCTCCATGAAGTAGAAGCCGCCGTCCTGGCCGACGATGAACTCCACGGTGCCGGCGTTCTGGTAATCGATCGCATGCCCGGCCTGCACCGCCGCCGCGCCCATCGCTGCGCGCAGCTCGGGCGTGAGGAAAGTCGAAGGCGATTCTTCCAGCACTTTCTGGTAACGACGCTGCGCCGAACATTCACGCTCGTTGAGATGGATCACGCCGCCGTGCGCATCGCCGAAGATCTGGATCTCGATGTGCCGCGGCTTCTCGACGTAGCGTTCCAGCAGCACGCGATCGCGGCCGAAGGCGTTGCGCGCTTCGCGCTGGCAGCTTTCGAGATTGGCGAGGAATTCGTCGGTATCGCGGACGATGCGCATGCCCTTGCCGCCGCCGCCGTGCGCCGCTTTGATCATCAGCGGATAACCGATCGCGTCGGCTTCGCGATGCAGCAGCGGCGGCGATTGATCCTCGCCGGTGTAGCCCGGCACCACCGGCACGCCCGCGGCCTGCATCAATTCCTTGGCGCCGGCCTTGCTGCCCATCTTGCGCATCGACGCCGCTTTCGGACCGATGAAGACGATGCCGGCCGCTTCCACCGCGTCTGCGAAGTCCGCGTTTTCGCTGAGAAAACCATAACCCGGATGGATGGCCTGCGCGCCGGTGACTTTGGCCACTTCCAGAATCACGTCGCCGCGCAGATAACTTTCCTGCGGGCGCGCGGCGCCGATGTGCCGCGCTTCGTCGGCCAGTCGCACGTGCTGCGCGTCGGCGTCGGCGTCGGAATACACCGCAACCGTGCGGATGCCGAGCCGTCGGCAGGTGCGGATCACGCGGCATGCGATTTCGCCGCGGTTGGCGATGAGGATCTTGTCGAACATCCTGCTGTTGACCATGCTCAAACTTCGCCATCCCAGTAATCGAGGCTGTCGGCGCTGCGGCCGATCGCGTGGAAATCGTCCGGCGCGAAGCCGGTGCGGACCATGTATTTGCCGGAGTCCGGATATTCGCAGACCTCCGGATACTCCATCGTGCTCACCGCGAGGTATTTCAGTTCGACCTCGCCGGTGTTGAACAGTTGATGCGCGGTGTCCGCGCCGCCGACCGGGCAGGCGATCACGTCGCCGGCGCGCACTGCATGCACGGCATCGCCCAGGCGCAGTTCGCCGCGGCCTTCGAGGATGAAGAACATTTCCTCGTTGACGCGATGCGAATGTTTCGGAAATGCCGCTTTGCCGGGTTCGACTACGGTGAGGTTGTAGCCCAGTTTGCGCGCGCCGATCTTCGGCGAGATCGCGCCGATGCGTCCGCCGAAGCGGGCGGTCGGCATCTCGCTGCCGCGCTGGCGCGCGCGTTCGGCGAGATCGATCATTTCAACGTCGTCGAGGTTCAGCACCGGCGAGGTCGTGCTGGACGAAATCATGCCGGACGAACTCACGTCGACGTCTCCGGCGCGTGGCAGACCGCTTCGATGTTGTGACCGTTGATGTCGATCACGAAGGCGCCGTAATAATCCGGGTGGTAGTGCGGGCGCAGGCCGGGCGCGCCGTTGTCCTGGCCGCCGGCGGCGAGCGCCGCGGCGTGGAAGGCGTCGACCTCGGCGCGCGACTTCGCGACGAAGGCGATGTGCATGCCGCCCGGATGGATGCCGTCAGCGTGGATGCTGCCGCCGCTGTTGCCGACCCAGAACTGCGGCCGCCCGGGCGGACCGAAGCCGCAGCCCTCGTACCCGCTGGTCGTCTCGCGGCTGACTTCCATGACGATGCCGAAGCCCAGCGGCGCCAGCGCCAGCCGGTAGAAATCGCGGCTGGCGGCGTAATCGCCGACGTTGAATCCGAGATGGTCGAGCATGTCGATCTCCAGTCCTTGTGTGGCGGCGCTTGCGGGGGCGGCGTTGTAGGAAGCGGCGCTTGGGCGATGACTCAGGGCGCCCAGCCGGGTTTGCGCTTGTCGAGGAAGGCGGCCAGCCCTTCCTGGCCTTCGGCCGACACCCGCAGGCGGGCGATCAGGTCGGCGTTGTCGCGGTCCAGACGGTTGCGGTCGGTGTCGCCGGCGACCCGGCGGACCAGGTGCTTGGCGAGGCTGGCGGCCGACGGTCCGGCTTTCAGCAGCAGGTCGATCTGGCGGTTCACCGCGGCGTCGAGTTCATCGGCCGGCACCACCGCGTGCAGCAGGCCGATGCGCTGGGCTTCGGTGGCGTCGAACAGTTCCGCGGTGGCGAACCAGCGCCGGGCCTGGCGCTGGCCGATCGCGGCGATGACGTAGGGCGAGATCACCGCCGGCAGCAGCCCCAGCTTGCTTTCGGTCAGGCCGAATTTGGCTTCGGGCACGCCGATGACGATGTCGCAGCAGGCGATGAGGCCGACGCCGCCGCCGAAGGCTGCGCCCTGGACGCGGGCGATGGTGGGGTGGGGCAGTTCGTCCAGCGTGCGCATCAGCCGGGCCAGCGCCAGGGCATCGGCGCGGTTTTCGTCCTCGGTGGCGGTGGTCATGCCGCGCATCCAGTTCAGGTCCGCGCCGGCGGAGAAGCTCGTCCCGGAGCCCTCCAGCACCACCACGCGCACCGTGCGGTCTTCGCCGAGGGCGGTCAGAGCGGCGGTCAGGGTGCCGATCAGGTCGGCGTCGAAGGCGTTGTGCAGTTCCGGACGGTGTAGACGCAGCCGGACGATGGCGCCATTGCGATGGTGCTGCAGCGAGTCGGTCATGCCTGTGATCCTGTCGGATGCGCACTGCCGGGTCCGCAATGCAATGGCGGGCATGATATCCGGTCGGCCGGACGATCAGTTCTGTCGAGGGCTCGGGTCAGTCGAGCCGGTGCGTGGTATAGAATGAGAACAATTCCCATTTGAGATGGTCCGTGAAGTTGACCGAACTCTCCCGTCGGGTCGAGGCCCAGGTCGAAGCCGTGCTGGATCTGGTCCCGAACGACACCATCGCCCGCCGTCTCCGCGAGTTGGGTTTCGTCGCGGGCGAGCGGGTCGAAGTCGTCACGACCGGCCCGTTCGGCGCCGAGCCGCTGCTGGTGCAAATCGGCTTCACCCGCTTCGCCCTGCGCCGCAGCGAGGCTGCGCGGGTGGTGCTGCGCACGGAGCCGGCCGCATGAGTGCCGCATCGCAGATGCTGCGGCTCGCGCTGGTGGGCAACCCCAACTGCGGCAAGACCGCGCTGTTCAACCTGCTCACCGGCAGCCGCCAGAAAGTGGCCAACTACGCCGGCGTGACCGTCGAGCGCAAGGAAGGCCGGCTGCACACGCCCGGCGGGCGCCAGTTCGTGCTGCTCGATCTGCCCGGCGCCTACAGTCTGCAGGCGGCCAGCCTCGACGAAGCGGTGACCCGCGACGTCTGCCGCGGCTTCTACCCGGGCGAACCCGCGCCGGATCTGCTGGTCTGCGTGGTCGACGCCACCAACCTGCGCCTGCATCTGCGCTTCGCGCTGGAAGTGCGCGCGCTGGGCAAGCCGATGGTGATCGCCGTCAACATGATGGACGCCGCCAGACGCCGCGGCATCGAAATCGATCTGCAGGCGCTGCAGCGCGAACTCGGCGTGCCGGTGGTCGAAACCGTGGCGGTGCGCCGCGGCGGCGGCGAGGCACTCCTCGCCCAACTGGATGCGATGACCGGCACGCTGCATCCGCCGGCGCCGCGCGCCGCGGACGATCCGCATTCGGACCTGTACGTCGAGATGCACGCCGAAACCCGGCGCCTGCTGGAACTGGCCGTGCGCATGCCCACCCGCACCGCGCGCGTGGACGATGCCCTGGACCGCTGGCTGCTGCATCCGGTGATCGGGCTGGTCACGCTCGCGGCGGTGATGTTCCTGATCTTCCAGGCGGTGTACGCCTGGGCCGCGCCGCTGATGGAAGGGATCGACGCCGGCACCGTGTGGCTGGGCGAGGCGCTGGGCGCGCGCATGCCCGAGGGGCCGCTGAAAAGCCTGCTGGTGGACGGCATCATCGCCGGCCTCGGCGGCGTGGTGATTTTCCTGCCGCAGATCCTGATCCTGTTCGCTTTCATTCTGGCGCTGGAAGAATCCGGCTACCTGCCGCGCGCGGCGTTCCTGCTCGACCGCCTGATGTTCAAGGCCGGCCTGTCCGGGCGCAGCTTCATTCCGCTGCTGTCGAGTTTCGCCTGCGCGGTGCCCGGCATCATGGCCACCCGCAGCATCCAGGACCCGCGCGACCGGCTGGCCACCATCCTGGTCGCGCCGCTGATGACCTGTTCGGCGCGGCTGCCGGTGTACGCGCTGCTGATCGGCGCGTTCATTCCGCGCCGCGAAGTGTGGGGCGTGTTCAACCTGCAGGGGCTGGTGCTGTTCGGTCTGTACGCCGCAGCGATCATCAGCGCATTGCTGGTGTCGATGGTGATGAAGCGCTGGCGCCGCGACAAGGGCGAGCACGTGCTGATGCTGGAGCTGCCGTCGTATCGCGTGCCGCATCCGCGCGATCTGCTGATCGGCCTGTGGGAGCGCGGGGCGATCTTCCTCAAGCGCGTCGGCGGCATCATCCTCGCGCTGACCATCCTGCTGTGGTTCCTGCTGTCGTTCCCGGGCCCGCCGCCCGATGCCATCGGCCCGGCCATCGACTACAGCTTCGCTGGCCGCATCGGTCACGCCATGACCACGGTCTTTGCGCCGCTGGGTTTCGGCTGGCAGATCTGCATCGCGCTGATTCCAGGCCTGGCCGCGCGCGAAGTCGCGGTGTCGTCGCTGGCCACGGTCTATGCGCTGTCCGCGGTGGACGACGACGCGGCCATGCAGGCGCTGTCGCCGCTGATCGCGCAGGACTGGTCGCTGGCCACCGCGCTGTCGCTGCTGGTCTGGTACATCTACGCGCCGATGTGCATTTCCACGCTGGCCACGATCAAGCGCGAAACCAATTCGTGGAAGCAGATGGGCTTCGCCACCGTGTATCTGTTCGCGCTGGCCTACATCGCCTCGCTGGTGACCTATCAGGTCGCCGTGGCGCTGGGCGCGGGGTGAACGACATGTCGCCGCAGCTCTCGCTGACCCTGCAATACATTCTCATCGCGCTGGCGGTGACGGTCAGCGCATGGGTGGTGTTCCGCAAACAGGCGCCGAACGCCGCGCGCCGCCTGCGCATCGCGCTCGCGCTGCCGCTGGTGCGCGAAGACCGGCCGGCGTGGCTGCGCGCGTTCGGCAAGCGCATCGCGCCGACGCCGAAGGCCGCGGCGGATGGCTGCGGCGGGTGCAACAGCTGCGAGACCGGAAACTCGCCGTAGCTGCGATCGGGATTCTGTAGGAGGAGCGGCGGTAGCCGCGAAGCCGGCAGCATCGCCGCAGGCCGCGCGTCGACGCGGCCTGCTTGGCTTTGAAGACGCCATCGCGGGCAGGTGCTGTGTTCGTCGACGGCTGCAACGGCTACGAGCCGGGCAGCCGCCGATCGCACCGAAACGGCCGCGCCGGCGGGGCGCGGCCGCTGAGACCTCACATCTGCCTTGGTTTCGGCTCTTCGCGCGAACTTGGATCGAACAAGTACCGATCGAGCGAGGCCTGGGTGAGCTCGGGCGTCTTGTCCAGAGTCTTGCCCTGGTCGGTCAGCTTGCTGTCGGCGCCGTAGTTGTAGGCCAAGGTCACGTCGCGGCCTTCTTCCAGGGACTTCTGCAGGGTAGGGGTCGCGCCCGGCGTCATCAGCGTGCGGTCGTGCGCGACGTACTGTTCCTTTTCGCGATCGAACTGCAGCACATGTTGCGGCGTGATCGCCACGACGCGCCCGTAGGATTCGCTGCCCTGTTCGATGCTGGCGTGCTCGAAGGGTTTGCCGTTGCGGTTGTAATCGCGGTTCAGGGTGTTGAAATCCTGTTCGCGCGCCTGCACCTGGCCGCGGATCGTCGCTTGGAATTCCCTGACGGATTCCTGCTCCTCGCCGTTGGCCATCCGCACTTCCGGATATTCGATCCGGCCGTGCTCCTTGCGGACGATGAGCACCGGCTCGCGGAACGAGTTGTCGTACACGCTGGCGGTGTCGACCATCGCCAGCGTGGCGGGCAGCATGTTCATCGCGCGGTCGTAGCGTTCCACGATCTTGCCCGGGTCGACGGCGTGGCCGCCTTCCTGCACCCGGTTGAGCACGCGCTGCTTGTTGATTTCGGAGCTTTCGGTGGTGACGAAGACAAGGTCGACGTCGTAACCCTTGGCGTGCGCCTCGTCGAACATCGCGAGCTTGCCCTGCGTCGACATCACCGTCTCGAAGGCGAAGTCGCCGCCGCCCCGTAACGATTCCTTGCGCCGGTCGTCCGCCAGGATCGCGGCGAATGCGTTGCGCAGGTCGGCGCGGCCCTCGCCGGCTTCCAGGTGGCTGGCGATGGTTTCTTCGCTGAGCCGGGAGCCGAGGTTCCACACCTGTCCGTACCAGGGCAGGTCGGGCATGTTCGGCGCGATGATCGCCGCGTAGCGTTCGCGGGTCTCCCGGTCGGCGATGGGTTTTTCGAGGATCTTCGCGATGTCGTCCGCGTTGACGTAGTTGTCGGGGAACTGATCGCTCTGCTGCAGGCCGCGGGTGACCGTGCTTTTGCCCGAACCGTTGGGGCCGGCCAACACCACCATCTTCGGCCGGCCTGGCTCTTCCCTGCCATTGAAGTCTTCCATGGTTCAGCTCTCCTTGGCGATAGGTTCGATGCGGCCATCGGGATAGCGCTTGACCCATGCGCCGTCGACCTTCACGACCTGTGGGAGTCCGAGTGCGTCGGCCTTGTCGGCCGCTTCCCGGACGGCGCCGGCCATCAGTTGCTCGGCGCGTTCGCGGCCGATTTCGTCGATCAATGATTTGCTCACGTCATGCCTCCTGCTGTGAATAGGCGTCGCCGCCGATAGGCGAGCGGCCATGTCATGGCGCCCGGCAGCGGTAACGACCCGACTGTCGGGGGGGCGACTGGAGTTGTCAATCGAATCCCGACGTGGGGATCAATGCTTGCGCGGCTTCGCGCCCTTGGCTTCGAAGACTTCCACCGCGAGGCTGAAGCTGCGCACGTCGCCGGCGTGCATCGCGCCCACGCCAACGACCTGACGCGCGATCTCGTTGCCGCGATCGTCGCGGATCACCACGACGATCGAGTATTCCCACGGGTCGCCATCGGCGGGATGGCGGATGGTGCCCTCGACCTGCAGCGGCACCTGCGCCGGCTTGGCCGGGTGGGCCGTGGAGTCGTAGCGCAGATAGTGTTTGCACGCGGGACAGATCACCGCGCTTTCCAGGATTTTCGCCTTGCAGTGCGGGCACTCGCGGGTGGCGCCCGCGGTGCCCGGACGGGTGCTCATGCTTCGGGTTTCGGTTCCGTCGTCGTCGTCGTCGCCGGCTTGGCGTTCGGCTTCTGGCTGCCGCTGTTTTCCCAGCCGCAGTCGACGTGGCCGCGGATCTTCGAGCCCGCGGCGACCGTGAGCGTGGTGGCCTTGAGGTCGCCGATCACCACCGCCGTTTCCAGCAGTTCGATGCGCGCCGCGGATTCGATGTTGCCTTCGAGTTCGCCGGCCAGGGTGACCTTCTTGGCGCGCACGCCGCCGGTGAGCTTGGCGCCGCGTTCCAGCGACAGGTCGCCCTGCACGTTGACGTCGCCCTTGAACCTGCCGGCGATGCGGACGTGGCCGGAGCCTTCGATCTTGCCTTCGATGGTGAGGTCGGCGGCGATCAGCGATTCCTTCGCCGCCGGTGCCGCTGCCGGTTCGGCGGCGGCGGTGCTGCGCGGGAACGTGGCCGGCGCGAAATCGGTATTGGCCGGCGGCGGCGCCGCGGCTTCGCGCGGCGCGAAGCTCGGGCTGTCGGACGCGGCGGGGGCGGCGTCTTTCTTGCCGGGGTTGGACTGATTGAAGATGGCCATGCTGGGGGACTCCGGGTATGCCGATGGCGACGGCAGGATTCCCAACAATAATCCCGTCCGGGTGACATCGGTGTGACTTGGGCAGCAGAATCGCCGACGACGCTGCGGTCGGCCCGCAGCGGTTCAGTTGCGGCGTTCAGTTTTGGAGTGCGGCGCGCTGCTTGCGCATGTCAGCGGCCCACAGCGTCAGCGCGACGCCGGTGATGCCCAGCGTGATGGAGCCGACGACGAAAACGAAGCACAGCGCAGCGAGGCCGGCGGATGCGATCAGGATCTGCCGGCCTCTGTTCCAGTCGAACGCCAGACCGCTGCGCAGCCGGTAACGTTGTGACGCGAGCACGAACACGATGAAGGCCAGTACTGCACCGAGATCCCGGAATCCCAGCCACTGGTCGATCGCCACCACAACCATGCCCAGTAGCGGGATCACGGCCGCCCGAAGCAATGGAATACGCGCAGGCGCGGATTCCGGTAGCGCCTGCCAGCGGATAAAGACATCGTAGGCGAGATAGGCGAACCATCCGATCAGCATCGTCGTGAACGAAACGCCGATGACGTCCGCCACTGATACAAAGCTAAACATGTCGTCTGCGATGGATGTCGCACGGCTTCCGGGTGACGTGGTCGTCGAGAGCAGTGCGAACAGCGCCGCGATTGCGAGTGTGTAGACGAACAACCGCGCCACCGACACCACCCAACGTGGTTTCGAGAACCGTGAGCGATCGCCAGCCGCATCCCAGAACGCGATCTGATCCTCGCGGATCGGTGCCGGCAAGTCGTCCAGGTTGCCGAAGTCGAGCCGCCGCATGAAGGTGCGCACGGCGCTGGGGTAGCCCGGCACCAGCGCGGCCCACAGCGCCTGCGGCCAGTGCAGCGGACGCGAGAGCTGTTTCAGGATGCTGCCGGCCTGACGCAGATTCGCCGCCACACTGCTGCCGTCCTGGCCGGTACGTTCGGCCAGCGCGCGGATCTGCCGGGTTTCGAGTTCCCAGCGGAGGTGCAGGCGATGGCGCAGGCGCTGGATGGTGTAGGCGTCGTAACCCGAGTGCAGATCGAGCAGGCCGAAGAATTCGGCGAGCGCATCGAAACGGCGCGCTTCGATCGGTGGCCGCCGTTCGTGCAGACGATGCAGCAGCCATGGCGTGACGTGCGTCTTCTGGGCGAGCGACCACAGTGCCGGCTGCGCGTTGAGCCATTCCAGCAGTTCGCCGTCGCGGCTGCGCACCGCCAGCGCGATGCAGTCGTCGAGGAAGGCATCGGGATCGAACTGCGCCGGTTCGTCGGGCTGCATGCCGTCGGCGAATATCGCGACGGACGCATCGTTACGCATGTCTGCGACGGCTTCCAGTGCGGGCTTCCGATCTGCAAACACAGCGGGAGGCGCCACGCCGGACGATTCGGCAGGCTGCGATTCCAGAAGATCGAACAACGCTTCCTGCGAGAGCGTGCGGGTCAGCGCGCCGGACTGCGCGTCTTCCGCGTATCCATCGATCTCCGCGCCGATATCGGCGTCGCGTTCTCGCGATTGCGTCCAGTCCAACGCGGCCTGATAGGCCTCGTGCAAACGCTGGAAGCCTTCCGGGTCGTCTTCCGGTCGCGTGGTTTTCAGCCGCGCCGCGTACGCGCGCTTGACCGCGCGCGCGTCGGCGTCGGGCCTCAGGCCCAACTCGTGCAGCGCCCAGCTCACGTTTGCGGATTCAACGTCAGTGATTCCAGTGCGTCCAGCGCCTCCACGAACTGGTCGCGGTTGCGGACGATCAGCGCCGCGTCCTGCGTATCGATGATGGCGCGGAACTGCATGATCCATGCTTGCAGGCGCTCGCGCTCATGCAGGTGTTCTTCGTACAGACGCTCAGCGCGCGCCAGCACCGCGATGTTTTCCTGCTGGTTGCGCGGATGTACTTTCAGTTCCGCGAGTGCGGCCAGCCGCGCGCGGATCTCTTCCGGCGTCATCAGGCCCGGGTTCTGCTCCAGCAGCAGCTCGTGCCGCCGCTGCGTGGCGTGTTCGGTCACTTCCACCTGCAGCAGGCCGTTGATGTCGTAGGTGAAGCGCACGGTCACGCCGTTTTCGTCGTTGCCGCGGCGCTTGTCCAGATCCATGCTGATCTCGCCGAGCTTGATGTTGTTGGCGACCAGCGGATTTTCGCCCTGATAGATGTCGATGGTCAGCTTCTGCTGCTGCTCGCGCATCGGATAGAACTGGTCCTCGCGACTCACCGGCACCGTGCTGTTGCGCAGGATGATCGGGTGGAAATAGCCGCCGTGGACCTGCCCATTGTGGTCGCGACGTGCGATCTGGGTGCCCAGCGTGTACGGGCAGACATCGGTGAGGATGATTTCTTCGAGCTTGGCGTCGCGCGACTTCATGCCGGCGGCGACGCTGGCGCCCAGCGCGATGGCCTGATCGGGATTGACGTGGCGCAGCGGCAGACGACCGAACATCCGCGATACCAGTCGCGCCACCAGCGGCATGCGGCTGGCGCCGCCGACCAGCACGATTTCATCCAATTGCGCCGGCTGCAGTTTCGCATCGCGCATCGCACGCTCGATCGGCGTGCGCATGCGCTGCACCAGCGGCTCGCACAGGCGCGCGAAGCGTTCTTCGTCGATGCTCCAGGTGTGGTCGCGTCCGTCGATCGCGATCTGCATCGTCGGAGTCGTCGCGCTGCCGCCGAGTTCGCGTTTCAGCACTTCCAGGCGGCGTCGCAATTGGCCGTATTCCTGCGCGCTGATCGCCTGCCTGCGCAGCGATTGATCCTGGCAGAATGCGCCCACCAGCATGTCGAGAAAATCTTCGCCGCCGAGGAAATTGTCGCCGGCGCTGGCGTGGACCTCGAACACGTTGTCGAAGCATTCGAGGATCGACACGTCGAAAGTGCCGCCGCCAAGATCGAACACCAGGAAGCGGCTTTCTTCCTCGCGGGTCTGCAGGCCGTAGGCCAACGCCGCGGCGGTGGGTTCGTTGATGAGCCGCTCCACGCGCACGCCGGCGAGTTCGCCCGCGGTGCGGGTGGCCTTGCGCTGGGCGTCGGAAAAATACGCCGGTACGCTGATGACCGCTTCTGAGACTTTCTCGCCCAGCGCCGCTTCGGCATCGGCCAGCAGCGAGCGCAGTACCAGCGCCGAAAGTTCTTCCGGGCGGAAATTGCGGTTGCCGAGCCGGGTTTCGCGCGCCGTGCCCATCCAGCGTTTGAACGACGCCACGGTGTGGTGCGGATGGCTGACAAGACGGTCGCGCGCCGCTTGTCCCACCAGCACGGTATCGCCGTCGACGCTCACGACCGATGGTGTGAGGTGATCGCCCAATGCACTGCGGAACAGGGTGCTGCCCTGTTCCGAGTAGGCGCCGATGAGGGAATGGGTGGTGCCGAGGTCGATGCCGACGATCATGCGTTGTTCTGTATTCGAAGGGATTACATCCGGAACACGCCGAAGCGCGCCGGTTCGATCGGTGCGTTGAGCGACGCGGAAATGCCCAGGCCCAGCACGCGGCGGGTGTCGGCGGGGTCGATGATGCCGTCGTCCCACAGCCGCGCGCTGGCGTAGTAGGGATTGCCCTGGGTTTCGTACTGGTCGCGGATCGGCGCCTTGAAGGCTTCTTCTTCTTCCGGCGTCCACACTTTTCCGGCGGCTTCGATGCCGTCGCGGCGCACGGTGGACAGCACGCCTGCGGCCTGTTCGCCGCCCATCACGCTGATCCGCGCGTTCGGCCACATCCACAGGAAGCGCGCACCGTAGGCGCGGCCGCACATCGCGTAGTTGCCGGCGCCGAAGCTGCCGCCGACCACCACGGTGAACTTCGGCACGCTGGAACAGGCGACCGCGGTGACCATCTTCGCGCCGTCCTTCGCGATGCCGGCGTTTTCGTACTTCTTGCCGACCATGAAGCCGGTGATGTTCTGCAGGAACACCAACGGGATACCGCGTTGATTGCACAGTTCGATGAAATGCGCGCCTTTCAGCGCGCTTTCGGCGAACAGGATGCCGTTGTTGGCGATGATGCCCACCGGATAGCCATGCAGATGCGCGAAGCCGGTGACCAGGGTCTTGGCGTAGCGCGCCTTGAATTCGTCGAAGTCGGAGCCGTCGGCGATGCGCGCGATGACTTCGCGGATGTCGAACGGACGACGGGTGTCTTTCGGCACGATGCCGTACAGCTCTTCGGCGGGGTAGCGCGGTTCGCTGGATGCGCGCACCGCGACCGGCAGCGTCTTGCGGCGGTTGAGGTTGCCGACGAGATTGCGCGCGATCTGCAGCGCGTGGCGGTCGTCCTCGGCGAAATGATCGGCCACGCCGGAGACGCTGGTATGCACGTCGGCGCCGCCGAGGGCTTCGGCATCCACCACTTCGCCGGTCGCGGCTTTCACCAGCGGCGGGCCACCGAGGAAGATCGTGCCCTGTTCCTTGACGATGATGCTTTCGTCGCTCATCGCCGGCACGTAGGCGCCGCCGGCGGTGCAACTGCCCATCACCACCGCGATCTGCGGGATGTTCTCGGCGCTCATTCGCGCCTGGTTGTAGAAGATCCGGCCGAAGTGTTCGCGATCCGGAAACACCTCGTCCTGCAGCGGCAGGAACGCGCCGCCGGAGTCGACCAGATAGATGCACGGCAGTTTGTTTTCCTGCGCGATCTGCTGCGCACGCAGGTGTTTTTTCACGGTCATCGGAAAATACGTGCCGCCCTTGACCGTGGCGTCGTTGGCGACGATCACCACTTCATTACCCATCACCCGGCCGATGCCGCAGACCATGCCCGCGGCCGGTGCGGCGCCGTCGTACATGCCTTCGGCGGCGAGCGGCGCGATTTCAAGGAAGGGCGAGCCCGGGTCGAGCAGGGCGGTGATGCGGTCGCGCGCCAGCAGTTTGCCGCGCTCGGTGTGTTTGTTGCGTGCTTTCTCGCCGCCGCCGTCCGCGGCGCGCGCCAGCCGCGCATCGAGTTCCGCGACCAGTTCGCGGTGGTAGGCGACGGTGTCGCGGAATTCCTGGGAC
>CBIHKW010000056.1:0-26208 GCA_966203835.1 uncultured Thermomonas sp.
CCCCAACCCCTCTCCCGACGGGAGAGGGGCTTTAAGCAAAGGCCAGCGCTATGTCGCCCACTCTGAAATCCAACGGCTACCAATCCGGTTTCGGCAACGAGTTCGCCAGTGAGGCGATCGCCGGCACGCTGCCGATCGGCCGCAATTCGCCGCAGCGGGTCGCGCACGGTCTGTATGCCGAGCAGGTCAGCGGCACCGCGTTCACCGCGCCGCGTCATGAGAATCGCCGCAGTTGGCTGTATCGCATCCGTCCGGCGGCGATGCACGGCGGCTTCATGGCGCATGCGCATCCGGGCTACGACAGTTGTTTCCACAACGATTTCGGCGACGGTCCGGTGACGCCGGATCAACTGCGCTGGAATCCGCTGCCGCAGCCCGGCGCCGATGCCGCAGCGGCGTCGGTCGATTTCATCGACGGCCTGTTCACCATGGGCGGCAACGGTTCGCCGGCGGCGATGTCGGGCGTGGGCATCCATCTGTACGCGGCCAATCGCGACATGCAGGGTCGGTTCTTCTACAACGCCGATGCCGAGATGCTGATCGTGCCGCAGCAGGGTCGCTTGAAGCTGGACACCGAACTGGGCGTGATCGAGATCGAGCCGCAGGAAATCGCGGTGATTCCGCGCGGCATCCGTTTCCGGGTGTCGCTGCCGGATGGTCTGGCGCGCGGCTACGTCTGCGAGAATTTCGGCGCCTTCCTGCGTCTTCCCGATCTCGGCCCCATCGGCAGCAACGGTCTGGCGAATCCGCGCGATTTCCTCGCCCCGAACGCGGCGTTCGAGGATGTCGAAGGGGACTTCGAACTGATCGCCAAATTCCAGGGGCATCTGTGGCGTGCGGCCATCGGTCATTCGCCGCTGGATGTGGTCGGCTGGCACGGCAACCATGCGCCGTACAAATACGATCTGCGCCGCTTCAACACCATCGGCTCGATCAGTTTCGATCATCCCGATCCCAGCATCTTCCTGGTCCTGAGTTCGCCGACCGATTCGCCCGGCGTCGGCAATCTGGACTTCGTGATCTTCCCGCCGCGCATCCTCGCGATGGAAAACACTTTCCGGCCGCCGTGGTTCCACCGCAACATCGCCAGCGAATTCATGGGGCTTGTGCATGGCGCCTACGACGCCAAGGCCGACGGTTTCGCGCCGGGTGGCTGTTCCATCCACAACTGCATGACCGGCCACGGCCCGGACGCGGCGACGTTCGAGAAAGCGTCGAACGCGGATACGTCGAAGCCCGACTACATCCGCGACACCATGGCCTTCATGTTCGAAACCCGCGCGGTGATCCGCCCGACGCAGCAGGCGCTCGACGCCGCGCACCGCCAGCGCGAGTACCAGCAATGCTGGGCGGGATTGGAGAAGCGGTTCTCCGCGTCCTGATCGATGTGGACACAGTCGAGAGGCTGTTTCGACAGCCTCAAGCCGCGTTGGTGATCGCCAGGACCGGTTTGCCGGTGATTTCCGATTCCAGCGCGCGCAGCGCGGGCAGGAATTCATCGGGCAGAATTTCGTCGAGCCGCGCGATCACGCGGTTCGCATAGCTTGGCGCCACGAGGGCGATCATCTGGCGTACGCCGTCCAGCAGTGCGACCGCGGTGGCGGCTTCGCCATCGGCGCACTGGATATCGCTGCGGCATTCCGCCATGCGCAGATCGCGCTGCAATTGCAGCAGATCCATCACGTACATCTTCGACGCCGCCAGCGAGCGTCGCGTCGCCGGTGCTGCGCTCCGCGGCTGTGACTGCGGCTGCGGCGGTGCGGGCGCGCGCGTCGTCGCGGCGACGCTGACGATCGCTGTGCTTGGGCCGATCAGGCTGTCTGCGGCATCGTCCTGCCGCACTTTCGCGGCCACGCTGCGCCAGAGTTGACCGAGCGCCGCGACCGCTTGCGGCCGCTGCGGCGCGGATTCGGCGGTCGACAGATAGCCCGCACGAATCAAACCATCGATTTCCGGCAGGATCTCGCTGCCGAGCATGGTCATGATGTCGTCGATGCTGCGCTTGCCGTCGGTCAGGATCAGGATCCGGCGCTGTGGAAGACTCAGCCCGGCGTTCTTCTCGGTGGCCAGCGCGGCGCGGGCCTGTTCGGTTTTGTGGAGACGCATGATGGGCTCGGGGGAGCGGGATGCGCGCAGCCTAGAGGTGCGCGATGAAAGCCCGATGACATCCGGCAAAGTACGGTCGGCGATGATGCGGCGACAGCATGCGCGCGTTGTGCCAATGCGATCGGCATCGTTCAACGGCATCGATGTTCAGCGTCATCGATCGCATTCGTGCGGAATCCCCGCCGTGTCGTGCATGCATCCGCTCGCGTCGAGAGCGGTCGCGTCGAACGTTGCGCATGGTTACCCTGTGACGAAACTTCCGCTGGAGCATCCGTATGCGTACGTTGATCCTGATTCCAACGCTGGTCGCTGCCGCCCTCGCCGGATGCGGCGATCGCGCGCCCGCGACGCCCGTCGCGCCTGAACCCGCAGCGCCTGCGACGACCGAAGCACCGCCTCCAGCGGCCAGCGCACCCGCTGCCGATGTCGGCATGCTGCCCGCAGCGGACACCATCACCTTCGCCGGTTTCGGGCCCGCGGCCTTCGGCGCCG
Source organism: uncultured Thermomonas sp. (assembly GCA_966203835.1). Taxonomy (GTDB): domain Bacteria; phylum Pseudomonadota; class Gammaproteobacteria; order Xanthomonadales; family Xanthomonadaceae; genus Lysobacter_I. The sequence continues at coordinate 2,599 of CBIHKW010000056.1, forward strand.
ACGAGGAAGGCGTGCGCATGGCCTGGGGCAAGGACATGGAAGGCGCGCCATCCGAACCCGGCGGTTGCCATGTGCTGGTGCCGGCGCCGCGCGGCGAGCCGCCGTTCCGTTTCGGTTTCATGCTTGAAGGCGGCAAGTTCTCGCGGATCGATGTCCGCATCGATGCGATCCCCGCGCCCGGCGGCGGCAAGGTCGGCATGTCCGCGGATGAGATCGCGCGTCTGTATCCGGGTGTCGAGACGATGCCGCACAAATACGTCGAAGGCGCGCGCACGCTGCGCGCGAAGGATCCCGCGGGCGGCACCGCTGCGCTGGTGTTCGAGACCGACGCGAACGGCACCGTCGTCGCATGGCGCGTCGGCGTGCCGCCGCAGGTGGATTACGTCGAGGCTTGCGGCTAAGCGGCGCATTCGCCCGGTCTGGCATAGAATCGAGCGAACGATTTCGAGGGAGGCGGCGCGATGATCATGGCACTCGGCTGGTGCGTACTGGCTCTGGCATTCCTGGCGCTGGGCGGCGATTCGGTGCTGAAGGGCGCGTCCGGGCTGTCGCGGCGCTTCGGCTGGTCGCCGTTCGTCACCGGGTTGCTGCTGGTCGCCTTCGGTACTTCGATTCCGGAACTCGCGGTCAACGCCCGTGCGTTCGTCACCGGCAGCCAGAGTCTGGCGCTGGGCAACGCCATCGGCAGCAATATCGTCAACTTCGGCCTTACCCTCGGCCTCGCGGCGATCGTCGCGCCGCTGCTGGTGCGCTGGCGCGCGTTGGCGCCGCTGCTGATCTGTCTGATCGTCGCCACCATCGCCTTGATCGCGCTCGGCTACGACGGTGTGCTGACCCGCGTCGAGGGCGCGATCTTCGTTCTCGCCTTCATCGTGGTGGTGGCGGTCGCAGTGGTGCGCAGCCGGCGCGAGACGCCCGAACTGCAGGAAGAGATCGCGGGTTATCTGAAAACCGGCGACGGCCTCGGCCTGAACATCCTGCGTTTCATCATCGGCGCGGTGCTGTTGTACTTCGGTGCGATGTGGCTGGTGCAGCACGCGCCCATCGTCGGCACGGCCTGGGGCATGAGCCCGCTGCTCACTGGTCTGATCGTGGTCGCCATCGCGACCGCATTGCCGGAAGCCGTCGCGGCGATGGCCGCGGCGCGGCGCGGGCAGGGCGACATGGTGGTCGGCCATGTCATCGGCTCCAGCCTGTTCAATCTATTGATCGTGGTCGGCGGCATGGCCGCGCTGCGCGATCTGCCGATTCCCGCGTCGTTCGTGGGTTTCGAACTGCCGGCCGCGCTGGCCGTATCGCTGTTGCTGTATCCGATGCTGCGCCGTGATCTGCAGATCAGCCGCGCGGAAGGCTGGGTGTTGCTGCTCGCCTTCATCGGATGGGTGGTGTTCGAGCTGGTTCTGTCGAGTTGATCTGTTTGATCCGTCGAGTTGATCGGTCGTATCCCGCGACGGTCTTCGCGGCTTGTAGAGAGAGTGTCGATGCGTAAAAAAGAATCGGTGATCATCCGTGTGCTGCCCGGCCGCGCGGCGCGCGCATTGCAGGATTTCTTCCGTCTGGAAGCCGCCGGCGGCATTCTGTTGATCGGCGCGGCCGTGCTCGCGATGGTCTTCGCCAATTCGCCGCTGTCGCATCTCTACGATCTGTTCCGCGAGTTCCCGCTGCAGGCGCGTGCGGGCGAGTTGAACATCGAGAAGCCGCTGCTGCTCTGGATCAACGACGGCCTGATGGCGATCTTCTTTCTGCTGGTGGCGTTGGAGATCAAGCGCGAAGTGTTGAGCGGGCAGTTGTCCAGCCGTGCGCAGTTGATCCAGCCGCTGGTCTGCGCGGCGGCCGGCGTGGCCATTCCCGGGCTGATCTACGTCTGGATCAATGCCGGCGATGCGCAGGCGACGCGCGGCTGGGCGATCCCCACCGCCACCGATATCGCATTCGCGCTCGGCATCCTGTCGCTGCTCGGGTCGCGCGTGCCGGTGGCGATGAAGCTGCTGCTGTCGACGATCGCGGTGCTGGACGATCTGATCGCGATCGTGATCATTGCCGTGTTCTATACCAGCGACCTGTCGATGACCGCATTGGGCGCGGCCGCGGTGACGTTGGGGATCATGATCGTGCTCAATCGCATGAAGGTGCGCGCATTGACGCCGTATCTGCTGCTCGGTGCGGTGATGTGGGTCTGCGTGCTGAAGTCGGGCGTGCATGCCACGCTGGCCGGCGTCTCGACCGGCCTGTTGATCCCCCACGTCGACAAAGAGAATCACATCAGCGACGAAGAGGAATACTCGCCGCTGGAATGGCTGGAGCACGCGCTGCACCCGTGGGTCGCCTACGTCATCCTGCCGGTGTTCGCGTTCGCCAATGCGGGTCTCGCGCTCGGCGGCATGGCCTTCTCCCATCTGCTGGCGCCGGTGCCGCTGGGCATCGCGCTCGGACTGGTGGTGGGCAAGCCGATCGGCATCGTCGGTGCGGCCCTGCTCGCCCATCTGTCGGGGATCGCCCGTTTCGGCGAAGGCATGACGCTGAAGGCCGTGATCGGTCTGGGCCTGCTCTGCGGCATTGGCTTCACGATGAGCCTGTTCATCGCCTCGCTGGCGTTCAAGGGGCATCCGGACATGGTCGAAAGCAGCGTGCTGGGCGTGCTGTGCGCGTCGGTGATCGCCGCGATCGCGGGCTATCTGTGGTTGCGTGTCGTCCTGCCGCCGGCGCGCAGTGCGGGAGCGACCGAATCCTGATCCGTCTTCCATCCGCGCGCCTGCTCATGCATGCATCGATGCGCCCTGCATTGCGAGGATCGCGATGAGAACCGCGCTCGTGTTCGGCGCCAGCGGGCAATTGGGCATGCCGCTGCTCGATCGCCTGCGCGACGACGGTTGGCGCGTGTATGCGGTCTCGCGCGAGCCGCGCGCGGAGCAACCCGGGCTGGTCTGGCTGCAGGGCGATCTGGCGCGCGTCGACGGCCTGCCGGCGCAGGTGCAGGCGATCTTCAGCTGCGGCCCGCTCGATCATTTCGCGCAGTGGTATGCGCGTACGCCGATGCCCGCGCCGCGCGTGGTCGCGTTCGGTTCCACCAGTATCGACGTGAAGCGTGGTTCCGCCGACGCGGATGAGCGCGATCTTGCCGCGCGCCTGCGCGAGGCCGAACGTGTACTTTTCGAAACCGCATCGGCGCGCGGCGCCGCGGCGACGGTGCTGCGGCCGACGCTGGTTTACGGTGCGGGCCGCGACCGCAACCTCAACCGGATCGCGCAGGTCGCGCGGCGTTTCGGTCGTTTCGTGCTGCCGCGCGACGCGACGGGCCTGCGTCAGCCGGTGCATGTCCACGATCTTGCCGATGCCGCTTTCCATTGCATCGAAGCCGAAGCGTCGTTCGGACGCGCGTATGCGCTGCCCGGCGGCGAGACGCTGGCCTATCGCGACATGGTGGCGCGGGTGCTGGCGGTGCTGGAGCCCGCGCCCAGGCTGCATGAAGTGCCGTCGCCGGTGTTCAACGTGGTGCTTGCCGCTGCGCACGCCGCCGGCTTCGCGCTGGATTTCAACGAAGCGGCGGTGGCGCGCATGCGCAGCGATCTGGTCTTCGATCCGACCGATGCGGTGCGCGATTTCGGCTATTCGCCGCGAAGCTTCAGGCCGATCGCGGCGATGTTTCCGCGGCCGGACTGAAGCCTTCACCGATCAAGACCGGCTCGAATCGGAGCCGGCTTCAATCACCGCCGGCTTCGATCACAGCTGGAAATCTTCCGGCTTGGTCTTCACGTTCTGCTGGAACAACAGCACCGAGACGAACACCCTGGTGTCGTCGGCCAGCAGGAATTCGAAACCGATCGGCTTGCCCTCGGAAGAGAACCAGGCCAGGCCTTCTTCCACGCCGCTGCCCCAGGTGTTCGGCTGCAGGCGCGCGCCGCTGATCTTGCTGCCTTTGGGCATCACCAGATCTTTCGACGCGCTGAAGCGCAGCAGTTCGCCGGCGGAGCCGAGCAGCGCGAGCGCGAGCGGGTCGGTGACCTTGCCGGCCTCTTCCTTGCCCGAGATGCCGGTGGCGCGGTCGAGCCAGCGCACGATGCCGCCTTCCGCGACCGCGATGAATTCGTCCTTGGCGCCGGGCCGCAGGACCAGACGGAAGCGGTCGGGGCGTTCGAACAGCAACTTCGCCGGGTAGCGTTTCGGCGCCGCGTACTGGCCGGGCTTCTTCAGCGGATCGTACAGATCCACCGAGACATCGAGATAGCCGCTGTAGGAGGTTTTGTCGAGATATTGCAGCTGGGCGGTGGCGGAGCCGGCGTGCGCGGACAGCGCTGAACCGAGGGTCAGCGTCAATGCGAGGGCGATGCAGGAGAGAGAGCGGATCGGGTTCATGGCGATGTCTCGTGGGAAAGGGCGTGGGTGTGGCGGACGCTGCGGATAGCGGTCTGTTGCGATTGCTTCAGCGGCATTGCATGCGCACGCGCGTGCGCAGCGGCGGGGGCGGCATATGCGGTCCTGTCGCGGTGCAGCGCGTGCCGGGATCCATGTTCATCGGCCGCACTTCGACCACGCGCGCGCTCTGGGTGCTTGCCGGTACGCCGGGCATTTCGCTGAGGCACTGGTTGGGCGCGAGCGTCTGCGTGTAGGGCGAACCGCCCGCGCCGCCGGACAAGGTGACGATCACGTGCGCCGTGTTGAGGTTGCACAGATCCGTCAGTATCAGGTTGGGCGAAAACTGCGGCAGTCCCGGCACCATCTGCGGCGCGTTGACCGGCTCGCTGCCCGCGCACATGCCGTCGTGCGTGAGCACCCTGTCGAGCGGCCCCTGTCGGGTCGCGGCCAGCAACCGATCCGTGCTCGAACGTCCGACGAAGACGCGATTGCCATCCCTGATTTCTTCGGTGGGGATCAAGACCTCGTCGCGATTCGGGTTGAAGCGGACGTTGAAGCTGGGCGCGTCCGGCGCGATGAAATCGAAACTGCCCGTGTAGCCACTGATCGATTGCACGGGAAAGATCTCCGGTTCGCTGGTGATGGCGACCGTCGGCGAAAACGTCATGCAGAGCTCTTCCAGGCCTGCCGGACAGCGCAGGTCTTGCAGAAAATCGACGGACGCGGTGATCGTGTCGCCCGGGCAGTAACTGCTCGGCGCCACGGCGGCATAGCCCGGCCCCTCCAGAACGCCGCGGTTGATGATGCAGCCCGTGGCGACCGAGACCGAGCAGACGGCGATGATGCTGTATCGGATCCATGTGTGTTGAAGCAGATGCATGCAGAAGTCCTGGAAGAGATGATGTGTGGGCGTGCGTCGGGAAAGGCATGCGGCGAGTCGTAACGAAAGTGCGGACGGGTGTGGCGTCGAACGCGGCGTTGAGAACCGGGGGTCGAATGAAGGCTTTCGCGACTCCGCTCAGCGACAGGCCATGCTCACCCGCGTGCGCAGCGGCGGCGGTGGCGTATTCGGCCCTGTCGGCGTGCAGATCGTGCCCGGCGCCGGCGTCAAGGGACGGATTTCGATCGAGCGCGCGCGATTGGCGCCGATGGGCAGCAGCGGGTCGCCGGGAACGACGCATTGGCCCGGCGTAAGCGCGACCGGGAAAGCATCGACGCCCGTGCCTGCGAACGTGACTTCCACCGCGACGCTGTTGATGTTGCACAGCTTGACCAGATTCATGTGCAGCGAAACGCGCGGCAGACTGGGCACACTGGCCGGCGTATTCACGGGGCCGCGTCCAGCGCATACACCGCCATGGATCAACTCGGTGTCGAGCGTGCCGTCGATGCGGGTGGCGCTGATGGTGTGATCGGCGAGATTCGGGCGCGAAATGAATCCTTCGCTCGCCGTCGGGATCAGCACGGTCTCGCGATCGATATCGAACGTCAGCGCGACGCGATCGGTGGTCGGCGCGAAGCTGATGCCGTCGATATAGCCGCGCAATGTCGCCGGAGGAAACGCCTCCGGCGCGCTGGTGATGCGCACGGTGGGCACGAAATCTCCGCAGGTGGTGCCGGAGGGCGCGCTGCAGATCTCGCCGGCCAGAAAATCGAAACTTGCGCGCACGTCGTCGCCGGGGCAGTACTGCAGCGGTGCGACCCGGCCGACCGGCGGGACCGGGCGCGGTTCGACCGAGCAGGCATTGGCGACGACGGTCGCGCAGATGGCGATGACGCAATGGCGGAGCAACGTGCTTCGAAAGGCGCGCATGCGATATCCAGAATGCGTGGCGGACCGGAGTCTGCGAATGGATGGATGCGGCCGATCCTGTCGTCCGCATCGTGTCCGCGATGTGCTCAGCGACAGGCTTGGCGTACCAGCGTCGAGAGCGGAGGCGCGACCGGCTGCGGCGAGGTACTGCCGTCTCCGCCGGGTCCGCACATCAGACCGAGCGGCGCGGCGCTGATCATGCGCGCGCGCGCGGCGAACGCCGGTACGCCCGGTGCGCCGGTGTCGATGCATTCGCCGGGCGCCAGCATCGCCGTGAAGCTTTCGCCGGGGGCGTCGGTGCTCAGCGTGAGGTTGACCGGGACACCGTTGGGGTTGCAGACCTGCGTCAGGCCGAGGCCCGGCGAGGTTCCCGGCACCAGCACGGGCGCGTAGGTCGGGGGTACGAAACCGCGGGCGCAGTTGCCCATGTGCGGCAACGTCGTCTCGACGGCGCCGATGATGCGCGTGGCGGATTCGGTGTGATCGCGTACGTTCACCAGCAGCGTCGATGGCGGAACGAAGATCGAGCCTGCGCCGTAGACGAAACCGACGTCCACGCGATCGCCGCTGGCGGTGAAGCTGACGCTGTTCTGATAGCTCTGCAGCGTCGTCGGCGGGAACAGCGCCGGCGTGCTGGTCATCGTCACGGTCGGCGCGGCGGTGGTGCATTCGCTCGGCGAACCGGCGCGCGGCGTGCAGACGCCTCCGGCGAATCTCAGGAAATCGTAGGAAGCGACGAGGGTGTCGCCGGGGCAGTACTGGCCGGGAACGACGGTTCCGGGCGAAAGAATCGGCCTGCGATCGAGCATGCAGCCATTGGCGACCACGGCCGCGCAGGCGGCGATCGTGCAATAACGGAACAACTTGCCTTGAAGCGTACGCATGGCGATCTCCGGGGGATGGCGCCGACAGCGGCGCGGTGAAACCACATCCAGAAGTCACGTAAGCGGCTGCAGGGACCGGACAGTGGCCTGTCTGCGGAAGATTGAACGTTGGCGTCGCGCGGTCGGTGTGCCGTCAGTGCGCAGACAAGGCTTTCGCGCGTGCGCGCAGCGCGATGATCAATACGCCGCCAAGCACCATCGCGCCGCCGATCCACAGCTGCGGCCCCGGGCGATCGCCCCAGATCAGCACGCCCAATCCCACCGCGAACACCGGCGTCAGCAGCAGATACGGCATGATCGTGGCCACCGGATGGCGCTGCACCAGGGTGTAGAACACGCTGTGACCGATCAGCGACGCGAACACCGCCGAATAGATCGCGGCGCCCCACACCGTCCAGCTCGCGGTGCGCAGCGCGGCGAAACCGCCGGGTTCGATCATCGCGCTGATCGCGAGCAGCGGCAGCAGACCGATCAATGCGGTCCACGCCTGCAGGTTCACCGCATCGATGCCGCTCAGCCCGCGCATGAACACCGTGCCCAGCGCGATCAGGAACGCGGAGAACAGCATCATCGCCAGCGACGCGGGGTGATCGAGCACCAGCGGATCGAAGCCCAGCACCAGCACGCCGGCGAAACTCAATGCGATCGCCGAACCGGTGCGCCACGCGAAACGTTCGCCGAGCAGCCACCACGCCAGCAGTACCGACATCGGGATGTAGCTCTGCATCACGATGGCCGGCGAGGACAGATCGCCGGCCATGCGCAGCGCCCACAGGCTGGTGCCGAAATGCAGCGCGCCGTTGAGCAATGCCACTGCGACCAGCCGCGGCCACTGCGCGCGCGGCGGCGCTTTCACGAACATGCACAGCAGCGCGGCGAGCAGGCCCATGCGCAATGCGCTGAACAGGAACGGCGGAATTTCGCGCAGCGCGAACGCCGAGGTCAGGAAGTTGCCGGCCCAGACGAGACAGATCAGCAGCGCCAGCGCGAAGTCGCGCCGGCCGAAATGATGTTCAGGCATCGGTCGCGTTCGGGCATCGCCGCCGTGGCAGCGCGCGCATCAGTATTTCAGGCCGAATTTGCGGTAGACCTTGCTCAGGATCCACGCCGGGCCGATCAGCAGATAGACCAGATCGGTCAGGAAACTCGGCTTCTTGCCTTCGATCTTGTGGCCGACGAACTGCGCGATCCACGCCAACACGAATACCGCCACCGCGAGCTGCAGCATCTGCGTGGTGCCGATGACCGCATGCAGCCAGCGATTGAGCCACAGCAACGCGATGAACACCGCGAGCATGCCCAGGCCGATCGCGCGCGAAGCGCGGTAATAGAACATCCACGCGCCGAAGGCCGCGATGGCCGCCCAGAAACCGACGCCGAACCAGGTGCCCGGCACCGGCACGCACCACAGCAGCGCGGTCACCGTCCACAGGATCAGCGGCACTGCGAGGTAGTGGATCGTCTGGTTGGTGTCGTTGACGTGATCGGCCGAATAGTTGGCGAACCAGCGGTCGATGGGGCGGTCGAGAGTCGTTTCGATTTCAGTGCTTGCGTTCATCGTGATGTCCTCGATGTATTTTTCGGGGCGGCAGCGCTCGATCCATTCTGCTGCATGACGGGCGGCAGAGATGCGATCGGGCAACGCGAGCAGATGGATGCCGCTTGGCTGTTCGGTTCGTTCCGGGCCCAATCATCAGAAAGTATCCGGGAGCCAGCCAGCTGCGATGGAAAGAATCACAAGGACCATCAGGAGGGTAAAGAAAAGCACGGCGATTCCGATTGCCGTGAGGATGGGGATCGCCCATCCCCGGCGTGGATACGTCTTTCCGAAGCGCGCGGCGACATGGTTCTGCTGGGATTTGCCGATGGCGTAATACCAGACGACCAGCAAAATCAACCCGCTGAAGTTGCTGATGTTTTCCAGGGTTTTGGATGAAGGTGCCATGAAAAGCGACAAGAGTGTGGTCGCGACGATGAACGCGATGCTTCCGAATATCCACTGCTTCGACGCAGCCGCCTTTTCGGGCTGTCCCAGCGCTTTCCAATTCTGCATGTGAAGGAAAGCGCCGAAGATCGGGGTGAAGATGAGGCTCCAGGCGCCGGCCGCAGCAGGATTCCACAGCGCCGGTGCGGCTTCGATTTCAAAGATATCCGCGACGACGGCTTTTGGCGCAGCGTAAGGATTGTGTTCGGACATGAGCGATCGTCTTCTTCGTTCCCAGCGCATCAATCGACGCTGATCCCCGCCAACCGCCGCAACGCTTCCGCGTATTTGGCGCGCGTGCGATCGATCACTTCCGCCGGTAGCTTGGGCCCAGGCGCAGTCTTGTCCCAGTCCAACGTTTCCAGATGATCGCGGACGAACTGCTTGTCGTAGCTCGGCGGGCTGATGCCGACCCGGTATTCGTCGGCGGGCCAGTAGCGCGACGAATCCGGGGTCAGCATCTCGTCCATCACATACAGGCGGCCGTCGGCGTCGGTGCCGAATTCGAATTTGGTGTCGGCCAGCAGGATCCCGCGCTCGGCGGCGTAGGCGGCGGCGTAGCGGTAGATGCGCAGGGTCGCGTCGCGGACCTGTTCGGCGAGTTCGGCGCCGACCGTCTTCACCATGGTGTCGAAGTCGATGTTCTCGTCGTGGTCGCCCACCGCGGCCTTGGTCGAAGGCGTGAAGATCGGTTCCGGCAGCTGTTCGGCCTGCTGCAGCCCGTTGGGCAGGGTGATGCCGCTCACGCGCCCGGTGCGCTGGTAGTCCTTCCAGCCGCTGCCGATCAGATAACCGCGGGCGATGGCTTCCACCGGCACCGGCTTGAGTTTGCGGGTGATCACCGCGCGCTTGGCGTACAGCGAGGCGTCGACGCCGGCCGGCAGCGCGCTGGCCACATCGATGCCGGTGAGATGGTTGCGCAGGATGTGCGCGGTCTTGTCGAACCAGAAATTGCTGATCTGGCAGAGCATCTCGCCCTTGCCGGGAATCGGGTCGGGCAGCACCACGTCGAAGGCGCTGAGCCGGTCGGTGGCCACGATCAGCAGCAGCGGGCCATGCTCGCGGGCCTCGGGCGGCAGTGCGGCCGGGGACAGGTCGAAGACGTCGCGGACTTTGCCGCGATGGCGCAGGGTCAGGCCGGGCAGGTCGGATTGAAGCAGAGTGGTCGCCACGCGCAGTCCGTCGGAGCGGTCGGGCCGCCTAGTGTAAGGCTCCGCGACCGGCTTGGGACGGCTGGGGGATGGCAGGCTGAGGGCGGCCACGACGCGCGCGACGCCTGTAAACTCGGCGGCATGAAGCGCTGGTACGGAAAACTGTTCGGATTCATCGCGGGTTGGCTGCTGCTGCGGCACCCGTTCGGCGGCCTGCTGGGCCTGCTGTTGGGCCACGCCTTCGACGAGGACTGGTTCAAGAGCAAACGCGACACCCCGTATCGGGTGCTGGGCGTGACCGAAGACGCCTCCGACGCCGAGGTCGAACAGGCCTACCGCCGGCTGATCACCCAATATCACCCGGACAAACTGGTCGGCGTGGCCGAAGAACTGCGCCGCGAGGCCGAAGCCAAGGCGAGCGAGATCAACGCCGCCTACGACCGGATCAAGACGCTGCGCCGTCCCGAACGATGAAAGGCGGGACCGCCGCCGGAGCTGCGGTCCCGCGTTGCGTTCCGATCAGAAGCGATAAGTCGCAGTCAAACGCACGCTGTCCAGATCGAAGTCGTCGTCGCTGCGGCGGAAATCGGTGCCGCTCGGGTTCTGGCGGATGAAGGGATTGGTGGCCGGGGCCGGACCCTGCGCGCGCACGCGGTATTCGTCGTCGCTCAGTTGGGTGCGGATGTATTCCACGCCCACCGCGAACGCGCCGATCCGGCGTTCGTAACCGAGGCCGAGCTGGGCGCCGGAGGCGTTGCCGTCGCCGTTATTGGTGAACGTGTTGACGCCGTTGCTGGTCAGGAAGGTGTTCTCGATCTTGGCCCGCGCGTAGCCGCCGGTGACGTACACGAGGTTCTCGCCGTTCCCGCCGAACGCGGTGCCGACCCGGGCGCGGATCGCGGCCACGCCGTCGATCTTGCGCAGCATGGTGTAGCGCGCCGGAGTGGTGCTGAACGAGGACACGGCGTCGCGCGCGTCGTTCATGCCGTACTCGCCGACCACGCCCACCACCCAGTTGCCGAACTGCCAGTCGTAGCCGCCGCGGATGCCCCAGTCGGCGCCGCCGTTGTTGCCTTCGCAACCTTCGGCCGGGGTCCGGCCCCGGGCCACGCCGTTGCAGGAACCGGGCGAGAACGCATCGGCGTTCGCTGCGGTGGTCACGGTGTCGCCGAATTGGCCGTCGAGGTTGGTGTCGAACAGAAACCGGTCGGAGCCGTCGTCCGGATCCATGACCTGGCCGACGAAACCGCCGATGTAGCCGCCGGTCCAGTCGTCGGAGGATTGCGCCAGCGCCGGCTGAGCGGCAGCGGCGGCGAGCAGGGCGAGATAGACAGGGGCGTGTTGACGCAGGGACATGGGATTCTCCTTGGTGGTCGTGCGGACGGCGTATCCCGCCCGATGCGTACGACGCGGCCGGCATCCGGCCGATCGCGCGCGCTCGGAATGGAATACGGGCGCGGTCGGGGTTCGGATGCACCCCCGGCATGAACCTCCGCGATGAATACCCGGCTCCGGCGCGCAGATCCGCGCTTGGCCCGCCCCCCTGTGGAGGCGACAATGACGGCCTGCCCGCCCGAGCCCGCCCCATGCAGCCCACCGTGATCGCCCCGTCCATTCTCTCCGCCAACTTCGCCAGGCTCGGCGAAGAGGTCGACAACGTGCTCGCCGCCGGCGCCGACTGGGTGCATTTCGACGTGATGGACAACCATTACGTGCCGAATCTCACCATCGGCCCGCTGGTCTGCGAGGCGCTGCGCAAACACGGGGTGACCGCGCCAATCGACGTGCATCTGATGGTGGAGCCGGTGGACCGCATCGTCCCGGACTTCGCCCAGGCCGGCGCGTCGCTGATCAGCTTCCACCCGGAAGCCAGCCGGCATGTGCATCGCACCATCCAGCTGATCAAGGCGCAGGGCTGTCAGGCCGGTCTGGTGCTGAACCCGGCCACGCCGGTGGACGTGCTGGACTACGTGTTGGAAGAGCTCGACCTGGTGCTGCTGATGTCGGTCAATCCCGGCTTCGGTGGCCAGGCCTTCATTCCCTCGGCGCTGGACAAGCTGCGGGTGGTGCGCCAGCGCATCGATGCCGTCGTCGCGCGCACCGGCAGGCCGATCCGGCTGGAAATCGACGGCGGCGTGAAGCCCGACAACATCGCCGAGATCGCCAAAGCCGGCGCCGACACCTTCGTCGCCGGTTCGGCGATTTTCGGCCAGCGCGATTACGCCGCTGTGGTCGCACAGATGAAGGCTGCGGTCGCCGCCGTGCGCGCATGACTGCGAGCGGTGGCGGCGTGCGCGACGCGACCGGTGCGGACACCTGGCTGATTCTCAACGGCAAACAGGCGAACGACGAGGCCGTGCGGCTGGCGGTGGCGGCGGTGCGCGAGCGTGGCCTGCGGCTGGCGGTGCGGGTCAGCTGGGAAGCGGGCGACGCCGAGCGTTTCATCGATGAGGCCATCGCCGCGAATGCGCGCAGCGTGATCGCCGGCGGCGGCGACGGGACATTGCGCGAGGTCGCTTCGGCGCTGGCGCAGCGCGACGCATCGGCCGAAGCATTGCCTGCGCTGGCGGTGCTGTCGCTGGGTACCGCCAACGATTTCGCGACCGCGGCGGGCATTCCCGTCGAAGCCGAGGCGGCGCTCGATCTGGTGCGCACGTCGACGCCGCAACCGATGGACATGCTGCGCATCGATGCCGACGGCGCGCAGCACTGGTGCATCAACCTCGCCTCGGGCGGTTTCGGTACCACCGTCACCACCGAGACCCAGGAAGGCCTGAAGAAGATGCTCGGCGGTCTGGCCTACGTCGTCAGCGGGCTGGCGCGCATGGGCCAGATCGAGCCCAGTCAGGCGCGTTTCGAAGCCGAAGACTTCGAGTGGTCGGGCGATTTCATCGCGCTGGGTATCGGCAACGGCCGCCAGGCCGGCGGCGGGCAGGTGCTGTGTCCGGATGCGCTGATCGACGACGGTCTGTTGGACATCACCCTGGTGCCGACGCTGGAAGGCGAAGTCGCGGCCACCGTCGGTACGCTGATCGCCGAGGGCAAACAGGCCGCGCTGGAGCGGGTCTCGACGCGCCTGCAGCGCCCGTTGCTCGTGATCGCCGCCGATGCGCCGCTCACCCTCAATCTGGACGGCGAACCTCTGGAAGCGCGCGGATTCCGGATCGAATGCGTCCCCGGTCGGCTGCGGATGCATCTGCCGCCGGGCTGCCCGCTGCTGGCCGCGAATGCGGCGGCGGCGTGATCAAACCGGAAAAACAAAACGACGGCGAACCGGCGGCAGTGCCCAAAACAAAACGCCGGCGAGCCGGCGACAGTCCTCAAAACAAAACGCCGGCGAGCCGGCGTTTTGGGCGCAACATTTTGGAAGCAATCCCGCTTCCGTCCGTCTTCCCTGCGATGGCCTCTCATTCTCCGGGCGAACGGTGACGGTTCCGTGACGGTGGTATGGCGCAGGTGCGGCGCCCCGGTGAAGCCGTTAGCATGTGCCGGTCATGAACCGATCAATCAACCAGATCACGCCCCAGCATCGATCGGCCGCAGCGGTCGCAGCCGCCACGCGAGGCGACGCGAACGGACGATGGCGCGGTTGAGCCCAGCCGTCCCTTCTCCGCAGTTTCTTCAAGGATTCATCGCGTGATCTCGTTCGAACAATTCCAGCAGTACGCCGACGGCGGCCACACCCTGATCCCGGTCGTGCGCGAAGTGCTCTCCGATCTCGATACGCCGCTGTCGGTGTATCTGAAGCTCGCCGACGGCCCGCACACCTATCTGTTCGAGTCGGTCGAAGGCGGCGAGCGCTTCGGCCGCTATTCGATCATCGGCCTGCCCGCGCACCGCGTGTACGCTTTCGCCGGCCACACCCTGTTCGTTACCGAACTGGGCGAACTGATCGAAAGCCGCGTGGTCGACGACCCGCTGGCGGAAGTCGAGCGCCTGCGCAGCGCCGAGCGCATTCCGCGCCTGCCGGGGCTGCCCGGGTTCACCGGCGGCCTGGTCGGCTGGTTCGGTTTCGAATGCATCCAGTACGTCGAGCAGCGCCTCAGCGGCAGCAGCAAGCCGGACGAACTCGGCACACCGGACATCCTGCTGATGGAAAGCCGCGATGTCGCGGTGTTCGACAATCTCAAGGGTCGGCTGTATCTGATCGTCCACGCCGACCCGCGCGAGCCGCAGGCGTGGGGGCGCGCGAACCGGCGCCTGGACGCGCTGACCCACCGTCTGCGTCAGGGCGGCCCGGGCTATCCGGAAACCCGCGACTCGGTGGGTCTGAACGAAGACGATTTCGTCTCCGGCTTCACCCGCGAGGGCTTCATCGCCGCGGTCGAGAAGTCGAAGGAATACATCCGCGCCGGCGATATTTTCCAGGTCGTGCTGAGCCAGCGCCTGTCGGTGCCGTTCCGCGCGCGTCCGGTCGACGTGTACCGCGCGCTGCGCGCGCTGAATCCGTCGCCGTACATGTATTTCCTCGATGTCGGCGGCACCCAGGTCGTGGGCTCGTCGCCGGAGATCCTGGTGCGGCTGGAGCACGACGATCAGGGGCAGGGCACCGTCACCGTGCGTCCGATCGCCGGCACCCGTCCGCGCGGACGCACGCACGAGGAAGATCTCGCGCTGGAAGCCGAACTGCTGGCCGACCCGAAAGAACGCGCCGAGCATCTGATGCTGATCGACCTCGGTCGCAACGACGTGGGCCGGGTCAGCGAAGCGGGCACGGTGGAAATGGGCGAACGTTTCGTGATCGAACGCTACAGCCACGTCATGCACATCGTCAGCGAAGTGACCGGCCGCCTGAAGGACGGCATGAGCTACGCCGACGTGCTGCGTGCGACCTTCCCGGCCGGCACCGTCAGCGGCGCGCCGAAGATCCGCGCGCTGGAAGTGATCCGCGAACTGGAGCCGGTGAAGCGCAATGTGTACGCCGGCAGCATCGGCTACATCAGCTGGCACGGCGACGCCGACACCGCCATCGCCATCCGCACCGCGGTGATCCAGGACGGCAAGCTGCACGTGCAGGCCGGCGCCGGCATTGTCTACGACTCCGATCCGCAGAAAGAGTGGGAAGAGACGATGAACAAGGGCCGCGCGCTGTTCCGCGCGGTGGAAGAGGCGGCGAAGGGGCTGTAGGCCGAAGTGTTGTAGCGCGGCCCGCCGCAGCACAGGTCGCAAACAAAAACGCCCCGCATCGCTGCGGGGCGTTTCGCGTTGCGGATGTCGCGGATCGACTTACATGCTCTGGCTGCGCGCCGGCTGCTGCGTGGGTGCCGGTTGCGGGTCCGGAACCATCATCGTCGCCAGCGATTGATCGGCGGGCTGCAGCTTGGCCTGGGCGACGTTCACCGCGACGCGGTCGGCGGATTCGCTTGCGGGATCGCCCTGGTACGCGAAGACCTGCCCGTTCTTGCCGAGCACCGCGCCGTCGATGCGCTCCATGCCCGAGTTCTGCGCCTGAAGAGCAGTGGCGGCGATGACGTTGCGCAGCTCCTCGCCTTTCAGGCCGAGACCGTCGACCTTCTTCAACGCCTCTTCCGCCTGGCGATACAGCGCCGGTTCCGGAGCCGGCGCTTCGACGATCGGCTTCTTCGGGCTGGTGTCGGTGTAGGTCAGCGTGGTGTCCAGCAGCGCTTTGTCGAGGCCGATGTCCTTCATGTTCAATTTGACTTCGGGCGCGACGGCCGAGGGGTCGGCTTTCTTCGCTTCGGCCAGCGCATGTTTCTCGGTCGCGTCGATGACGTTGACCGCCCATTCGCCGTAGTAGTTCGGGTAGTCCTGGTTGCCCTTGGTGCCCAGGCGCGCGGAGCTCGGCGGCTGGTCGAAGTAGTGCTTGCCCATCGCGGTGACGTTCGCCGGCGAATCCTTGAGCGTCATGTCGGCTTCGATCGTCAGTCCCGGCTTCAGCGCATAGGTGAACGTCGGCGATTTGCCGCTGCGGTCGATGAAGTCGCCCATCCGGCCCGGGTGGGCGTTGTACAGGTCTTTCAGACCGGCGGACGGATTGTCTTTCAGCACCTGCGAGGAGATCGCGTTGAAGCCGCCGATGTGCGCGCCGGCCTCGTCGTCGCGGTTGGCCTGGATCAGCGTCTTCACCGAGGTGGTGTAGTCGTGCGGGCCGGGGGTCTTGGAAATCCTGTCGACTTCCTTGACGAAGTCGTCGCTCGCCTTGCCGGCGACGGTGCTGTTGAACGAGTGCTGGATCTCGTGACCCATCACGAACACGAGTTCGGCGGCGGCGGCCTTGTCGGTGCCGGCCTTCTTCAATTCGCTTGCCGGCAGCTCGATGGTCTTGGTGTCGGGACTGTAGGTACCACCGGCATTCGCGCCGGGCGGCAGGACGTCGAACTTCTCGAGGTGGCCCTTGGACACCGAGTCGAGGATGCGCGCCTTCAGATCGGGCGATTTATCGAGCAATTCGCGCAGGTTCTTGCCCGGCTTGTCGGTGCCGGTGTCGTGGGCGGTCTCGAAATCCTTGAGGATTTTCTCGAGTTTGGTTTCCGCGGCTTTCTTGAGGACGTCTTCGGGAACAGCGGCCATGGTCGTATCCCTCAGGCGTTGATGATGAGTTTGGAAACGCAGGCATGATCGGCCTTGGCGTCGTTTTCGCCGCGCACGTAGATCTGCACGGACACGTCGTCGCGCGAGAAGTCCCAATACAGGACCTGCTCATGCTTGCCGCGGGCCGGGCTGGCTGCGTAGCCGGCGGCGCGCAGGGTCGCGGCGTAATCGTCGAAATCGAGTGCGGAGATCGGCGCCATGTCGGCGTTGTCGCGGCTCTCGTCGTCGAAGGAGAACATGATCCGCGAGGGCTTCCGGCCGGTGCCTTCCGGCAGCGAGACGAGGTTGTAGGCCCAGGCGTCGGTGAGCTGGCCGCTGAAGCCGTATTCGTTGCTGTCGTCGGGGTTGAACTCGACCTTGATGCCGGTGAGCGCTTCGATGCGTGCCGGCGCGATGTCGGCGGGGCTGCGCACGTTTTCGACCAGCGCCAGCACGCGCTGGCTGATGTCTTTGGCGGAGGGGGCGGTCTGTGTCTGTTCCATGGGGAAACCTGTCTGCGTGGTGGGATGGCGGTCCTGCCGGCCACTCTGGTGATGGCGCAGCCCGAGATTCAGTTGAACGCAATGATCGCCCGGATTCGGCCATCCGGGGCGACGGCAGGTCAGGGGCGCCGCGCTTGGGATGCCGGGCTGGGGATGCCGCCTCGGTGCCGGACTCAGAACAGCAGATTCACCACCAGCACCACGATGCCCGTGTAGATCAGGCACAGCGGGCCGCCGACTTTCCACAGTTCTTTCGCGGTGTAACCGGCGGGGCCGGTGATCATCGACATCACCGGGTTGGAGGCGGTCATGAAGTTGTTGGACGCCGACAGCGCCACGATCAGCGCGAACGCGGTGGGATTGCCGCCGGCCGCCAGCGCGAGATTGATCGCGATCGGCACCATCACGATGGTCGCGCCGACGTGGCTGATCACCAGCGAAAATGCCGTCGCGAGCAGCCCCATCGCGATTTCCAGCAGCCACACCGGCGTGCCTTCGGGCAGGCGATCCAGCGTGTGCGCGGCCACCCAGGCCGCGGCGCCGCTGGAGTCCATCGCCCAGCCCAGCGGAATCAGGCAGGCCATCAGGAACACGGTCTTCCAGTTGATCGAAGCGTAGGCCTCGTCCATTTTCAGCACGCCGGTGATCAGCATGCCGGCGACGCCGGTCATCAGCGCGACCGATGCGGGAATGCGCGACGACAGCGCGATCAGCATCGTGATGCCGAAGATCGTCATCGCGATCTTGAATTTGTGCGGGCGCTGTTCGGCCTTCGGATAATCGGTGACCGGCACGAAGTCGCGGTTGCTCGCGGCCTGCGCCAGATCCTGCCAGATGCTGTGCAGCACCAGCAGGTCGCCGGCGCGCAGCGGCAGTTCGCGGACGTTCTCGCGCAGCACCTGCTTGTCGCGATTGATCGCGAGCAGGCGCAGGTTGTAGCGCTTGCGCAGCTGCAGCTCGGTGGCGGTCTTGCCGATGAAGGTGGAGGTGGGCGGGATCACCGCCTCGGAAATGCCGGCGCGCGCAGGGTTGAACAGATCGGCGAACTCGCGCAGCCGCGAGCTGGTGCGCAGGAAGCGGTTCTGGGCGAAGTCGACGATGGTCTGGCGCGGCCCCATCACCCCCAGCACGCTGCCGACCCAGATCCGCACGTCGCCCGGCGGCGCCAGCCGCGATTCGCTGCCGGTCTTCAGGGCGAGGATCAGCGGCGCGTCGTGCAGGGCCTCGGTTTCGCCCAGCGACATCCCGACCAGCGGACTGTCGGCGGTGATCGTGAGTTCGTACACGTCGCCGTCGATGCCGTAGGCGCTGGCGAAATAACTTTCGGTGCGCGCCGGGGTGACGCCCGCGTCGGCGGGGTTGTCGTGCAGCCGCTTGTCGCCGAAGAAATGGAAATACGCCAGGCCCGCGGCCAGCAGCGCGAGGCCGATCGGCATCGGCGCGAACATCGGCAGCGGCTTGAGCGTCATCATCCCCGAGGGCAGGCTGTTGTTGGCCGACACCAGCAGGTCGTTGAGCAGGATCAGCGGCGAGTTGCCGACCATGGTCAGCGCGCCGCCCATGACGATGGCGACCGCGATCGGCAGCAGCAGCCGCGACAGGGGCAGGCCGGTGCGCGAGGACAGCCGCGAGGCGACCGGCAGATACAGCGCCATCACCGACGGGTTCTGCATCACCGAGGAGTTGAGGCCGGCGACGGCCGAGGTGAACAGCAGCAGGCGGTGCTCGGCGCCGTGGGCGCGGCGCAGCAGCCAGCCTGCGAGGCGGTTCAGCGCGCCGGTGCGGTCCAGGCCAGCGCCGAGAATCATGGTCGCGATCACGCTGATCACCGCGTTGCCCGAGAACCCGTTGAACAGATCCTCCGGCGCCACCAGCCCGGTGAGGCCCAGCAGCACCAGCACCACCAGCGCCACCACGTCGGCGCGCAGGCGTTCGAACAGGAACAACACCATCGTCATCACCGTCAGCCCGAGGACGAGCTGCATATCGCTGGTGAGGGTGAGGGTGTTTTCCATCAGTCGGCGGGCTGGTCGTCGGCGGTCGGCGTCTTGTCGTACAACAGATCCCACACCCCGTGACCGAGTTTCTGGCCGCGCGTCTCGAAATGCGTCTGCGGCCGCCATTCGGGCCGCGGTACATGGCCGCGCGCACCGGCGCGGTTGCGCAGCCCGGGCGTGGCGTCGAGCACGTCCCACATCTGTTCGGCGTAGTCCTGCCAGTCCGTGGCCAGATGCAGGCGGCCGCCGACGCGCAGTTTGCGCACCAGCAGCGCGGCGAACTCGGGCTGCACCAGACGACGCTTGTTGTGGCGCTTCTTGTGCCACGGATCCGGGAAGTAGATGCGGATTTCGTCCAGGCTGCCGTCGGCGATCTCGTGGCTCAGCACTTCCACAGCATCGTGGCGATAGACGCGCACGTGATCGCTGCCGTCTTCGCCCAGCGCGTTCAGCAGCCGACCGACGCCCGGCGCGTGGACTTCGATGCCGATGTAATCGCGCGACGGATCCTGCTTCGCGGCGAACCGCAGGGCATCGCCGTTGCCGAAACCGATTTCCACCACCCGCGGCGCGCTGTGGCTGAACAGCGCGTCGTAATCGCGGACGCCTGCGGTGTAGTCCAGGCCGAAACGCGGCCACAACTCGTCGAACGCACGCTGCTGCGCCGGACTGAAGCGGCCCTGGCGCAGCACGAAGCTGCGGATTTTTCGCTGGCCCGGTTCGACGGTGAAGGGTTGGTCGAAGGCGTGATCGAGATCCGAGTGACCAGGATCCGAATGACCCGGATCCGAATGGGTATGGCCCGACATTTGCTCGCCGGAATCGCCGGCCCGCGGATGCTCGGTCACAGGCGGGCGGGCGGTGCCGCTCATCCGATCAACCCGTCCACCGGCGACGAGGCCGAGGCGTAGCGTTTGCGCGGGATGCGGCCGGCGAGGAAGGCGTGGCGTCCGGCTTCGATCGCCAGTTTCATCGCCAGGGCCATGCGCACCGGATCCCTGGCGCCGGCGATGGCGGTGTTCATCAGCACGCCGTCGCAGCCCAGTTCCATCGCGATCGCAGCATCCGAGGCGGTGCCGACGCCGGCATCGACCAGGATCGGCACCTTGGCGTTCTCGATGATTTCGAGCAGGTTGTAGCGGTTCTGGATGCCGAGGCCGGAGCCGATCGGCGCGGCCAGCGGCATCACCGCGACGCAGCCGATCTCTTCGAGGCGCTTGGCGAGGATCGGGTCGTCGCTGGTGTAGACCATCACCTCGAAGCCCTCGGCGACGAGAATCTCGGCGGCCTTGAGCGTTTGCACCACGTCGGGGAACAGCGTGCGTGGGTCGCCCAGCACTTCGAGCTTGGTCAGGTTGTGGCCGTCGAGCAGCTCGCGCGCGAGCCGGCAGGTGCGCACGGCGTCGTCGGCGGTGTAGCAGCCGGCGGTGTTGGGCAGCAGGGTGTAGCGGTCCGGCGGCAGCACGTCGAGCAGATTCGGCTCGCCCGGGTTCTGGCCGATGTTCGTGCGGCGGATCGCGACGGTGACGATCTCGGCGCCGGCGGCCTCGGTGGCGCGGCGGGTTTCGTCGAGATCCTTGAATTTGCCGGTGCCGGTCAACAGACGCGAGCGATAGGTCTTGCCGGCGATGACGAGCGTGTCGTCGTATGCGGGGAGTGCGGTCATCGCGGGATTATCGCCGATCGGCGCCCCGAGCGGCGCCTGAAAGGCACTTCGAATGCCGCATGGAGAAGGGGTTGGCCAGCTCCGATGAACTCCGGCAGTCGCCCGGAGCCATTGTGAGAGCGACAGCTTTTGTGGGAGCGACGGAAGTCGCGATGAACAGCGACGAGTTTTCCGGCGGATGTCGTGCTGCTGTTCAAAGCAGGGCTCTGCTTCGTGGAAATGATCGCTGCCATCCATGGCGATGCGCTTATGGCTTCGGGTCGCCCGGCCCGGTCAGTCCGGCCCCGCGCAGCGCGCGGGGCGTTTATCGAAGGCGCGAGGCAGTGCCTCGCAAGCGCCTTCGTTTCACCCTTGGCCGGGCGTTCGCATCGGCGCGCGGCAGTGCCGCGCAAGCGCCGCTGCTCACCCACCCCCCAGCGCATGGACGATTTCGACCACATCGCCGTCGGCGAGCAGGCGTTCGGCATGACGCCCACGCGGAATGATCTCGCCGTTGACCTCCACCGCCACCCGGCGTTCGGCCAGGCCTTGGGCGATGAGCAGGTCGGTGAGGGTGCAGGGGGCGGGGAGGGCGAGGGGTTCGCCGTTGAGTCGGATGTCCATGCGGGGATTGTCGCCCGGGGTCGCCGGCCTGCCCAGCGCCCGCCTGTTCTCCGTGTCGGTCCGTCCCGGGGGACTTGTCACACTTGAGTCACAAAGGTCTTCGTGAAACCATGCGGCCACCATCCGGCGCCGTATTGCAGAAGCGCCGAGGAAATCCGTCAGTTTTCTTTATTCCGGGAGTGGGGTTATGTCTTTCAATCGTGGGGCCAAGCGGCCCATCCGCAGTCTTCTCGCCGCCGCCGTGATCGCGGTCACCGCCGGCGCCGCCATGCCGGCCTCCGCCGCCGGTCCGTATTCGCAGACCGTCTTCTTCGGCGACAGCCTCACCGACAGCGGTTTCTTCCGTCCGCTGCTGCCGGCCAGCGTCCGCCCGGTCACCGGTCAGTTCACCACCAACCCGGGATTCGTCTGGTCGCAGTACCTGGCCGATTTCTACGGCACCGGCGCCGCGCCGAACGGTAACGGTCAGACCGGTACCAACTACGCCGCCGGCGGCGCCCGTGTCGGCATCAACTCCACCGGTGCGCTCGGGCCGATCCCGTCGCTCGCCACCCAGGTCACCAACTACCTCGCCGCCAACGGCGGCCGCGCCGACAGCGGCGCGCTCTACACCGTCTGGGGCGGCGCCAACGATCTGTTCGCGATCACCAATGCCGGCGCGCCGCCGACCACCACGATCTCGAGCGCGGTCACTGCCGAAATCGGCATCGTTGCCCAGCTGCAGAACGCCGGCGCCCGTTACGTGCTGGTCGCGACCGTGCCGGATCTCGGCGTGACCCCGGCGTTCCGCGCCCAGGGCGCCACCGCACAGGCGCAGGGCACCGCGCTCGCCACCACCTACAACAATGCGCTGTTCAGCGGCTTGGCCAGCAACGGTCTGCGGGTGATCCCGCTCGACACCTTCAACCTGCTGCGCGAAATCGTCGCGTCGCCGTCGGTCTACGGTTTCGGCAATGTCACCGGCACCGCCTGCCAGCCGCAGATCACCGCGAACTCGCTGACCTGCAACCCGACCAGCTACGTCACTCCGGATGCGCCCAACACCTATGCGTTCGCCGATGGCGTGCATCCGACCAGCCGCGCGCACCAGATCCTGTCGCAGTACGCGGTGTCGGTGCTGGAAGCCCCGCGCCAGATCGCGATCCTGCCGCACGCGACCGCCGTGGTCGGCCGCGCCCGCGCCGATCGCGTGTCCAGCCATCTCGCCGGCAAGCCCGCAGGCGACGGCATGCGCTGGTGGTTCGACAGCCGCGCCGATTTCCAGCGTTACGACAGCGGCAACAAATACGACGGCATCGCCCCGGGCCTCACCGGCGGCATCGACTGGACCAACGGCAACTTCGTTTACGGCGGTTTCGCCGGCCTGGGCCGCAACTTCTCGGATTTCGGCCTGCGCGGCGGTGATTTCGAGCAGCTCGACGGCACTCTCGGCGGCTTCGCAGGCTGGTACGGCGACCGCGCCTGGGTCAACGGCCAGCTCAGCTACAGCCTGGTCCGCTATGAAGTGGACCGCGAAGTCTGGCTCGGCCCGGCGAAGCGCAGCCACAGCGGCTCGCCCGACGGCAGCAACCTGACCTTCGGCATCAACGCCGGCTTCAACTTCACCGGCGAAGCCCTGACCCACGGCCCGGTCGCGAGCGTGCTGATGCAGCGCATCGACGTGGACGGCTACGCCGAAGACCAGCCGACCCTGTCGACCTCGCTGGCCTACCCGGACCAGAGCTTCGATTCGATGATCACGAGTCTGGGTTGGCAGGCCAGCTACAAGATCAACGACCACCTGACGCCGTACGGCCGTCTGACCTGGGACGTCGAGCACGAAGACCAGCCGGAAGAAGCCTTCGCGCGTTCGCAGTCCATCGTCGGCAGCCTGCAGTACGCGGTGCCCGGTCAGACCTTCGACGACCAGTACTTCACCCTGCAGATGGGCGCCCGCACCGAACTGTTCGGGATGGACGCCAACATCGGCGCCAGCGTCACCACGGCGCAGGGCGGCGGCAACGACGCCACCCTGTTCGCCACGTTCGGCAAGAGCTTCTGAGCCGACCCGGCGCGGGGCCCACCCCCCAGTTTTGGGTTGTGGGGGAAACCCGGTGTATTGGGGCCGACGCCGGGGTTGTTTGAA
>CBIHKW010000057.1:0-25942 GCA_966203835.1 uncultured Thermomonas sp.
GTGCTGAGCTGACCCTGACGCCGGCCTCAGTCCTGGAGCGTGGCGGCAAGCTGGACGCCCGCCGTACCCTAGCGCAAAGCAGGATTGATGCGCTGGCTGTGCAACGGGAAACCCGGCGGCTCGACCTGCTCGCCGAGACCGCCCGGCGCTACCTCGCGGTCGTCGCCACTGACCGGAGGCAGTTGCTGGCCGAGGCTGATGTGGGGCAGCGCCAGCGCACCGTCGCCGCGGCGCGGCAGCGCCTGCAGGCCGGCGCCTCACCGGAATCGGTGGTGCTCACCGCGCAAGCGGCGCTCGCCCGGGCCGAACTCACCCGCGATCGCGCCAAACAGCAGCGGAATGCCGCCCGCCAGCACTTGGCCGCACTGTGGGGCGAGCGCACTCCCGCCTTCGGCACTGTGGCCGGCGACCCGCTGGCCTTGCCGACCATCGGCTCGATGGAGGCGTTGGAGGCCGAACTGGAGCGTACGCCCGAGCTAGCCCAGTTCGCCGATGATCGCCGCATTGCCGAAGCCCGCCTGCAACTGGCGCGCTCGGCGGCGACACCGGATCTGCAATGGCAGGTCGGTATCCGGCGAAGACAGGAGAGCGACGACACTGCGCTCGTGGCCGGGGTGTCGATGCCGCTGGGCAGCCGCGCCCGCGCACAGCCGGAAATCCGCGCCGCCGACGCCGAACTGGAAGCCTTGTCGATCGAGCGTGAGGCCAAGGGCCTGTCGCTGTACTCGACGCTGGTCGAGGCGCACGGCCGCTACACCGTGGCGCAGGCCGAAGTGGTGCGCTTGCGAGACGACGTGCTGCCCAAGCTCGCCCGCGCAGAACAGGCCGCCGAGCGCGCTTA
This sequence comes from uncultured Thermomonas sp., assembly GCA_966203835.1. GTDB lineage: Bacteria > Pseudomonadota > Gammaproteobacteria > Xanthomonadales > Xanthomonadaceae > Lysobacter_I. The sequence goes on from CBIHKW010000057.1 coordinate 842, forward strand.
CCGTGCCGGCGCCATCAGCTATCTGGAATGGGCGCAGCTGCAATCCGAACGGACGGCTGTACACCAGCAACAGCTCGATGTCGCGCTTGACGCGCAACGCGCCCTTATCGAAATCCAGCGGCTCACCGGCCAGGCGTTCCTGACGCCGGCGGCCGCCGCTTCCTCAGGAGATTCCATTCCATGACCCGCTTCCATTGGACCGCTTTGGGTCTCGCCCTGTTGCTGGCCGCGTGCAGCGCGTCCGCGCCAAACCCCGCATCCGAAGCTGGCGAAGCCCACGCAGGCGAAGAGCACGGCGAGCATGAGGAAGCGCCGCAGCAAACCAGCATCCCCGCCAAGACGGCGCAGGCCGCCGGCATCCGCGTGGCGCCAGTCGGCCCCGGCGTGATCGCAGACGAGCACCAAGTTCAAGGCCTGCTGACGCCCATAGAGGGCCGCATCGCGCAGGTCACGGCACGGTTTCCGGGTCCGGTGCGCTCGGTGGGTGTCGGTGTCGGCGATCACGTGCGCGCCGGCCAGGTGTTGGCAACGATCGAGAGCAACCTGAGCCTGACGACGTACTCGATCACTGCACCGATCAATGGCGTGGTCATGGCACGCACGACCACCGTGGGTATGTCACCCGCCGAAGGTGCGCTCCTATTCGAGATCGCCGACTTGTCCATGCTGTGGGTGGACCTGCACATCTTCGGTGCGGATGCGCAGCACATCGGCACCGGCGTGCCGGTGACCGTGACGCGCCTGAGCGATGGTGTGTCCGTGCAGACCACGCTGGAGCGCGTACTGCCGGGCACGGCCACGGCGAGCCAAAGCACGGTCGCCCGCGCCACCGTGGCCAACACCGATGGCCTGTGGCGCCCAGGCTCGGCGGTCAAGGCCCGCGTGACCGTGGACCGTCAGCCGGTGAAGCTGGTGGTGCCGATCACTGCGTTGCAGACCGCTGAAGACCAGGATGTCGTTTACATGCAACAAGGCGACACCTACCGCACCCGGCCGGTGAAGCTGGGCCGGCGCGATGCCGAGCACGTGGAGGTACTGGATGGCCTCAAGGTTGGTGAGCGCGTGGTCGTGGCGCAGAGCTTCCTGATCAAGGCGGACATCGAGAAGTCCACGGTCGAAGAGGAGTGAGAGCCGCCATGCTGGAACGCCTCATTCGCTTTGCCATCCATCATCGTTGGTTGATGCTTGTGCTTACCGCCGCGCTGATCGCGCTGGGTGTCTGGAGCTACCGGCACCTGTCGATCGACGCCACTCCCGACATCACCAACGTCCAGGTGCAGATCAACACGCAGGCGTCCGGCTACTCGCCGCTGGAAGCCGAGCAGCGGGTCACCTACGTCATCGAAACGGCGATGGCTGGCTTGCCGAAGCTGGACTACACGCGCTCGCTGTCGCGCTACGGCCTCTCGCAGGTCACCGTGGTGTTCGAGGACGGCACCGATCTGTATTTCGCCCGCCAACAAGTCGCCGAACGCCTGCAGCAGATTTCCTCACAGCTGCCCGAGGGGCTGGATCCGGAACTCGGCCCCATCGCCACCGGCTTGGGTGAGATCTTCATGTACACCGTGGAGGCCGAGCCCGGCGCCCGCAAGCCCGACGGCTCGACGTACACGGCTACCGACCTGCGCACCCTGCAGGACTGGGTGATCCGGCCGCAGCTGCGCAACGCGCCCGGCGTCACCGAGGTCAATACCATCGGCGGGTTCGAGCGGCAGATCCACATCACGCCGGACCCGGCACAACTCGTGGCACTGGGCTTCACCCTGGACGACGTGGTCGAGGCCGTCGCCCGCAACAACCAGAACATCGGAGCCGGTTACATCGAACGCAACGGCCAGCAGTTCCTGGTGCGGGTGCCCGGTCAGCTCGCGGACCTGAAGGCGATGGGCAACATCGTGCTGGACCGGCGCGAGGGCGTGCCCATCCGGATACGCGACGTCGCGACCGTGGCTGAAGGTAAGGAGTTGCGTACCGGTGCGGCCACCCAGAACGGCCATGAGGTCGTGGTCGGCACCGCCTTCATGCTGTTCGGTGCCAACAGCCGTGAGGTGTCCCGTGCTGCGGCTGCGAAACTGGAGGCCGCCAACGCCAGCCTGCCGGCAGGCGTGCATGCCAAGCCGGTGTACGACCGCACCGCGCTGGTCGATCGCACCATCGGCACGGTCGCCAAGAACCTGATCGAAGGCGCGCTGCTGGTGATCGTGGTGCTGTTCCTGCTGCTAGGGAACGTGCGGGCTTCGCTGATCACCGCGGCGGTGATTCCGCTGGCGATGCTATTCACCATCATCGGCATGGTCCGCGGCGGTGTCTCGGGCAACCTGATGAGCCTGGGCGCGCTCGACTTCGGCCTGATCGTCGATGGTGCGGTGATCATCATCGAGAACTGCCTGCGCCGCTTTGGTGAGGCGCAACATGCGCTCGGCCGCGAGCTCAACGACGAAGAGCGCTTCGACCTGACCGCCTCGGCCACCGCCGAAGTGATCCGGCCCAGCCTGTTCGGGTTGGGCATCATCGCCGCGGTGTACCTGCCGATTTTCGCGCTGACAGGTGTGGAGGGAAAAATGTTCCACCCGATGGCGATCACGGTGGTGCTGGCGCTGACGGGCGCGATGATGCTGTCGCTGACCTTCGTGCCGGCGGCGATCGCGACCTTCCTGCGCGGACGCGTGGCCGAGCATGACAATCGTCTGATGCGCTGGTCGCGAGCCCGCTACACGCCACTGCTGGACTGGGCATTACGCCACCGCGTGACGGTGCCGGCCGGCGCTGCGGTGCTGGTGGTGGCCTGCGGCTTACTGGCGACGCGCCTGGGTTCGGAGTTCGTGCCGAGCCTGGACGAAGGCGACATCACCCTGCAGCCGCTACGCATTCCCGGCACCGGCTTGGAGCAGTCGGTGGCCATGCAGAAGACGCTGGAACTGCGGATGCGGCAGTTTCCGGAAGTGGCCAACGTCTTTTCCAAGATCGGCACCGCCGAGGTGGCCACCGATCCGATGCCGCCGTCGATGGCCGACACCTTCCTGATGCTCAAGCCACGCGAGCAATGGCCTGATCCGCGCAAGCCCAAAACAGAGCTGATCGAGGAATTGGAAGCCGCGGCCCGCGAGATTCCCGGCAGCAACTACGAGTTCACCCAGCCGATCCAGATGCGCACCAACGAACTCATCTCCGGCGTGCGCTCGGACGTGGCGGTGAAGGTATATGGCGATGATCTGGAGCGTCTGGCGCGGCTGGCCACCCGCATCGAACGAGTCATGCGGCAGGTGCCCGGCGCCGAGGACGTGAAGTCCGAACAAGTCACCGGCCTGCCGCTGCTCACCGTCACGCCCGATCCGGACGCGCTGGCGCGCTATGGATTGAACCCGGGCGACGTCCAGGACACCGTCGCCATCGCAGTCGGCGGCGCCATCGCCGGACAACTGTTCGAGGGCGATCGCCGCTTCGATCTGGTGGTACGCCTGCCCGAAGCGCTGCGACAGGATCCAGCGGTGTTAGCCGACTTGCCGATCCCGTTGCCAGTCACTGAAGATGCCGACGAGTCCAGCCACACTGCAGCCTGGCGCGGCGGCGCACCGCGCACGGTGCCCTTACGCGAGGTCGCTCGGATCGAAGTGCAGCGTGGTCCGAACCAGATCAACCGTGAGAACGGCAAGCGTCGGGTGGTGATCACCGCCAACGTGCGCGAGCGCGACCTCGGCGGCTTCGTGACTGACCTGCGGTCGCGTATCGGGCGCGATGTGAAGCTGCCAGAAGGCTACTGGGTGGAGTACAGCGGCACGTTCGAGCAGTTGATTTCAGCCAGTCAGCGCTTGGCGGTGGTGGTGCCAGTGACTCTGGCGCTCATCTTCGCGCTGCTGTTCATGGCCTTCGGGTCCGCCAAGGACGCCGCCATCGTGTTCAGCGGCGTGCCATTGGCGCTAACCGGCGGTGTGGCCGCGCTGGCGCTGCGTGGCATCCCACTGTCGATCTCCGCCGGCATTGGCTTCATCGCCTTGTCGGGCGTGGCGGTGTTGAATGGCTTGGTCATGATTGCCTTCATCCGACGCCTGCGAGAACAAGGTGACCCTCTGGATGAGGCCGTGAAGGACGGCGCGCTCGGCCGACTTCGGCCTGTGCTGATGACTGCGCTCGTGGCCTCACTGGGCTTCCTGCCCATGGCGTTGAACGTCGGTGCTGGCTCGGAGGTACAGCGGCCGCTGGCCACCGTTGTGATCGGCGGCATCGTGTCCTCGACGCTGCTGACCCTGTTGGTGTTGCCGGCGTTGTACCGCTGGCTGCACCGGGATGTGGAAACACGAGAGGAACTGCTGCACAGCTAAACGTCTCCAAGACACCGAGGTGGAGATTGCGCGGTCGATTCACGACCGCGCCGGCACGAGGACTTCGGTCCGGGCGGAAATGCAATGGTGGCAAATCCGATGGTGGCGCCCGCAGGGACTGAGATCAGCGTGGGCGCTTCCGGATCGGGCATTTGCACGTCCTCGCAGCAGCCTATGGCGTTCGGCGGCTTCAACGGTATCTCAATCGGCCCCTCGCATCACGCGCGAATGCGATATCACTAGGCTGTGCCGGAAGTCGCTGGCATCCCGCTGGATAGGCATTGACGCCATAAAACCGCTCTCCCGAGACCACACGTAACTCGTTGACCTGGAAGGAATTCCGAAAATAGCCCTGTGGTCTTGACAATCAATAAGTCCACAGGGACGGAGAAAGAGAGAGAGAAATTGGCGTTTTTTTCGCCAAACCAGACCAAAGGGTGCGGGACGGAAGTCCACACCAAAACCGCGAAAACCCCGCAAAAATGCGAGGTTTTCTTGATACGGCAGAGAGGGTTTGCCGTCGTGTATTGGTCGGGGTAGCCGGATTCGAACCGACGACCACCAGTCCCCCAGACTGGTGCGCTACCAGGCTGCGCTATACCCCGGGTAGATCGAACATTGTACCCGCTTGAATGCGGACTGGGCCAGCGGTCAGCGCTTCAGGAGTTGCAGCACTTCTTCCAGTTCCATCCGCACCTGGCGGATGATCTGCGAACTCATCGCCGATTCCTGCTTGGCGCCGTCGCCGTCCAGACGCAGACGCGCGCCGCCGATGGTATAGCCCTGTTCGTACAGCAGGCTGCGGATCTGGCGGACCATCAGCACGTCGTGGCGCTGGTAGTAGCGGCGGTTGCCGCGACGCTTCACCGGCTTGAGACTGGGAAACTCGGTTTCCCAGTAGCGCAGCACGTGCGGCTTCACGTCGCACAGCTCGCTGACCTCGCCGATGGTGAAATAGCGCTTCGCCGGGATCGGCGGAAGCTCTCGATTGCTGCCGGGATCAAGCATCGGAGCCTCCGGAGAAGGCTTCGACACGTTCCTTCCGCTTCTGGCCCGGACGGAACGTCACCACGGTGCGGGCCGAGATCGGAATCTCCTCGCCGGTCTTGGGGTTGCGGCCGGGGCGCTGGTTCTTGCGGCGCAGGTCGAAATTGCCGAACCCGGACAGCTTGACCTGACGTCCCTGCTCCAACGCCTCGCGGAGCACGTCGAAGAACGCGTCCACGAATTCCTTCGCCTCGCGCTTGTTCAATCCGACCTCATCGAACAGTCGCTCGGCCATTTCAGCCTTGGTCAATGCCATCCGTTTCCCCCAAAACGAGCCCAGATCACGCCCGGTCTGGCCGACGCATGTCGACCGGATCCGGGTTCACGAGCGGATTTCCGCGCCGTGCTCCCCGCGCAGCGCAGCGATGACCTGAGCCACCACCTGATCGATATCGCGGTCGGTCAGAGTGCGTGATTCTTCTTGGAGAATCAAGCCCATAGCGAGGCTCTTGCATCCGGTTTCGACCCCCTTGCCGACGTAGCGGTCGAACAGTCGGAGGTCCCGCAACGACGGGCCTGCGGCACGTTTCACGGTGCCGGCCAGGGCCGCCCAGGAGACCGCCTCCGGGACGACGAACGCGAGGTCCCGGCGGACGGACGGATAGCGGCTGAGCGCGGCCGAGCGGGCCAGCGGGCGCTGTTGCAGCGCCGCAAGATCGACCTCGAACGCCACCGCGACGGTATCCAGATCCAGCGCCTTCTGCAGCCGCGGGTGGAGCTGGCCGATCCAGCCGATGTGGACAGCAGCGCCGCCTTCATCGATACGGAACACGTCGGCCGAACGGCCCGGATGCCCCCAGGCCGCCTGCGACGGGCGGTAGTCGAGTTCGGCGCCGGTCGCGATGGCCAGACTGTCGAGGTCGCCTTTCAGATCGTGGAAATCGACCGGACGGCCCTGCGCGCCCCACTGCTCGGCCTGGGCGTCGCCGCAGATCACGGCCGCGAGGCGACGGGTTTCCAGCGGCGCCTCGCCGGTACGAGCCGCAAAGACCTTGCCGACCTCGAACAGCCGCACCCGCGGCTGCTGGCGCGCGACGTTGCGGCCCAGCGCGGCGACCAGCCCCGGCAGCAGCATGGTGCGCATCGTGCTCAGCTCGGCGCTCAGCGGATTGGCCAGCGGCACACCGCCGTCGGTGGCCTGCCACTTCGCCAGCAGTTCGCCGTCGACGAAGGCGTAGTTGATTGCTTCGAGGAAATCGCGCGCCACCAGTTGCCGGCGCACGGTGGCTTCGTCCAGCACCGTCTCGCTGGGCGACACCACCCGCGTGGCGCCGCCGGGCAGCGTGGTCGGAATGGCGTTGTAACCGTGGATGCGCGCGATCTCTTCGATCAGATCTTCTTCGATCGCGATATCGAAGCGGCGGGTCGGCGCGGTCACGCGCCAGCCGTCGGCGGTCGCGTCCACGCCGAGACCCAGCGCGCGCAGGATGCGTTCGACTTCGGCATCGGCCACGCGCACACCGAGCACGCGCGCCAAGCGCTCGCGGCGCAGGCCCACGACCTGCGGCTGCGGCAGATCGGCGTCGCGCACGGCTTCGATCACCGGCCCCGGCACGCCGCCGGCGATGTCGAGAATGAGTCTGGTCGCGTATTCGACGGCGATGCGCGGCAGTTCCGGATCAACGCCGCGCTCGAAGCGATGGCCGGCGTCGGTGTGCAGGCCGAGTTTGCGGCTGCGACCGATGATCGCGGAGGGAATCCAGTGCGCGGCTTCGAGGAACACGCTGCGCGTCGTGTCGGTAACGCGGGTGTCGTGACCACCCATGATCCCGCCGAGCGCGACCGCGCGCACGGCCTTGCCGCCGTGGCTGTCGGACACCACCAGCAGATCATCGTCGAGCGACACCGTACGGCCGTCGAGCAGCTTCACCTGCTCGCCCGCGCGCGCATGGCGCACCACGACCGGTCCCTGCAGCGTGTCCTTGTCGAAAGCGTGCATCGGTTGGCCGAGTTCCAGCATCACGTACTGGGTCACGTCGACCAGGAAGCTGATCGGACGCACGCCGCTGCGGCGCAGGCGTTCGGCCATCCACGCCGGCGACGGTGCGGTCGCGTCCACGCCGTCGATCACCCGGCCGACGAAGCGCGGCACTTTCTCGCCGGCATCGAGTTCGACGACCAGCGTCGCATCGCTGCCCGCCGGCACCGGCGCGGCGTCGAGCGGCACGACTTCACTGTTACAGGCGGCGGCGACATCGAAGGCGATACCGCGCACGCTGAAGCAGTCGGCGCGGTTCGGCGTGAGCTTCAATTCGATGCTGGCGTCGGGCAGACCGAGATACTCGGCCAGCGGCGTACCGACCGGCGCGTCGGCCGGCAGTTCCAGCAGGCCGGAGGCATCGGCGTCGATGCCGAGTTCCTTCGCCGAGCACAACATGCCGTTGGAGTCGACGTTGCGCAGTTTCGCGGCCTTGATCGTGAGTTCGCCGACCCGCGTGCCGATGGTGGCGAGCGGCGCGACCAGGCCGGGACGCGCGTTCGGTGCGCCGCAGACGATCTGCAGCAACGCGCCCATGCCCGCGTCGACCTGACAGACCTGCAGTTTGTCGGCTTCCGGGTGTTTGGTGCATTCGACGATGCGCGCCACGATCACCCCGTCGAGCGATGCGCCGAGCACCGTCAGCTCTTCGACTTCCAGACCGATCGCGGTGAGCGTCGCCGCGAGTTCATCGCGCGAGGCGTCGGTCTTGACGTGTTGGCGCAGCCAGTTTTCGGAGAATTTCATCAGGTCACCGTAGGGCGGGCCCAGGCCCGCCATTCAAGTCTTTCGGATGCGTCGGCGATGATCGGAACAGCTTGGTCATGCGCGCGACGCGAACGGACATTCCGCAATGGCGGGCCTGGGCCCGCCCTACGCGAACTGCCTGAGGAAGCGCACGTCGTTGTCGAAGAAATCGCGCAGGTCGCTCACGCCGTAGCGCAGCATCGCGAAACGCTCGACGCCGAGGCCGAAGGCGAAACCGGTGTAACGCTCCGGGTCGATGCCGACGTTGCGCAGCACGTTCGGATGGACCATGCCGCAGCCCAGCACTTCGAGCCAGCGCGTGGAACCGTCCGGCTGCTGCCAGGCGATATCGACTTCGGCGGACGGCTCGGTGAACGGGAAATAGCTCGGACGGAAGCGCATCTCGAAGTCGCGCTCGAAGAACGCGCGCACGAATTCGGCGAGCGTGCCCTTGAGGTCGGCGAAACTGGCGTGCTCGTCCACCAGCAGGCCTTCGACCTGATGGAACATCGGCGTGTGGGTCTGGTCGCTGTCGCTGCGATAGACCTTGCCGGCGGCGATCATGCGCAGCGGCGGTTGCTGGTCGAGCATGTAGCGCACCTGACAACCCGAGGTATGCGTGCGCAGCAAGCGCGCTTCGCCGAGGCTGTCGGGCGGGAAATAGAAGGTGTCGTGCATCGCGCGCGCCGGATGGTGCGGCGGGAAGTTCAGCGCTTCGAAGTTGTGCCAGTCGTCCTCGATCTCCGGGCCGTCAGCAAGCTCATAGCCTAGACGCCCGAAGATCTCGGTGATGCGCTCCAGCGTGCGGCTGACCGGATGCAGACCGCCGCGCGCGGCGTCGCGACCCGGCAGGGTGACGTCGATGGTTTCGCCGGCGAGGCGCGCGTCGAGCACGGCGTCGTCGAGCGCGATCTTGCGCGCGGACAGCGCGTCGCCGATGGCGTCGCGGGCGCGGTTGATGGCTTCGCCGGCCGCCTTGCGCTGGTCCGCGGGCAATGCGCCGAGCGCCTTGAGCTGCGCGGTGATGCTGCCGCTCTTGCCGAGCAGCGCGACCCGCAGCGCTTCCAGCGCGTCGGGCGTCTCCGCAGCCGCGATGTCGGCGAGGGCCTGCGTCGATAGGGGTTCGATATCGCTCATCTGCTCACGACCTTTTCGTTGTCATCCCGAACGCGACGTGCCTCGACTTCACGGAAGCGGGATTGACGTGTTGTTGCATTCAAACCGCAGGAAAAGCAGATCCCTCGCTTCGCTCGGGATGACAGCGGTAGAAGGCCAAATTCGGTTTCGGTTCCCAAAAACGAACATGGGGAAGGACTTGCGCCCTTCCCCATGCATGGTTCGGTGATCCCACCGCGGCTCCGCGCGTATCGCGCGAACCTGCGGGGAACTCCTCGTGCCTTATGCCGCGAGCGCGTCTTTCGCCTTTTCAGCCAGCGCGGTAAAGCCCTTGGCGTCGTGGACGGCGATGTCGGCCAGCACCTTGCGGTCGAGGGTGATACCGGCTTTCAGCAGGCCGTTGATGAAACGGCTGTAGCTGATGCCGTTGGCGCGCGAAGCGGCGTTGATGCGCGCGATCCACAGCGTGCGGAAATTGCGCTTCTTCTGCTTGCGGCCGATGTAGGCGTACTGCAGCGCCTTCGTGACCGCCTGCTTGGCGGCGCGGAAGACTTTGCGGCGGGCGTTGTAGTAGCCCTTGGCCTGCTTCAGGATTTTCTTGTGGCGGCGACGCGCCGTTACACCACGTTTAACTCGTGCCATTGTTCAGTCTCCTCACAAATACGGAAGCATGCGGTCAAGACGGCCTGCGTCTTCGGCACGAACGTGGTTCGACTGCCTCAGGTTGCGCTTGCGCTTGGGCGCTTTCTTGGTGAGGAGGTGGCTTCTGTTGGCGTGGCCGCATTTGTACTTGCCGGAAGCGGTCTTCCGGAAGCGTTTGGCCGCCGCTCGATTGGTCTTGATCTTGGGCATTGCAAGGTCCTTGGGGTCGTTTCGAGTACTGGCCTGGGCGGTGGCTGCCGGAGCATCCACACTTTCCGTCCTGCCCTGCCGGTTTATAGGTCGTTGATCCGAAAAGGAATTCTCTCGGAATCAAGACGGGTCCACGGTAACGCTGACGCACCCCGGCGAACCGGGCCGGCCATTATGCCTGCGCACGGTTTCCCATGCAAATCAAAGCGTTGAACTCAGCGCCCGCGCCCGGCGCTGGCCTGATCCTGAGCCGGCTGTTGGGTCGACTCCTGCGCCTGCTGCGGGTTGAGACCCGGCGGCGTTTGCGACGCATGCAGACTCAGCGACTGGCGGCTGCTTTCCACCAGCGGCGTCTGCATGGCGGTCTGCTGGTCGACCTGGGCATAACGCTGGGTTTCCGGCGTGGCGCCCTGGATCGCGAACGCGCGGCCGTTGTCGCCGAAGGCGACCCGATCGACGACGATCCCCGCCTTCTGCGACTCCAGCGCCAACGCCCCCGAGAGGTTCTGGGTCTGCGCGTCGAAAGGCTTGCCCGCCGCACGTTCCGCCACCTGTACGTGCTCGAGCGAGCGTTCGTACTGGGCGTTGAGCGGATGGCGCTTGTCCGACATCAGCGTGTCCGCGCTGGCGGTACGGTTGCCTGCGGTCTGCTCCATCGCGTCGATCACCGCATCGATGTAATGCATGTCGACCGCGTGCTTCGTCGTCTTCACCGGGTTGAACTTCTGCCAGAAGCTCAAGGGGTCGGGATCGGGCAATTCGATCTTGTGGCCGATGGCATCGGGCATCAGGCTGCGCATGATCGGCGTGCGCTCCTGCAGCTCGGTGATGATTTCGTTCTTCACCGCGTAGCGGCGGATCAGGCCGTTTTCGGCTTCCTGCGCGGCCGCGTCGGGATCGAGGCCGATACGGGCCATGGTCTTGTCGTGGACGCCGGCGGCATTGAAGGTGACGGCCGGGATATCGGTGGCCACCGCCGCGGCCGCGGCAAGGCCGCCGCCCAGCGAATGGCCGGTCATGACCACGTCGTCGCCGAACGCGACCTTGGCCTGACGCGCGAGCGCCATGGCCTGGTTGTAGTGCGTGGTCTCGAAACCAAGACCCTGACCGAAATTGACCAGCCAGTCCTTGCCTTCGTCGGTGCCGCTGTAGGCCAGCACGATGCGGCCTTCATTGTCGCCGTAGATCCGGGCCTTGAAGCCGGTCTTGGTGTCGTCGAGGACGCTCGGATCGATGCCGGCCTTGCGCAACTGGTCGTCGGACAAGCGCGAGAAGCCGTCCACCGCATTGCCGGTCGGGCGGCCGTAGGTCTCGTCGTACAGATCGGCCATGATCCTGGCCATGGTCAGATCGATCGACTTGCCCGACTGACCCCGCACTTCGTCGGCGAACGAGGGACGGTCCACCCCGACTGCCGCGGCGGCGGAATCCACCACGGGGTTGGCTACATTCGCTGCGTCTTGGGCCATGGCGTATTCGATCCGACTGCGGTTTGCGATTCAGGAACGGATTCAGCGCGCGCCGCGGGTGGGAGGCGCCTGATCCTGGTTCGGTTCCGCCTGCGGGGTGGCCTGCTGCGGAGCGTTCTGCTGCGGCGTCGTGGGCGTCTGCGTCTGACCCTGGCTTTGCGGAGCCTGGTTGAGTTCGACCACCGCCTGACGGCTGCTTTCGACCAGCGGGGTCTGCATGCTGACGTTCACCGACACCTGCGAATAACGCTGTGTTTCCGGCTGCTGGCCCTGCACCGCGAACGCGCGGCTACCGTCGTTGCTGAGCGTGGCGGTTTCCGGATTGACGCCTTCGCGATGCGCGGCGAGGGTCAATGCGCCGGCCACGTTCTGGCTCTGGCGGACATCGAGCCCCTGTTGCTGCAGCGCCGGCTGCAACTGGTCGAAGTTGCGCTGGTACTGGGCGTGGAACGGATGATCCTGGTGGGTCATCGTCGCATCGGCGCGCAGACCGTAACCGAACAACTTCTCCTGGGCGGTGATCACCGAATCCATCGAATGCATCTGCACGCTGTGTTTCACCGACTGCACCGGATTCACGCGCTGCCAGAAGCCCTGCGGATCGGGATCCGGCAGTTCGATCTTGTGGCCCATCGCATCGGGTAACAGGTAACGCGTCGCGATGTTGCGTTCCTGCAGCCCGGTCAGGATTTCGTTGTCCACCGCATAGCGGCGGATCTGGCCGTGGTTCGCCTCTTCCTTCACCGCGGAGGCGTCCAGACCGACGCGTTCCAAGGTCTTGTCCTTCACACCGGAGGCGTTGAACGTGACCGCCGGGGTGTCGGTGACCGCTGCGCCAACCGCGGCGAGGCCGCCGCCGAGCGAGTGGCCGGTGATGACCAGTTCGTCGCCGAACGCGACCTTGGCCTGACGGGACAGCATGATCGCCTGATTGAACTGAGCGGTCTCGAAGCCGAGCCCTTGGCCGAGGTTGGCGCCCCAATCCTTGCCGGCGTCGGTGCCGCGGAATGCCAGCACGTAGCGGCCCTGACCGTCGCCGTAGATGTCGGCGTCGAAACCGCTGGCGTTGTTGCTGCGCAGGGCCGGGTCGATGCCGACCTGACGGAACTGTTCATCGGTCAATGGGCGGAACTGCGCGGTGTCGCCGCGCTGGCGGTCGTCGGAGGTGTAGACGTCGCGCGCAAGATGCGCGAGCGTGATGTCGATGTCTTTCGGCGCGGTGCCGCGCACTTCGTCCCCGAACGACTGACGGTTGAAGGTCTGCCCGCTCAGCGGGTCGAACACCTGGCGGGCCTCACGACGATCTGGATCGAATTGCGCGTTCATCCTTTACCACTCCCTGAAACCGGAATATTTGGACCGGGCCTGGCCCGGTCTGCGGATCGTGCGGACTGCGCTCAGCGCGCGCCTTCGAGCGCGATGCCGTGCGACGAGAGCCATGCTTCGACCGCCTCGCGGTGTTTGCGGGTCTCGGCATTCAGCAGCGCAGCGCGGGTCATGAACAGATAGCGCTGGAAGGTCACGCCCTGGGCGTTACGGGCCGCAGGATCGGCACCGGCGTTCAACAGATCCAGCGTGCGTGCGGGCTCGTTGATCTGGCCGGCGACATGCAGCGGCGTGTTGCCCATGCGATCGGCCATGTTCGGATCGGCGCCTGCCGCCAGCAGAGCGCGGAACTGTTCTTCGCGTTCGCCCATCAATGCGGCGCGCAGCGGACCGGCGCCGGAGACGGGATTGGCGACGTTCGGGTTCACCTTGCGCGCGAGCAATTCGGACAGATAGGCGTCGTCGTTGGCCATTGCGGCCATATGCACGACGGTATCGCTGTCCATGCCCGGCTGCAGCGGATCGGCGCCGGCATCGAGCAGGGCTTTCAAGCTGTCGAGGCGCTTGTTCAACAGCGCCCACTGCAGCAGGGTGACGTTCTTGTCGCCTGTCGTCGAAAGATCGACGCCAGCGGCCAGACTGCGGATCTTGGCGGCATCGCCGCTGGCGACCGCTTCGGCCAACTCGGCCACGCGCGGATCGGCGAACACTTCCCGTGCGTCCACCGCACGGACTTCAGCTGTTGCGGACATCGGTTTCTCCATTGCACAGGCGGGAACGGCCGCGCATATCGCGATCATAAGCGATACGGAAAGGGCGCGAACGCGGGTTGGAAACTTGGACATGACACTCCCGGATGGGGTTCGGCCGGCGGCTTTCGCGGACGGCCATCGGATCCTACACGACTGGTTCTACAGGACTGGTATAGAGGGCTTGTTCTAAACGACTGGTTCAAGACGACCGGCTGCAGGCGATTGATCCCGTATGCGATTCAGGCATGCGACTTCGGCAAGCGACCCGCAGGCGCGATCATTCCCGATGCATCACCCTTTGCTGGGACGCGACTTCCTGGACAGGCGCCTGCTGGCGGAACTGATCCATCGACTCGCGGCTGCTCTGGCTCAAGGGCGTCTGTTTGGCCTGCTCCACATCGACCGCGGCGATCCGACCGGTCGGGGAACCCAACTCGCCCTGGGTCGCGAAATAGGTGCTGCCGTCGCGACTGGCCACAACATGATCGATCTGGGTCAGCCCGTTCTTCTGCGCGGCCAAGGTCAGCGCACCGGAGATGCTCGCGGCATCCTGCCCCGATTCATTCCGCGCCTCGACCTTGTCCAGCGCCTGCTGATAAAGACCGTTGACGGGATGCGCATCCTTCGAAAGATTCGGAACCTGCGCCTCCTGCCGCATCTGCAGCAGGGCTACGCCGAGGCCGCCATGCAGCGGGAAGCGGAATGGGTCGTTCATGCCGCTCATGCCCAGAGCGCTCATGCCCAAGCCGCCGTGACCGAACGCCTGCGGCCGGAACAGCGAGGGCGTTTCGGAAGGCGCCTGCCGCGGCATCTCGATCTGCCGGCCCTGCAGTTGATCCAGATAGGGCAGCACGCCGGGCGTCATCAAATGTCGGGAGACTTTGCCGAGGGACTCGTCGGTGGGCACGATATCGACGCGCTGCCCCAGCGGAACCGGCGTTTTGATGCCCAGGAATTCGCGCCCCTGGATGAAGTCGACGGCCTCGCCCTGAGTCACGACACTGGTGATCCGCTCCCGCGCCAATTCGCGCCCGCGTTCGGGATCGATGCCGAACCTGCGCATGGTTTCGTCATGCACACCGGCGGGATTGAAGGTCATGGCCGGCCTGCTGAGCACCACGCTGGCCAGTTCGGCCTGCCCGCCGCCCTTGGAATGCCCGGTGAGGACCAGCTTGTCGCCGAAAGCGACATCGCACTGCTTCGCCAGCGCGATGGTGTCGTTGTGCTGCTGGGTTTCGTAGCCCATCCCCTGCCGGATATTGGTCTTCCAGTCCTGGGCGGACTGCACGACCCCGGTCACCCGCAAGGACTGCTCGCTGCCGCGCAGCGCATTCATCATGTCGATTTCCGGATCCAGACCAGACGGCCCCTCGAAGGGCCGGGTCACGACATCCATCTTTGGAAGGTCGGTGCCGCGGTAGGACAGCACGGTGCGGCCATCGCGTTCGTCGCGATACACATCGGCATGCATGCCGCCGGGCGTGTGCAGCAGGCTCGGATCGACGCCCTTGTCGCGCAACGCCTGGTCGCTCATCCGGGTGAAACCGTCGATCTGGTCCTGGCGCTCGCCGCCCCGGTCGTAAACGCCCTCGGCCATTTTCGCCAGCGTGTCCGCGCGGATCGGTTCGCTCTGCGGCGTCTGCGGGTGCTGGAACGTGTGGGGTCTCAACAAGCCGCGGAAATATTCCATGACGATGCTCCTGCAATGCTGCGATGGATGATGGAAGGCCGCGCGACGGCGCGCGCGCCTCCGGTGCCGCAGATCAGACCGGCGCGGTGTCCAGCGGGATGTCGTGGGCGAGCAGCCAGCTCAGCACCGCTTCCCATGCCCGGCTGGTGTCCGCGTCCAGCAGATCGGGCCGGGTCATGAACAGATAACGCTGGAAGGTCACGTCCTGGGCGTTACGGCGCACGGGGTCGGCGCCCGCGTTGAGCAGATCCAGCGCACGCTGCGGTTCGTTGATCAGACCCGCCACGTGCAGCGGCGTATTGCCCATGAAGTCGGCATGGTCGGGATTGGCGCCGGCGGCGAGCAGGATGCTGAATTGTTCCTCGCGCTCGGTCATCAGCGCGGCGCGCAGCGGGGCGGCGCCGGTGTCGGCGTTGGCCACGTTGGGATCGGCGCCATGCGCCAACAGCGCCTGCAGGAACTCCGGCCCTTCGAGCATGCAGGCGAAATGGACGGCGGTGTCGCCATCCATGCCCGGCTGCGCGGGATCGGCGCCGGCATCGAGCAGCGCCTGCACGCCGTCGAGGCTGCGATTGAACAGCGCCCACTGCAGCAGGGTGACGCGCTTGTCGCCAAGCGCAGCGAGATTGGTATTGGCGGCCAGCGTGCGGATCTTGCCGATGTCGCCCTCGACGAGCGCCTCGGCGATGGCAGCGGCCGCTGGGTCGGAAAAGATTTCGTAGGGCGATACGGGCGTTTCGGTGGCCGACATCCTGCATTTCCTTATGCTCGGGGCGGCGATCCGACCCTTGATCCGTTAATAGCACGGCGATTCGCGGGCTGTAAACCGCAGCGCGGCGAAAAGTATGAGCGCGCCGAGACGCCTGGTACTGCATCAAAGCAAAGGGCGCCGAGGCGCCAAGCTTTTCAAAAGCAAAGGGCGCCGAGGCGCTGAGCATTTCAAAAAGCAAAGGGCGCCGAGGCGCCCTTTGGATCGCCTTCCCCGTCGTCAGGACGGGGAGGCGTGCGTCGAAGCGCGAACCTGGGGGTGAGCCAAGCCGCTCGTCGGATCGCTTATTTCTTCTTCGGCGCGATCATCATCACCATCTGCCGGCCTTCGAGGCGCGGGCGGGATTCGATCACGATGTCTTCGCCGAGGTCGGCCTCGATGCGCTGGGCCATCTGCCGGCCAAGCTCCATGTGGCTCATCTCGCGACCGCGGAAGCGGATGTTGACCTTGATCTTGTCGCCCTCTTCCAGGAACTCGCGCATCTTGCGCAGCTTGATCGCGTAATCGCCTTCATCGGTGACAGGACGGAATTTGACTTCCTTGATCTCGACGATCTTCTGCTTCTTTTTCGCAGCGGCGGCTTTCTTCTGCGTTTCGAATTTGAACTTGCCGAAATCCATGATGCGGCAGACCGGCGGATCCGCGTTCGGCTGGATCTCGACGAGGTCCATGCCTTCGTCTTCGGCCTTCGCCAATGCTTCGTCGCGCGACAGAACGCCGATCATTTCGCCATCGCTGCCGATCACGCGCACGCGCGGCACGCGAATCTCCTGATTCTTGCGGTTCTGCTTTTCCTGGGGGGTACTGATATCTGGATCTCCAAGGGGTGTGGTTCCGTCCGGCGATCGCGCCGGACGGCATTTACATCACGCTGCGCTGGGCGCGTTGCGGAGGCGCTCCACGAAGTCGGCGACAGACATGGAACCCAGGTCTTCCCCTCCCCGCGTGCGCACTGCGACGAACCCGTTTTCCTTCTCGCGGTCACCGACCACCAGCAGGAACGGCACCCTTTGCAGCGTGTGCTCGCGAATCTTATAGCCGATTTTCTCGTTCCGCAAATCGGCCGAAACCCGGAGGCCTTGATTCATAAGGGTTTTCCGGATTTCGTCCACGTAATCGGCTTGCGCATCCGTGATATTCATCACCACGGCCTGGATCGGAGCCAGCCAGGCCGGGAATTGGCCGGCGTGGTGTTCGATCAGAATGCCGATGAACCGCTCCATCGAACCGACGATCGCGCGGTGCAGCATGACCGGGTGACGGCGCTGGCTGTGCTCGTCCACGTACTCGGCGCCGAGGCGGCCGGGCATCATGAAATCGACCTGCATCGTGCCCAACTGCCAGGTGCGGCCGATGGCGTCCTTGAGGTGGTATTCGATTTTGGGGCCGTAGAAGGCGCCCTCGCCGGGCAGTTCCTCCCACTCCACGCCGGCCGAGCGCAGGGCCGAACGCAGGGCGTCCTCGGCCTTGTCCCAGGTGGCGTCGTCGCCGAGGCGGGATTCCGGGCGCAGCGCGATCTTGATCTGGATGTCCGTGAAACCGAAATGGGTGTAGACCGCCAGCGCCTGCAGATGGAAAGCGCGGACTTCGTCCTCGATCTGGCCTTCGGTGCAGAACACGTGGCCGTCGTCCTGGGTGAAGCCGCGCACGCGCAGGATGCCGTGCAGCGCGCCGGAAGGCTCGTTGCGGTGGCAGGCGCCGAACTCGCCGTAGCGGATCGGCAGGTCGCGGTAGCTGTGCAGGCCCTGGTTGAACACCTGGACGTGGCCCGGGCAGTTCATCGGCTTCAGCGCATAGGTGCGCTTCTCCGACTCGGTGAAGAACATGTTGTCCTTGTAGTTGTCCCAGTGGCCGGACTTCTGCCACAGGCTCACGTCGAGGATCTGCGGGCAGCGCACTTCCTGATAGCCGCTGTCGCGATACACCTGACGCATGTACTGCTCGACCACCTGCCAGATCGCCCAGCCTTTCGGATGCCAGAAGATCAGGCCCGGGCCTTCTTCCTGCAGATGGAACAGGTCCTGCTGCTTGGCGATCTTGCGGTGGTCGCGCTTCTCGGCCTCTTCCAACTGCGTGAGATAGGCCTTGAGGTCCTTGTCGTTCAACCACGCCGTGCCGTAGATGCGGCTGAGCATCTGGTTGTTGGAATCGCCGCGCCAGTAGGCGCCCGCGACCTTCATCAGCTTGAACGCGCGCAGCTTCTCGGTGCCGGGCACGTGCGGGCCGCGGCAGAGATCGGTGAATTCGCCCTGCGAATACAGCGACAGATCCTGATCGGCGGGAATGCTTTCGATGATCTCGGCCTTGTAGGCCTCGCCCATGCCCTTGAAGAACGCCACCGCGTCGTCGCGCGACTTCACGCTGCGCGAGACCGGCTGCGCTTCCTTCACGATCTTCTGCATCTCGGCCTCGATCGCCGGCAGGTCTTCCGGCGTGAACGGGCGCTCGTAGGCGAAGTCGTAGAAGAAACCGTTGTCGATCACCGGGCCGATGGTGACCTGGGCGCCGGGGAACAGACGCTGCACGGCCTGAGCCAGCAGATGCGCGGTGGAGTGGCGCAGGATGTCGAGCGCGTCGGGGTGTTTCTCGGTGACGATTTCCAGCGCGACATCGCGCTCTATGCGGAAACTCGTGTCAACCAATTGGCCGTCGACCTTGCCGGCCAGCGCGGCCTTGGCCAGGCCGGCGCCGATGGAAGCGGCGACATCGCCGACCGTCGGCGGGGATTCGAATTCGCGGCGGCTGCCGTCGGGGAGCGTAATGGCGATCATGGGAATGGTGTCTTGTCTCGAATGTGCGCAGGCAACAAAAAAGCGCCCCGAAGGCGCTTCGCGTGGTCGCGGGCCTCGGGCGTCGTATTCAGGGGCGGGTGGTAGTGCTCATGTCGCACGCTCGGCGCCGGTTTCCCGGGGCCACCTTCGTTCAATCGCTGAGGCCGCAAAGTTAGGCCCCGCACGCCCGAAAGTCAACGAATCCAAGGCTTTCCGACGATGCCGGCGGCGGCCGCGGCAGCCCTGCCCGTACCCGCGACCCGGCGGCGCGCTCTACACTCGGCCATCCCCGACGAGAACGACCGATGGCGCAGAGCATCCACGACTTCCACGACGACCCGCGCAATGCGGAGATCCGGATCTGGATCAACGGCGCGCTGAAGCCGCGCGCCGAAGCCACGGTGTCGGTGTTCGACAGCGGTTTCGTGCTGGGCGATGGCGTATGGGAAGGCCTGCGGGTGATCGACGGCCACCCGGTCTTTCTCGACGAACACCTCGACCGCCTGTTCGAGGGCGCCAAAGCCATCGCGCTGAACATCGGCATGGATCGCGCGCAGCTGACCCACGCGGTCTACGACACGCTGGCCGCCAACGACATGCGCGATGGCGTCCACATGCGGCTGATGGTCTCGCGCGGCGTGAAGCGCACGCCCTACCAGGATCCGCGCGTGACCGTCGGGCCGGCGACTGTGGTGATCATTCCCGAGTTCAAGGTCGCAAAACCCGAAACCATCGCCGCCGGGCTGCGCCTGTTCACCGTACACGTGCGCCGCGGCTATCCGGACGTGCAGGATCCGAAGCTCAACAGTCACAGCAAGCTCAATTGCATCACCGCATGCATCCAGGCCATCGAAGCCGGCGCCGACGAAGCGCTGATGCTGGATCCGCACGGATTCGTGGCGACCTGCAATTCCACGCATTTCTTCATCGTGCGTCGCGGCGAAGTGTGGACATCGACCGGCGATTACTGCCTGGGCGGCATCACCCGCGCCAACGTGCTGCGCGCGTGCCGCGAGGCCGGCATTCCCTGCTTCGAAAAAAACTTCACGCTGAGCCAGGTCTATTCCGCCGATGAAGCCTTCATCACCGGCACCTTCGCCGGGCTGGCGCCGGTGCGCAGCATCGACGGCCGGACCATCGGCGACGACAACCCCGCACTGCCCGGAGCGATGACGACGCGGCTGCAGGCGCTGTATCGCGATCTGATCGCGCGCGACGTGGCGATGCGCGCAGGCGTGCGTCTCGCATGAGCGCATCGGCCCTCGAACCGCTGCGCATCGCGATGTGGAGCGGCCCGCGCAACATCTCCACAGCGATGATGCGCGCCTGGGAACACCGCGAAGACTGCGCAGTGAGCGACGAACCGCTGTACGCGGCGTATCTGGCGGCGACCGGGTTGGATCACCCGGGCCGCGAGGAAGTCATCGCCGCCGGTGAGACCGACTGGCGCCGCGTCGCCGGCGCCCTGCGCGGCCCCGCGCCCGGCGGCGCGTCGGGCTGGTATCAGCACCACATGAGCCAGCTGCTGCTGCCGGACATGGACACCGACTGGGTGCTCGGTCTGCGCAACATATTGCTGATCCGCGACCCGTCCGAAGTCGTTGCGTCGTATCTGAAATCGCGCGCGACGGTGACGCCCGACGACATCGGCCTGCCACAACAGGGCCGGTTGTTCGATCTGCTGCATGCACGATCGGGCGAAATTCCGATGGTGATCGACGCAGGCGATTTCCTGCGCGCGCCCGAAGCGCATCTGCGCGCGCTGTGCCTGCGCCTGGGCATTGCATTCACGCCGCGCATGCTGGCGTGGCCCGCGGGCCCGCGCGACAGCGACGGCGCCTGGGCGCCCTACTGGTACGACGCGGTGTGGCGCTCCACCGGCTTCGAGCCCTGGCGCGCGCGCGAAGACTCGCTGACCGGTGATGCGTTGGCGGTGGCAGAAGCGTGTCGACCGGTATACGAAAGACTGCGTGGATATCGAATGGTCGTGGGCTGAAACCAGTAGAGGTTGGTGCTTCGCTCCCCTCTCCCGCCGGGAGAGGGGTTGGGGGAGAGGGTACGGCGCAGCGACGAACATCATCAGTACCCGGACCCTCATCCGGCGCTACGCGCCACCTTCTCCCGAGGGGAGACGGGAAAAGCTGCGGCCGCTGTTTAGAGAGACCCATGCTTTGCTCCCCTCTCCCACCGGGAGAGGGATTGGGGGAGAGGGTACGGCGCAGCGACGAGCACCATTGGCACACGAACCCTCACACCGGCGGCAACACCACCGCGCTGGCGACATGCCCATCGGCGACGCGATAACGACCATGGATGCGCGTATGCCCCGGCAGACTCGCGCCCGGCACCAGCACCTCGGCAACGAAACCATCCTCGCCCGCGAACTCGATCTCGACCTGCTGGAAATCCAGGAATACCCGGCGCTCGGGATAGATCGCCTTGTAGACCGCTTCCTTGATCGAAAACACCAGAAGGCTGCCCAATGGACGCAATGCGGACGGCAGCGCATCGACGCGGCCGCGCTCGACCGTACGCAGGATCTGCCTGTCGAGACCTTCATCGAGCGGCCGCGCGGGTTCGACATCGATGCCGATGCCAGCGCTGACCGCGCGCGGCGCCAACGCCACCGCGCACAGCGAACGGCAATGGGTGATCGAACCGACCACCGCCTGCGGCCAGGTCGGCACGCGATCCTTGTCGCGCAGCAGGGCTTCGGTTTCAACACCGGCCCGAAGCAACAGCCCGCGGGCCAACTCGCGGCCGGCGGCGAATTCGAGCCGCCGCGATTCCACCGCGCGTTCGATCAGACTCTGCTCGGACGCCGGCAGGCGCGTGGGAACCGCATCGGCGGGCGCCATTTCAGCGATCAACACCGTATCCGGCAACAGTGCGCGGAACAACATCAAGGAAGCCCTTCCACCGGTTGATATCCTGTCGAATCCGAATCCGTGTCGACGGCTGCTTGAATGCAGCGTCATCGCAAAAAGAAACGGCGCAGCCCGCAAAGGCTACGCCGTTCAACCACTTGGTTGTGGTGGGCGGTACAGGGTTCGAACCTGTGACCCCTACCATGTCAAGGTAGTGCTCTACCGCTGAGCTAACCGCCCGTCGAGTTTTACTGCAACCCGAAAGGGCCGCTATCGTAACACCTGTCGGCGCGGGACGGAACCATCTGCGGCAGCTTCACCGCCCGCCCCTGCCGAAAACATCCGCCGCAGCAGCCAATGGGTGGCGCCGTAGGCCACGCCCGACAGCAGCGCCCAGCAGAACGCCAGATGCAGCGCCGCTGGTCCGAACTGGCGGCCGAAGAACGGATCGGTCCAGGCGAAATTGATGTTCTCCGCGGCCGGCGCCAGCAGCCGGCCGGCGACGATGGCCAGTGCCGCGATGCCCGCCTGCAGCGGCCAGCCGCGCGGGTCGTAGCCGATGCGCCGCAGCACGTACCACAGCAGCAGCGGCCAAACGAGGTGATACAGCGACAACAGCCGCGCGAACAGCGGATAGCCCGTGTCCCACATATAGGCCACGCCGCCGAACAGGAAGTCGCCGGTGACGAGCTTCCAGCCGACATCCAGCGCCCAGACCAGCGCGATGACCGGCGCGGCGACGGCCTGGCTGGACAACAGCAGCCGGCTGCGGGCGATCAGCCCGACCGCAGTCAGGATCACGCCGATATTGCACAGGAACAGGAAGTTGCGCGTGCCGTAGGCCGACTGGTACGCCGGCAGATACACCAGCAGCCAGAGCGCCCCCGGCCAGCCGAGGCGCGGAAAACCCGAACCCGGCGTCGCGGCGTTCATCCCAGACTCGCTTCCTTGAGCTTGCGGATTTCGTCGCGCACCTGCGCGGCCTCCTCGAACTCCAGATTGCGCGCGTGTTGGTACATCGTCTGCTCCAGCGCCGCGAGCTTCGCCGTCAGCTTCGCCGGCGGCATCGCGGCGTAGTCTTCGACCGGCTCGGCCACGCGCTGGGTCTTGCCGCGGCCGCGACGTTCGCCCGGCGCCTGCTCGCTGCGTGCGCCCTCCATCACGTCCATGACCTGGCGCACGATCGAGGTCGGCACGATGCCGTGTTCGGCGTTGTATTCCAGCTGTTTCTCGCGGCGCCGCGCGGTCTCATCCAGCGCCGTCCTCATCGAGCGCGTCACCACGTCCGCATACAGGATCGCCTTGCCGCGCACGTTGCGCGCGGCGCGGCCGATGGTCTGGATCAGCGATCCGGCCGAGCGCAGGAAACCTTCCTTGTCGGCGTCGAGGATCGCCACCAGCGACACCTCCGGCATGTCCAGGCCTTCGCGCAGCAGATTGATGCCGACCAGCACATCGAATACGCCCAGGCGCAGGTCGCGGATGATCTCAACGCGCTCGACGGTTTCGATGTCGGAATGCAGATAGCGCACGCGGACGCCGTGGTCGCCGAGGTATTCGGTGAGGTTCTCGGCCATGCGCTTGGTCAGCGTGGTCACCAGCACGCGGTCGCCCATCGCCACACGCTCGTGGATTTCGCCGAGCAGATCGTCGACCTGGGTGCCGACCGGACGGATCTCCACTTCCGGATCGATCAGGCCGGTCGGGCGCACGACGAGTTCGACCACTTGTCCCTGCGACTTCTCGATCTCGTAATCGCGCGGCGTCGCCGAGACGAAAATGGTGCGCGGCGAACGCGCTTCCCACTCCTCGAACCGCAGCGGCCGATTGTCCAGCGCCGACGGCAGCCGGAACCCGAATTCCACCAGGGTTTCCTTGCGCGCGCGGTCGCCTTTGTACATCGCACCGATCTGCGGCACGGTGACGTGCGATTCGTCCACCACCAGCAGCGCGTCCGGCGGCAGATAGTCGAACAGGCACGGCGGCGCTTCGTTGGGCATGCGTCCGGTCAGATGCCGCGAGTAATTCTCGATGCCGGTGCAGAAGCCGACCTCGGCCATCATTTCGATGTCGTACTGCACGCGCTGCGCCAACCGCTGGGCTTCGACCAGTTTGTTCTGGCTGTAGAACTGCTCCAGTCGCTCGGGCAATTCGAGCTTGATCGCGGCGATCGCATCCAGCACCGTGCGTCGCGTGGTGACGTAATGCGATTTCGGATAGATGGTGTAACGCGGCAGCTTGCGGATACTTTCCCCGGTCAGCGGATCGAACACCGTCAGCTGTTCGATCTCGCCGTCGAACAGCTCGATGCGCAGGGCTTCGACGTCGGACTCCGCCGGATGCACATCGATCACTTCGCCGCGCACGCGATAGGTGCCGCGCCGCAGTTCGGTGTCGTTGCGCTGGTATTGCATGTTGGTCAGGCGGGTGATCAATTCACGCTGGTCGATGCGCTCGCCACGCACCATGTGCAACACCATCTTGAAGTATTCGTTCGGATCGCCCAGACCGTAGATCGCCGAGACCGTGCAGACGATGATCGCGTCGCGCCGCTCCAGCAGCGCTTTTGTCGCCGACAGCCGCATCTGCTCGATGTGTTCGTTGATCGAGCTGTCCTTCTCGATGAAGGTGTCGCTGGAGGGGATGTAGGCCTCCGGCTGGTAATAGTCGTAATAGCTGACGAAGTATTCGACCGCGTTGTTCGGGAAGAACGCCTTGAATTCGCCGTACAACTGCGCCGCCAGCGTCTTGTTGTGCGCCATCACCAGGGTCGGCTTCTGCACCGCCTGGATCACGTTGGCGATGGTGTAGGTCTTGCCCGAACCGGTCACGCCCAGCAGGG
Source organism: uncultured Thermomonas sp. (assembly GCA_966203835.1). GTDB lineage: Bacteria > Pseudomonadota > Gammaproteobacteria > Xanthomonadales > Xanthomonadaceae > Lysobacter_I. The sequence goes on from CBIHKW010000057.1 coordinate 25,387, forward strand.
TCTGCTTCGCCAGCCCGCTGTCGAAGCCTTCGATCAGCGCCGCGATCGCCTTCGGCTGATCGCCGGCGGGCTCGTAGGGCGCGACCAGTTGGAAGAGATTGTCGGCGAGGTGAGGAACGTTCTCGTTCATTGCGGGCGTCGTGGGATCAAGTCCGGAAGTCTAGCGGGTCGCCATGAATCGAAGCGGATTTTCCCTACCCCGGGATACGGCAAACGCCGATCCCGCATTCGCGCGCGACTGCAGACACTGAACGCCCGTTCATGCTTATCGGAGCCATCCATGTCCCGCCCGCGTTCCTCTGCCCGCCATCATGTCAGCGGCTTCACCCTGCTCGATCTCGTGACCGCGATGACCATCTTCGCCATCCTCATGGGCATCGTCATCCCCACCCTGAAAAATGCGGTGGCCCGGGCCCATGCCGCCTCGACGCGCAGCGCCATCACCACGACCCTGTTCGACGCTCTGCGCCACGCCACCGTGCTTGGCCGGGAGATCGTGGTCTGCCCGGCCAGCGCCAGCCAATGCGCCGGCGGTACCGACTGGAGCCTGGGCTGG
>CBIHKW010000058.1:0-25161 GCA_966203835.1 uncultured Thermomonas sp.
AAGGATCTTCGACCGGCGGCTTCGGGCCGGGATCGACCGCGATCGGCCCGGGGCCGACATCGGCATCGTCGCGCAACAGGCCGAGCGGCCCGACCGCGACGGCGGCCAGCGCGGCCGCAGCCGCCAGACCGGTGGCCGCGCGCCAGAATCCCGCGCTCTGCCACAGCCCCGATTTTGCGGTCGAATCGGCAGTGCCGACCGCAGGCCAGCCGAGCTGGGTGCGGATGCGCGGCCACAGATGCGGCGGGACCTCGGCGTCGCCGAATTCGGCCAGCAGCGGTGAAAGTCGCTGTTCCCAGTCGGCGACCAGACGGGCGAAACCGCTGTCGCTGGCGATCCGGGCCTGCACTTCGCGTCGCTGGTCGGCGTCGAGCACGCCCAGCACGTATTCGCCGGCGAGCAGATCGGCCGATGGCGGCTCCTGGCCGTCGAATTCCTGATGATGGAGGTCGCGGATATTCATGAGGGACGCACGTTCATGCTTCGAGGCACCCACGCAGTTGCAGCAGGCCGCGGCGGATCCAGCTCTTCACCGAACCCAGCGGCGAGGCGATGCGCTGGGCCAGTTCCTCGTAGGTCGAGCCCTCGAAAAAGGCCGCGCGGATCAGCGATTGCCGGCGCGTGTCCAACTGGTCCATGCACGCTTCCAGGCGTTCGCGTTCGTCGGCGGACACCGCGGTCTGCAGCGGCGATGCGCCGCCGTCGGCGATGTCGTCGGCGAATTCGATCGGCGACAGCGTGCCGCGCGCGGGCTGCGCGCGGATCCGGTCGATGGCCTTGTTGCGGGCGATCATCGCAAGCCACGAGATCGGGCGGGCGCGGCCCGGGTCGAACTGGTGCGCCTTGTGCCAGATGGTGGTGAACACTTCCTGCAGCACGTCTTCGGCTTCGGCGCGATCGGGAATCACCCGCAGACAGACGCTGAACAGTTTGGACGAGGTGGCGCGGTACAACGATTCGAATGCGTTGCGGCTGCCGCCGGCGACTTCGACGAGCAGTGCGTCGAGTCCGGGGATGTCCTGTACTGCGTTGAGCGGGCGCGTCTCGGGCATCCGGAGTCCTTGCATGGGGAACGGGCGTGGCGTCATGTTCCCGGACATGGCGCCCGGCGGCAAGTATGCATGCATCGGCGCATGCCTGGTTGCGGTGGTACGCAGACGGCGGCCGGAGGCAGCGGAATGGGGCAGGGCTCGGGGATCGGGCTGAAGTGCGTACATGCCGTTGGATACGGGACGTGCTGTCCGATGGATGCAGGCCGGGCGTCTCCCAAACAACAAGGCCCGGGAGTTCCCGGGCCTTGGTCGTGCATTGTGCATCAAGAGGTGTCGCCGGAATCCGTTACCAGATCGCGATGCGCTTTTCGCCATCGCGCAACATGGCGTCGCCGGCCTTGCACGAGAATGCGGTCGCGAACGCCGGATGGTTCGAGGGCGAACCCACGGCGCGGAAGTTCGCAGGCGCGTGCGGGTCGGTGACCAGACGCACTTCGAGTTCCTTCGGCGTGAAATTGCGGCGCCACACCGTGCCCCAGTTCAGGAAGAAGCGCTGTTCGCGGTTGATGCCTTCGACATTGGCGTCCGGCTTGCCGGCGCTCGCGCGCTGGAAAGCGTCGTAAGCCACCGCCAGTCCGCCGAGGTCGGCGATGTTCTCGCCCAGGGTCAGATTGCCGTTGACCTTCTTGCCGGGCATGGCTTCATAGCCGTCGAATTGCGCGACGAGCTTGCCGGTGAGTGCGGAGAAGCCTTTGGCGTCGGCATCGGTCCACCAGTTCTCGAAATTGCCGGTCGGTCCGAAACGGCTGCCCTGATCGTCGTAACCGTGGATCATTTCGTGGCCGATCACCGCGCCGATGCCGCCGTAGTTCAGCGCGTCGTCGGCCTTGGCGTCGAAGAACGGCGGCTGCAGGATCGCGGCGGGGAACACGATCTCGTTCTGCAGCGGGTTGTAATAGGCGTTGACCGTCTGCGGGCTCATGCCCCATTCGCTCTTGTCCACCGGTTTGCCGATCTTCGACAGGTTCCACTTGTAGTTGAATGCATTGGCGGCCAGCACGTTCTCGATGTAGCTCGCGCGCGAGGTTTCCAGGCCCGTCCAGTCGCGCCACTTGTCGGGATAACCGATCTTCGGCGTGAACGTGGCCCACTTCTCCAGCGCTTTCTTCTTGGTGTCGGGGCTCATCCAGGCGAGATTCTCGATCCGGCCCTTCAACGCCGCGCTGAGGTTCTTCACCAGTTCTTCCATCCGCGTCTTGGACTCGGCCGAGAACGCCACTTTCACGTACATCTGGCCGAGGGCTTCGCCGGTCTGGCCTTCGATGGTGGTCAGCACGCGCTTCCAGCGCGGTTTCATTTCCTTCTGGCCGCGCAGCGTCAGGTTGTAGAAGTTGAAGTTTTCCTGCACGAACGGCTTGCTGATGAACGGCGAGGCGCTGTCCACCATGTGGAAGCGCAGGTAACTCTTCCAGACCGTCGCCGGGGTATCGCCCAGCATCTTGCTGACCTCGGCGTGGAACGCGGGAATCGCGAGCGAGAACATCTTCGGCGCTTCCAGCCCCTGCGACTCGAAGAATTTGGTCCACGGGAAGTTCGGCGCCAGCTTGTCGGCGTCGGCGAGGCTGACCGGGTTGTAGGACAGTCCGGCGTCGCGCGAGAGTTCTTCGCTGGACTTCGACACTTTGGCCAGGCGGGTTTCGAACGCGATCACGTCCTTGGCCTGCTTCGCGGCGTCGGCGGCGGCGATGCCCGACAGTTCCAGCACTTTGGCGATGTGCTTTTCGTAGTCCGCAACGACGTCCTTCTTTTCGAAGTAATAGCCCGGGTCCGGCAGGCCAAGGCCGCCCTGGAACGCATAGGCGATGTTCATCGACGAATTCTTGAAGTCGGGGCTCGGGCCGAAATCGAATACCGCGGGTTCGCCCTTGGCGAACGACTGACGCAGGAACTCGGCGACCGCGGGGCCGTCGGCCAGCGCATCGATGGCGTCGAGGCGGCTCTTCAGCGGGGCGATGCCCTCGGCGTCGATCTTGGCCTCGTCCATGCCGGTCGCCCAGACATCGCCGACGATCTTCTCGACGCCGGTGGCGCCCTTCATCGCGGCGGCCTGCTCGGCGAGTTGATGCTGCACCGCAAGCGAGCGTTCGCCGAGCATTTCGAAAGCGCCCCAGGAGGTGCGGTCGCCCGGAATGGCGTTGGCGGCCAGCCACTGGCCGTTGACGAAGCCGTTGAAGTCGGTGCAGGCATTCTTGGCGGCGTCCAGATCGGTCGCCTTGAACTGGTTGACCGGCGGCAGCTTGCTCTCGTCCAGGGTCAACGCCGGTGCCGCCGCTGCGGCCGGCTCCGCGGCGGTGGGCGCGGCACCGTCCTTGTTGCATGCGGCCAGGGACGCGGCGATCGCGAGCGACAGCAGCAGCGCGCGCGGTTTCAGAAGCGGATTCGATTCGGGTTTCACGGAAATCTCCAGCCCAGAGGGCGCACGGGAAGGCGGCGCGGGACGCCGCCCGGAAAAGGCAGTTGCCGACTTTAGCGCGAGGAAAGGCCTGCGGCCGGTGTCGAAGGTCATATCCGCATGGCGGCCGTCGTGAGGCGGGGCGGCGACATCGGCTGTCCTTGATCGCAACGATTCCCCGTTTGCTTCAATGACGCAGGGCATTGCCGGCCGCTGCATCGACACCGATCACATCACTCGAAGGGGTACATCCGTGAAAAATTCCTATTTGATCGCTACTTGTCTGGCCTTGGCGTTGCCCACGCTGTCGATGAGCATGGATGCCGAAGCAGCAGGGAAAGGTCAGCGCGGCCCCCGCGGCGAACTGGTCCACCAGATCGTCATGAAATGGGGCAGCCACGTTCAGGAAGCCTACCGCGCGAATGTGGGTGAGTGGGCATCCGACATGGCGCCGATTTTCGCCAAGGCGAATCTCGATACCCTGCGCCGCGCCGCCGATGCGCCGAGTTTCGACACGATGAATGAAGCACTCGTCGGCAACACCCAGAGCAGCAGCCGCGCCCAGAACACATTGATGATGAGCGCTTCGGGCCAGATACCCGGCAAAACGCTCGGTGAGATCGCCAACGACCTGGTGTTCGTGCCGATCACACCCTGCCGCATCGCCGACACACGTCTGGCTGGCGGTCAGATCGCCGCCAATACCGTGCGCAGCTTCGACGTGACGGCAGTGACCGACTACAGCTTCCAGGGCGGTGCGGCCAGCAACTGCGGCGGCGCGGGATCGGTCGGTTCGTTCGCGGCCGCGGCGATGAACTTTACCGTGGTCACCCCGGGTGGGGCCGGCTACATCACTGCGTTCCCGTTCCTCGCTTCCCAGCCGCTCGCAGCCACCGTCAACTATGCCGCCGGCGACATTGTCGGCAACTACGCCGTGGTGAAACTCGATCAGGGCGCATCGGCCAACGAGTTGAGCGTGTATTCGTTCGCGGCGACCCATCTGGTCATCGACATCGTCGGTTACTACATCAATCCGCAGATCACGCCGCTCGACTGCGTGGATACGACCGCCGTCGCCGTGACCGTTGGGGCTGGCGCCACTTCCAATGCCGTCGCCAGCGTCTGCCCGGGCACTTATACGCAGACGGCCACCAACTGCGAATCCTCGACCTGGCAGATGCCGTTCGTGTTCTTCAAGGGCGGCGTGTGTTCCGCGCAGAACAATTCGGCCGCCACCGCCACCCTGCGTGCGTCCCGGACCTGCTGCCGCATTCCGGGCCGGTAATCACGGCTAAGCATCTGCCTACATCGCCGCATCCCGAAGGCCCGCCCAGTGCGGGCCTTCGGTCTTGTGGAACAGGCGCGCATGCGCGATGGTGCCGACTTCGGCCGCTACCGGCTGCACGAACAGGAAGCCTGCGATGAAAGTGAATTTCCACGGCGCCGCCGGCGAGGTCACCGGTTCTCTGCATGAAGTCGAAGTCGGCGGCAAACGCCTGTTGATGGACTGCGGCATGATCCAGGGCAGCCCCGAGGCCGAAGCCCGCAACGCCGAAGCGTTCCCGTTCGAGCCGAGCGAACTCGACGCGCTGATCGTCAGCCATGCGCATATCGATCACATCGGCCGGATTCCGCTGCTGGTGCAGCGCGGTTTCCGCGGTCCGATCTACGCGCAGTCCGCCACCGCCGAGCTGATGCCGATCATGCTGCAGGACGCCGCCGGCATCGCCGAAGGCGAGGCGAAGCGCGCCAATCGCGATCGCCGCCGCGGCCAGCCCGAAGCGGTGCCGCTGTACACCAAGGACGACGCGCGCGCTGCGATCCAACAGGTCGAAGCGATTCCCTACGACATCCGCACCGAATTGTTTCCGGGTGTCGAAATGTGCTTCCGCGATGCCGGCCACATTCTCGGATCGAGCAGCGTCGAGCTGTGGGGCGATGGCAGGAAGCTGGTGTTTTCCGGCGATCTCGGCCCCAAGGGCACACCGATTCTGCGCGATCCCGCGGACATCACCGAAGCCGATCTGGTGCTGATGGAATCGACGTACGGCGACCGTCTGCATCGCGACCGCGCAGAGACCATTCGCGAGTTGGGCGGCATCTTCGACGATGCCTGGCGCGACGGCGGCTGCGTGCTGATTCCGGCCTTCGCGGTCGGCCGCAGCCAGGAATTGCTGTACTGGTTCGCCAAGCACTGGGACGAATGGAAGATGTCGCGCTGGCAGATCTTCCTCGACAGCCCGATGGCGGCGAAGGTGGTCGATGTCTACGGGCGTCATCAGGATCTGTTCGACGAGGACGCGAAAGCGGTCTGGCGCGACCGGCCCAATCCGTTCAAGTTGCCCAATCTGCACATCACTGAGACGTCGGACGAATCCATGGCGATCAACCGGATCGAGCGCGGGATCATCGTGATCGCGGGTTCGGGCATGGCCAACGCCGGGCGCATCCTCCATCACTTCAAACACCGGCTGCACCGCCGCCAGACCCACGTCGTGTTCGTCGGCTATCAGGCCGAGGGCACCACCGGGCGACGGCTGGTCGACGGCGCCCAGTGGGTCCGCATCCACGGCCACGATGTTCGGGTGAATGCCCAGCGCCATACCGTCGGCGGGCTGTCGGCGCATACCGATCAGCGCGGTCTGATGGACTGGTACGGCCAGTTCGCCGGCCATCCGCCGCTGGCCCTGGTGCATGGCGAGGACAAGGCCCGGGAAGCCTTGGCCGGTGAGCTGGGCGAGGCTTACGGCATCACCACGACACTGGCGCGGCCGGGTCTCGAAATCGAGCTCTGACCGGTCGAAACTGAACAGCGCGAGGCGAGGGCGCGGCACAATCTGCTGGCGTATCAGGCACTTTTCGCGTACAGTTCGCCTCGTTTCGCGCACGGCTGGCCCGTTTTCCTTAGGCAGCCCGCTGCAACTCCGGCGCTTGTACCAACATACGGCCGCCCGGCCTCGCAGCACTCTCCCGCACGTCTTTCGTCGCGCCGAACACGATCCGCCATGTGGCGTGTCGTTTCATTTTGCTCGCAGCGCGGTTTTGGAAAGCTCCGAGTAACGCCCCGCATTCGTTTGCGGTGCGAAATCCACCTTGGAGTTCCAACATGACTTTCGAATCGCTCGGGCTTTCGCCCGCGCTTCTGCGCGCACTCGCGGAAAACAACTACACCACGCCCACGCCGATCCAGGTCCAGGCGATCCCGCTGGCGCTGGCCGGCCACGATCTGCTGGGCGGCGCCCAGACCGGTACCGGCAAGACCGCCGCGTTCGGCCTGCCGCTGCTGCAGCGCCTCGCCGAAGGCAACAAGCCTGCGGTCGGCCCGCGCAAGCCGCGCGCGCTGATTCTGGTGCCGACCCGCGAACTCGCAGTGCAGGTCGCCGACAGCATCCGCAGCTACGGCAAGCACATGCGTCTGAACGTCACCACCATCTTCGGCGGCGCCGGCATGCAGCCGCAGATCGACAACTTCCGCCGCGGCGTCGACATTCTCGTCGCGACCCCCGGCCGTCTGATCGATCACATGGAGCGCGGTTCGGCCAAGCTCGATGCGGTCGAAGTGCTGATCCTCGACGAAGCCGACCGCATGCTCGACATGGGCTTCCTGCCGGCGATCAAACGCATCCTCGGCCGCGTGCCGTCGCAGCGCCAGACCCTGCTGTTCTCGGCGACGTTCGAGACCCAGCTCAAGCAGCTGGCGATGGAATTCATGCACAACCCGCAGCAGGTGCAGGTGGCGGCGCAGAACGCGATCGCCGCGACCATCACCCACCGTGCGCATCCGGTCGACGGCTCGCGCAAGCGCGATCTGCTGATCGACATCCTGACGCGCCGTCATACCGATCAGGTGCTGATCTTCGGCAAGACCAAGCACGGCTGCAATCGCTTGGCCGAACAGCTCGAAGCTGCCGGTCTGCCCGCGGTCGCGATCCACGGCAACAAGAGCCAGGCCGCGCGCCAGAAGGCCCTCAACCAGTTCAAGTCCGGCAAGGCCCGCATCCTGGTCGCGACCGACGTTGCTGCCCGCGGCCTCGATATCCCGAATCTGCCGCTGGTCATCAACCATGACCTGCCGATGGTCGCCGAGGATTACGTGCATCGCATCGGTCGTACCGGCCGCAACGGCGCGCAGGGCGAAGCCCTCTCGCTGGTGTCGCCGGACGAAGCCGGCCTGCTGCGCCAGATCCAGCGTCTGCTCAAGGCCGACGTGGTGATGGACGTTGTCGAAGGCTTCGCGCCGAGCCGTCCGATCCGCATGGACGGCCCGATGCCGCCGATCAATCGCGGCGGCAACCAGCGTCCGGGCGGCGCTCAGGCGCCGCGCAAGCCGGCGCACCGTCCGCACGGCAAGCCGGCCGACCGTGGCGCGCACGCGCACGCGGGTCAGAAGCCGCACCGTGGCGGCGCCGCCAGGCCGGGCAGCGCGAGGCGCGATTCGCGCGCGTGATCGGCGCTATCGATCGTTTTCGATAAATCGATCGATATCGAAAGGGCCGGCATTGCCGGCCCTTTTCGTTTGCTGGGATTGGGTACGCCGTTTCATGTTCTTGTCCGCTGAAGACATCGACAGCGTGCGCAGCAGGGTGTACACGAACGGTACGGCACGGAAGCCGGCGCATTGGCGTCGTGTCGTCGTCGAACTGATCGATAGGCACACGATATCCATTCACAAGGAGTGAATTCCCATGCGAAATCGCATACCCACCGGCATGTCCGCCGGACGATTGTTTGCCCCCGTCGCCGTTTTTTTCCTGACCTGCGGATTGGCCGCATGCGATCTGCCTGGCGGCTCGGCCAAGATCGCGGCGAAAGGCGCCGCCGCATCGATGTCTGTCGACGCGGATCCAACTCGGAATCTCGTCGCGTCTCCGCGCGTGCGGGTGGAGTCCGTTGCAGTCGGACAAGATGATCGTTACCTGCGCGCGCTCGCCGAACCCGAGAACATTCCGCGTTTGCCGCCGGTCGAAGATATGGAGCTCACGCCGCGCGAGAACGCGGGCGACCCCGCCGGCAACGCACTGCTTTCGATCCTCTTCGTCAAAGGTTCGACGTTGCCCGATGTCCTGCCGCTGGTCGTCGACAAGGACGAATTCGTGTTCAAGCGCGATGCGTCCAATCCGGATCGCTTCAACGGCATGGTCCGCTTCGACTTCGATGGTTTCCTGCGCGAGCAGCAGGAGCGTCGCGGCCTGATCGACGAATTCAAGGCGACCGGCGCGGCCGCATTCGCGGGCCGCGAATCGCTCGGCGAGGAGAAATTCGAATTCATCGATCCCGATCTCATCAAGCGCGCGCGCGAGCTTTCGATCGCGTTCCGTATTCCGCGGTTCACCATTTCGATGCCGGCATCCGCCGTCGATCCCAGGCGCGAACTGATGATCACCGATCTTTCGGTGGTGAACGATCCCACCCGCACCTTCGATATCTGCAACAACACCGGCAACCCCAACGGCGCGTGGACCTTCAAGACGCTGATGACCAACATGGCGAACCAGCCGTTCACGGGCATCGATCCTGCGGTGTTCACCGAAAACTGGCTGCAGAGCTGGAACGTCAACCACACCATCAACACCTTCCCGGTGCCGGCGCGGCCCAATATCGGTGCATTGGTATTGAATTCGTGGCCACGGATCGGCGGTAAGCTCGATCTCAACCGCGCGCCGCTCCGCTTGTTGGCGATCGTCAATCGCGTCGATCTGCGCGGCAACCAGGTCTACGGCGGCGGTTCCGCAGGCGAAGGCCGGCTGGTCTTCGGCGTGGTCAACCGCAACTCCGGCGGTGGCTGTTCGACGACGCGGTTCACGGTGATCTTCGAGTACGGCGTGCCGATCAGCGGCTGCACGAACGTCAAGAACTACGGCCAGCAATGGGTGAATCTGGGCGGCATCGCCCTCGGCAGCGCGGCCTTCAATCCGGCGCTGCAGGCGATCACCGACCAGTTCACCACCGCGAATGCTGCGCCGAACAAGCCCAACAGGAGCGCCTTGAATCAATTGCGCACCAACGAGAACGCGCTGAACCCGCTATGGGAGTTGCGCGAGTTCGTACTGCCGGGCAGGACGCCCGTCGCGACGATGCTCAATATCGTGTCGACCAAGAACACGCCGCATCACACTCACAACAACACGGCGCTGCTTGCGAGCTATATCAATTCAGGCGCCACCAACGTGCCGACGATCTTCATGGGCGTTCCTTTCTTGACCGGCTCGAATTTCAACTTCTCGGTCGCGGATGGCGCGGTATGGAATGCGCCCGGCGCCCTCAACAACAACCGCCACAAGATGTCGCTGAACACGTGCAATGCTTGTCACGGCGGTGAAGCACGGGCCAATGGCAATCCTTTCGTGGCCTTCCCGGTGGCCAATGGCCCCGAAACCAGTTTCGTGCATGTCGATGTGCGTCTGCCCGCCGCGCAGAGCCGCCTGTCGAAGTTCCTGCTCGGTACCGGCAACCTCGCAGTGCCGACCACGTTCCCGAAAAACGATCCGATCAACGGGATTCCGCAGCGCAGCTTCGGCGATCTGCTGCGTCGTCAGCAGGATCTGGCGAATCTGATGAACAGCACGTGCGTTACGACAGGCCTGCTGCAGGCGATCCAGTTCCAGCCGCTCGATATGGTTCACTGATCGATTCTCGAATCGACAGCACGGATAGAGGAAGGGCCGGCATTGCCGGCCCTTCCTTCGTTTGGGCGATCCGGTTTCGGATTCCGATGAGGATTCGACTGCAAAGTAGCGCCATCTGCTACTTGCTGTCGTGAAATGCTGGTGCTGCTGCATTGGCGTGCGGCAATTCGAGATCGATCTTGTAAGTCGATCGCAATGACCGTAGTGTGACCCGGGTGCCGTTTTTCGATGGCGATTTCGTTCGGAGAAGCGATTCGATTTTTGGTGAGATGCATGATGTTCTGCGGGCGCGCGTGATTTGTTTGTCGTGGTGCGTGCCGGGATCGACTTGGGTTCCGAGCCGCGCGTCGATGCGCTGTCGAACCCGTTTCATGGGGCGGTATCGCACAATAAGACGCCCTGAAAATTCGATGCGATCCACGGTTATCCGACGATGGCCGTGGACCTTCGATGTTGCATATATCCCTGCCGTATTCCGGCTTTCACTCGTGAAAATGGAGATTTTGAATGTCATTGCGTACTTTCGATATGCGCCATGCTGCACTGGCTCTCGCGGTTTCCGCTGTCGTGTTTTCCGCGCCTTCTTCGGCGGCGGGGCGCGTGAATCTGTCCGGTCTTGGCAACAACGATCCGGTCGACGGATTCATCGTCACCTATCGCGCCGGAAGCCCGGTCAAAGCGAATGCCCTCTCGCTGCAACGCTCGCTCGACAGGGCGGCTTCCGCTGCCTTCGGTAGCGCCAGGTCGCTCAAGTTGCGCCGCGAACGTACCCTCGGTGTCGGCGCCGATCTGATCGTCGCCGATCGCGCGCTCGATCGAGTGGATGCGGAAACGTTGATGCTCCAGATCGCGACCGATCCGGATGTCGTTGCCATCGAGCCGAACATCCGGCTTTATCCCACGCTCACGCCGAACGACACGCACTACAACCTGCAGTACGGTTTCAAGAGCGGTGTCGGCGGAACCAATGCCGATCAGGCTTGGAATCTCGGTTTTCTGGGTGCGGGCCAGATCGTCGCGGTCATCGATACGGGTTATCGCCCGCATGTCGATCTCGGCGCCAACATCATCAATGGCTACGACTTCATCAGTAATACTTTCGTCGCCAACGACGGCAATGGGCGCGACAGCAGCGCGTTGGATCCAGGCGATTGGGTGACGGCCAGTCAATGCTATGCCGGTTCTCCGCCCAGGAACTCCAGTTGGCACGGCACGCATGTTTCCGGGACGGTTGCGGCATTGACCAACAACGGCCTCGGCGTCGCCGGGATGGCATTCAATGCGAAAGTATTGGCTGTGCGTGTGCTGGGTCGCTGCGGTGGCTCGCTTGCCGATATCGCCGACGCGGTGGTCTGGGCATCCGGCGGCACGGTCGCGGGTGTACCGGATGTCGGTGCAAACAAAGCGAGTGTGATCAACATGAGCCTGGGTGGCTCCGGTTCCTGCCCGGGGTCGGTCATGCAGACGGCGATCAGCCAAGCCTTGCTGAACGGCACGACGGTCGTTGTGGCTGCCGGCAACAATAACGCCGATGCGTCTGCTTTCACTCCTGCCAGTTGTACGGGCGCTGGGTTGATCGTTGTCGGCGCAACCGATTCGGCCGCTACCAGAGCCGGTTTCTCCAACTTTGGCGCGCGCCTGAATATTTCTGCGCCGGGTGTCGGCATCACATCGACCTTGAACGCGGGCACCACTGCGCCTGCTGCGGATAACTATGTGCCTTACGACGGGACGTCGATGGCCTCGCCGCATGTCGCCGGGGCGGTGGCTTTGATGCAGTCGGCATATCCACGATCGCCGAAAAACGTCGCAGACATTATTCAAAGTACAGTGAAACCATTTTCCGTCGCGTGTCCGCAGGGCTGCGGTGCGGGTATCTTGAACGCGGATGCTGCGGTCAGGGCGGCGGCTGCGTGGCCTCTTGCGACGTTCAATCCTGTGGCCAGCACGACCTGTGCGTCGAGCACGATGATCTATACGCTGAACAATACTTCCGTCGATCCGAACAACGATATCGTCGGCTATCTGTGGAATCTCGGCGATGGCCGGACATCGACAGCATCGTCTCCCACCGTGAAATATCCGCGTGCGACGACGTGGACGGTCACGCTTACCGTCACCGATGCTGCCGGCAATACATCGAGCGGATCGATGTTGATCGGCTACCGCTGTCAAAATCCACCGGGCAATCCGCCGACGACTTGATCGGGGCCGAGGGTCGCGAGCAGAGTTGTGGACCAGGAAAAGGGCCGGCATTGCCGGCCCTTTCTTTTTGTTCGAGTCTCGGAATGCGTCAGCGTTTGCCTTTCGGCCCGCACTCCGCGTCCTTGCCCAGTAGACCGCCGAAGAAGCCGGGTTCCTCGCATTTCACCGGCGGCGGAGCGGGCGGGCGCTGCGCGGCGACGCGGGCCTGCTGCATCTGCGCGAGCTTGGCGCGGATCTGCGGCATTGCGGCCAGGGCGGCTTTTTCGCCTTCGAGGATGGCGCGGGCGCGCTGTTCGAAATCTGCCGGGCCGATGTCGTTGACCTTCGGACGGATCACCACATCGGCGCGCGCGATTTCCTGTTCGCCGAGTTTTTGGCCCATGATCGTGATCGACTGATTGACCACGCCCAGCAGGTTTTCGGGCGTCTTGCCGGTGATCCGGGTGGAAATATCCACGGCGATGACGAAATCGGCGCCCAGCTGGCGCGCGGCATCCACCGGTACCGGGCTGACCACGCCGCCGTCGACGTAATAGAACTTGCCGATCTTCACCGGCTCGAACACGCCGGGAATGCTGCACGAGGCGCGCACCGCCTGACCGATGTTGCCGTTCACGAATACCGTGCGCTGGCCGGTTTCGAGTTGGGTGGACACCGCCGCGAAGGGCTTTTTCATCTTCTCGAAGCTGCGGTTGCCGACCATCCGGTTGACGTAGTCCTGCAGCTTCTGGCCGCGGACCATGCCGCCGTTGAACAGGGTCACGTCGCGGATGCTGGCTTCATCCAGCGCCACCGCGTGCTGCTGCATCTGGAACGCATCCATGCCGCTCGCGTAGAACGCGCCGACGACGCTGCCGGCGCTGGTGCCGGACACCACCTCGGGCTTGAAGCCGTTGGCTTCCAGCATTTTGATCACGCCGATGTGGGCGAAGCCTTTGGCCGCGCCGCCGCCGAGGGCGATGCCGATCCGGATCTTCACCGGTGGCGTAGGCGGGGTGACTCGGACGGCCGGTGCGGGTGGTGTGGGTTTGACCGACTCGCCGCCGCAACCGGCGATCAGGGTCAAAGCGAAAGCGAACAACAGGCAACGCAGGGTAGTCATGGGGACGGATCGGAAGGAATGCCCGCCATGATCGCAGCAAACCCCAGGAGGCTGGAACCGGAACAGGCGCAACCGTTGCCCTTGAGTTACCCCGTTCGGGAATTCATCGATCGAGCGTGGGGCCGATATGCAGGGGGCTCCGCCGCTTCTGCGGGCGCGGCGGGTCGTCCGGGTACATCTCCGGGCCGATCCCGCCGCGAGTGCCCATGCGCCCCCGGCGACCCGCGGGATCAAGCGGCCGGTTGCGCCGATGCGACGCAGTACGCACCCGAGAGCCTCTTGGGCAGGTATGCTCGCAGGGCTGCAGTGGCGAAATCCTGCCCCGGCAGCGATAAGCAGGGTGTCGCGAGGGCCGACCGGCTCCGAAGCGACATCCGTTGAATATCCATTGGGAGTCAGCGATTGGCTGATATTCGACAACAGGCAGTGGCCACTGCCGATGCGTACACACAAGGGAATATCGCGACACTGGACGACGCGATGACCCGCAGGCTGATCGCCTCCACCGTGCTGACTGTCAGTCGCGGCGGCGATCCGGCCGCCTCTGATCGCCTCGGATTCGTGGGGCGCTACAGGGCCGGGGCGGAATTTCTCGCCGAAGCCGGCTACGTCGACAGGAGCAAACTCGACCAGGCCATGGGTGGCCACCGGTCGGAATTGGCCTGGGCGAAGACCGGCGGGATGGCGACCTTCCTCGAAAACGCCTCCCACTGGAAGGACGGATCGGGGCTCGAAGCCTACAAGCTGTCTCCCGACCGGCAGGATCTGGCGTTCAAGGTGAATGCCGAAAACGATTACGGCCGTGCCCGCGAGCAGGGCTTCATCGGTGAAGACGAGAAGCCGGGGCGGGTCGCCGGTTTTCTGAAAGCCGCGCACATCGTGGGTTTCAACAGCGCACGCGAGGCGATGACCGGCGGGCGCGCGTATCGCGATTTCAACGGCGTCAGCAACTACGACCATATCCACGACATCAGCCGCAACGGCGATGGCCTGGATACCCTGATGGCGCCGAATCTGGCCTCGCGCACGCAGGCAGTGGACGCCGCGCCGCTGTCGGTGGCGCATGCCGATCACCCGCAGCACGGCCGCTATCGCGAGGTGTATGCGGCGCTCGGCAACGTGCCGGGTTTGAATGGCGATCAGGAACGCCAGCAGGCGGCGGCCTCGATTCTGGTCGCGGCCAAAACCGCGGACATGCAGCGCGTGGATCATCTGGTGCCCGGTCCATCCGGCACGGTGTTCGCTGTCCAGGGCGACCTGAGCGACCCCTCGCATCGCCTGATTCCGCTCAAGCTCGCCGAACTCGCCGCGCAGCCGCTCGAAAGATCGACTTCGCAACTGGCTGCGCTCGGCCCCCAGCCCGATCAGACCGGCGATGGCCAGCGACAGGAGCGCGGCCGGGCCGTCTGAAGCAAGTCAGTTGAAGCCGTCTGCGCAATGCATCTGGACAGGTGCGAACCCAACGATTCAAGGATACGAATACGAACATGCAGTACCGCAGTAGTTTTTTCCTTGTCGCCGCACTGATGTTGGCGGCCTGCAAACCGTCGGGGCCCGCAGCCGAAACGCAGCCGACAGCGCCGGCCGCCATGCCCGTCGAAGCCCTGTCCGTCGAAGCCATGACCGCGCCGGCGTCTGCGCAGCCCGGGATCGAAACCGGTTTCATCCAGGACATGCCGTACGCGACCCTGCGCGGACAGTTGATCGATGCCGGCTGGCTCCCGCTGCGAGACCGGATGTGTTGGGAGAATGTCGGCGGCGAAGCCCGTGTCTGCGGCGAACTGCCCGAGGTCGAAAGCTGCAGCGGCGACGGACATTGCGTCATGCATTTCGCGAACGCAGCAGAAGGCAAGCGTCTGCGCGCGACGACCTACGGACCATTCGAACGCTGGAATATCCCCGGCGAAGAGGCCGCGTTCGCGGTCGAATCCTGGCAGGTTTCGGCAGTCGGCGCGAAATCCGCGGGCGACGCGGCCATCGCTTGTCCGTCCCGCGATTTCGATGCATTTCTCGAAGCTTTCTCTTCCGATGCACGCATCGAGCGCGCATTCACCGCGCCGTTGGTCAAAGTGGCGGAACTCGCTGACGGTGGCGACGGTACCGTGTTCGTTTATGCGACAGCGGCGGCTTACGATGGTTTCAACGTGGCCTTCATCGACGAGGCGTTCCACTTTGTCGACTCGAAAGGGGTTGAGGATGCTTCGGCGCTGGATCTGAAAGTGGAGCCGCAGGGCGGGAGCGTCCGCAACGTCCGCTATCTGTACGGCATGTCGGAAGGCAATTCGTACAGGTTCGAGGAAAGAAGGGATTGCTGGTATCTCGTCGAGGATCCGGAGCCGCCGAGCCCGTGAAATCGATGCCCATGGTTGCGCAATGCACTTGTCTCGCCTGCTTTTTCGCGCGGCAGTCAGGTGCCTGCGGTTTCCGATTCTCCGCAAGTCGTATATTGTAGAAATGATGGCGGTATGCATCGGCAGAAGAACTCTGCGGGTCGGCCTGGAATGATTCGAGCGGGTCCGGATGCTCCGAAAGATAATGGTGCGGCGGCTGTAGGTTGACATGGAGTGGCCGCATGCGCTGATGCGCAGGCAATCCACGAACGGATGTGTTTCCTGCAGATGCGCGGCAATGGATAAGACCGATGTTCGGTCGTGTCGGCGGTCGGGTCCGGCTGTGCAAAGCAGCGGGGCTATTTCTTTAGAATATTTGGAGAGTGCCATGGATGATGTCAGGGAGATACTCAATGAGCTTGCGAACAGAGATATCAGGCTTGTCATCGAAGACGGAAAACTGAGCTGTTACGCGCCGAAAAACGCATTGACGACCGAGCTCGCGAACAGCATCGCCCGATTCAAGCCGGAAATCATGGGCATACTGAGAAGCGGCGACCATGCCGCTGCGCCCAGGAGCGATGATTCGGCTGCCGAGAAGGCGAGAGAGTTTCCGCTGTCGATCGGCGAAAGTTCGCACTATCTCCTGCAGAATCTGAATCCGGACAGAAGTCATACGGTGCCGATCTGCGTCAATATCGATGCGGCCATCGACAGCGCAACCCTCGCCAAGGCGTGGAACTGCGTGATCGACCGGTATCCGATCCTGAAGACGCGAATCGTCGAAAAGGAAGGCGTGCCGTACCATCATCTGGACGAACAGTGCCGCTCGACGATCCGGCACGAGACTTTGCCGTTCGACAGCGACGAGCAAGTGGTGGCGTACTTCCAGGACAGGATCCTGGAGCCATTCGATCTGCGCAGCGGCCCTTTGACCAGAATCACCTTGTTCACCCGGAAAGAAGGGCGGGTCGGCCTCTTCATTCTTCTCCATCACATCATTTCCGATGGCTTTTCCGGTGGCATCCTGCTGCGCGCTTTGTTCGATTTCTACAAGGACATCGCCAAGGGAATGCCGCTGCCGTCGCCGAGGGAATCGTCCGGCTTCGAAGCGTTCGTCGCCTGGGAACAGCAGATGCTGGCCTCGAATCAGGGGCAGAAACACGCCGATTATTGGAAGGCGCAACTAGAAGGCGACCTCATGGGGTTCAAGTTGCTCCCCGATGCGCCGCGTCCGGTGCCGCCGGACTACAAGCCGGAGGTGTTGGTCGACGTTCTGTCGGATGATGTCTGTCGATGGGTGCGCGAATTTTCCAAGGCGCATTCGATGCCGGCATCGGCGGTATTCCTGGCGGTATTCCAACTGCTGCTGCATAAATACACGAATCAGAAAGATATCGTCGTCGTCATGCCTGTCATCGTCCGTCCGGAACAGCAGTTCGCGGATGAGATCGGTTATTTTTTCAATATCGTCCCGATTCGCGCGAACTTCGAAAAGCCGCTCGTGCTCAACGAGTTCATGCGCAATACCCAGATCAGGATGCTGGATGCGGTATTCCATGCCGCCTATCCGTTCCCGCTGATGATCAACCGGCAGAAAGCCGAGGGTGGGCAGGATTTCAATATCTATTACGCTTATCAGGAATTTTCGAGCTTTACCGACAGCGCGTTTCTCGCGCTGAGGCGCGAGTTCGGATTGGATCCGGTCGAGGGCTTCCGTCAACGGGCCGAAGGTGAGCTCGATCTGGCGCTCGAAGTCTTCTGCGAAGGAGACACCTTCCGCGTCCAGATGCAGAGCAATCCGAATCTGTATTCGAACGAGACGATCAGGGTGTTGCTCGATCACTTCCATGTGCTGCTGGGCGAGATCGGCAAGAACCCGGCGCTTCCGGTGCAGCAGTATCCGATCGCCACGGCCGCAGACCGGCAGCGGGTGCTGCTCGACTGGAACGACACCGATGTCGACTATCCGAAGGACCGCTGCATCCACGACTTCTTTCTGGACCAGGTGGCTGCGGGCCCGGATCGACCCGCAGCGGCATACGGCGAGCAGTCGTTGAGCTACGGCGAACTCGGCGAAACCACGGGCGCGCTCGCGCTGTACCTGCAATCGCTGGGGATCGGACCGGATGTCGTCGTCGCGCTCTGTGTCGAGCGATCGCTGGAGATGATGACCGGCATCATGGGCATCGTGCGTGCGGGTGGCGCCTACATGCCGATCGACCCCGAATATCCGGATGATCGGATGGGCTACATGCTGGAGGATTCGGAAACGACGGTCGTGCTGACCCAGGCGAAATTCAGGGGGCGTATCGCGTCATTGGCCGGCGATCGCGTCAGGGTCATCGCGCTGGACGATGACTGGCGCGAAGTCGTGGATGCCGCGCGCGCTTTGACGGAACGCGGCGTCGAACTGGATCGCGCGGTCGGGTCCCGCAACGTCGCATACGTGATCTATACCTCCGGGTCCACCGGCAAACCCAAGGGCGTGCTTGTCGAGCACCGGGCGTTGGTGAATCGACTGCATTGGATGCAGAACAGCTATCTGCTCAGCGACCGCGACGTGGTGGTGCAGAAAACGCCTTACTGTTTCGACGTGTCGGTCTGGGAATTCTTCTGGACGCCGATGACCGGCGCATCGCTCGTGTTCGCGGTTCCCAATGGGCATTCGGACGCGCAGTATCTCGAGGCCTTGATCAACAAGGCCGGCGTCACGACGCTGCACTATGTGCCTTCGATGCTGCACACTTTTCTGGACAATGCGAAGGGGCAGTGCGAAAGCGTCAGGCTCATCTTCTGCAGCGGCGAAGCGCTGGACAGGAATTCTGTCGATCGTTACCGCAAGACATTCCCGAACGCGGATCTGCACAATCTGTATGGTCCGACCGAAGCGGCGATCGATGTCACCTTCTACGATTGCACGAAAATCGAATATCCATTCGTTCCGATCGGCGCACCGATCGACAATACGCAGATCTATATCGTCGACAGCGAAAACAATCCGCAGCCTGTCGGCATTCCGGGCGAACTGCATATCGCCGGAGACAATCTCGCCAGAGGCTATCTCAATCGCCCCGAGCTGACGCAGGAACGTTTCATCGCGAATCCGTTTCGTCCCGGCGCGCGCATGTACAGGACCGGCGATCTGGCGCGTTGGCTGGACGATGGCAATATCCAGTATCTGGGACGGATCGACGATCAGGTGAAGATCGGCGGCGTCCGCATCGAGACCGGAGAGATCGAGTCGCACCTCAATCGTCACCCGGCGATCAGCGAGAGCGTCGTGATCGCTCGCGGCCCCGATGGTTACAAGCAGTTGATCGCTTTCTACCGGACGGACGAGTCGAGCGAGATCGATGTCGCCAATCTGGCGCACAAGGAACTGCGGGCGCATCTGCTCGAAACCTTGCCGGAGTACATGATTCCGGCTGCTTTCGTATGCGTCGCCGCCATTCCGGTGACTTCGAACGGCAAGGCGGACCGCCGCGCGCTGCAGAAGATCGATGTCGGTCTGGAATCCAGCCAGGAGTATGTGGCGCCGCGGAACGACACCGAGCAGAAGCTCGTCGAAATCTGGGCGCACGTGTTCAAGGAGAAAGGATTCGTCACCGGGCAGGCGAAGATCGGCGTCAACGATAATTTCTTCGAACTCGGCGGCAATTCGTTGCTCGCAACCCAACTGCTGTACCGGATCCGCTCGACATTGGGCGTCGATCTGCCGGTCAGGGCGCTGTTCGATCAGGTGACCATCAGTCAACTGGCGGCGTTGATCGTCGAAATCGCGAACGGCGACGTCGCCGGCGCGAACCCGGGCAAGCGCCCGGCTGCGTCGGACATCGCGATCGCGATCGAATCCGGCGGCGACTTGCCGGCGGTGTTCGCGGTGCCAGGCGTCGGCGGCAACGTGTTGTCGTTCCGCGAGTTGAGCAAGGCGCTTGGGCCGAAGCAGCCGTTCTACGCGCTGCAGGCGATCGGGCACGATGGCAGCGTGCCGCCGCCGGAAAGCATCGAGGACACTGCGCGCGCCAACATCGCCGCAATCAGGGAAATCCAGCCGCAGGGGCCGTATCGCCTCGTCGGTCATTCGTATGGCGGTGGTGTCGCTTACGAGATGGCGCGCCAGTTGCTCGAGCAGGATGAAGATGTCGAATATCTGGCGTTGCTGGATGCAGTCACGCCATCGGTGTTGTCTGCCGACCAGCAGACGGATGAATTCGAAGACCTGAGGCAATTGTGCGCCGAGCTGGCCGAGCAGAGCGATAAGCGTTTCGATGTCTCCACTGCGGAGCTGCGCGAGATGCCGGTCGACGAACTGCTGGTGATTCTCGGCAGGATCGGGATTCCGGTCGAGCGGAAGCAATACGACACCCTGCATCGCGTTTTCACGGCGAACCGGCTCTGCTACCGGCGTTATCGGCCGGTCGCGCTGCCGCGGGAGATCGATGTATTGCTGTTCCGCGCGACGCAATCGCAATCGAACGCTGAAGACTGGCCGCAGGATTATGGCTGGGGTTCCGTACTGAAACGGGCGCCGCAGATCCACGATGTCGAAGCGGACCATCACTCGATGCTCAGAGGCCGTGCGGCGCTGGCGCTTGCCCGCATCCTGTCCTGGACGCTGCCGGTGACGTCGCTGAATATTCCGCTGTAAACCGGCAATGCAATCCGCCGTGTACCAGGCTTGGCCCCAGCGTAACGGGGCCGGGTCGAGGTATGCGGAGGCCTGCGTTGAACGTCGGCCGAGTCTCGGATTCGGCGACGATCGAATCGTGTCCGGAGTAAGCAATGCGCATCAAACTTCACGAAACCATCGCGCGTTACCTGCTGGGCGCGTACTACATGCTCGGTGCGATCGACGGCGCCGTCGCGATCTTCTATGGCATTCACCTGACGGGCGAGGCGCATCCGCATTCCTTTTTAGGCGTGCTCGCGAATACGCTGTTCTTCTGGGCTTTTTTGAAGCTCGTTGAGCTTGTCGGCGCGGTCAGCCTGTTGCTGAACTACAAGCCGGCATTGGGCACGGCGTTGGTGACGCCGATATCGGCGGTGTTGTGCCTGTTCTATCTTTTCGACGTGCATTGGTATTACGCATGCGCAGTGGTCGCGATATTGAATCTGGTCTTGCTGAAAGCTTACTGGAACAGTTATCGCCCGCTGTTCGATGCGTATCCGATGCGTGCGAAGAAAGCGACGCAATAAAAGCGAGGGTCAAAATTCGATCCGCACCTGCGGCCGTCGTCGCTTGATCAGGCGTCTTTTCAGTATTGGCGTGCCAGCGGATCTTCATCCTCGCTGCCCGTCATCGCCGCGCGGCGGGGCCGATGCTGCGCCTGTGGTCTGCTTGACGCGCGAATCCCGATCCGGGTCCATGAAACGAAAAAACCAACCTGCTGACACAGGTCGGTTTCCGTCATTCTTTCCGTACTGCCTGCTTTCAGAAGCAAACTGGCCGTATAACTTGTTGATTCATATGGTGGGCGGTGCAGGGTTCGAACCTGCGACCCTTGCCGTGTGAAGGCAATGCTCTACCGCTGAGCTAACCGCCCGATGTTCGGCCGGCCATTTTACGGAGTGGGGCGGGCGGAGGCAAGTCGTCATTTGCAGGCGGCGTTGCCGGCGGCCCGGAGCTCACTCCAGTTGCGATTTCGCGTAGGCCGCGTCCAGGGCTTCCATTGCATCCACGGGTTTGCACTTGGCGGCCTTCTCGTAGGCGGCTGCGGCATCGTCTTCCTTCTTGTCGCCGTGCAGCAGCATCAGCAGGTTGCCGTATTCGATGTGGGCGATGGGCGAGGCCGGGGTCAGCTTCAGGGCTTCCTTGATGTGCTTTTCGGCCTCCGAAGCTTTCGCGCCGTAGGTCAGGCCGCCGATCATCGCCCCGATCTTCGAGATGATCTCGGCGTGGTACAGCGCCATCGCGGTGTGGGCTTCGGCGTGCTTGGGCGCCAGCTCCAGCGCGGTGTCCAGCGAGGTCCGGACCTTGCCGGCGATGCCGTCCTTCAATGCTTTGGCGATCGACAGCCCCTGGCTGTAGCGGCCCAGCGCGAAGGCGTGGCGGTAATGGCTGTTGGCGTCGTCGGGCAGGGCCTTGATCGCGGCTTCCGCGAGTTTGGCGGCCTGTTCGAAGCGCTTGAGCTTTTCGGCGTCGGCATCGACCAGATAGGTCGCATGGATGCCGATAGCTTTGACTGCGACCGAGGCGCCGACCGGCCCCAGCGCTTCGCCGGCATCGAACGCGGCCTTGAAGTCGCCGCGATGGAAGCTGCGCCAGGCATCCTGCAGCGCCTTCGCCAGCGCGGCGGCGTCCAGTCCCTTCGGCGCGGCCTTGCCGGCGGCCTTGATCAATGCGGCGGCGCGTTTGTCGTCCGGGAAGGGCTCGCAGTCGCCCGCGTGCAGCTTGGGCCAGTCTTTCTTCAGCGCATCGCCGGTATAGGCGAAGGCTTTCGCGTCGTGCGGGAAAGCGGCCCAGTCGTTTTTGGCCATGTGTCGCGTCCTCTCGATTGAAGCGGGCAGCATCCCGCGAGTCGCGATGCGAGGCAAGCCCCAACCATACGGCCTAGTGTGTTTGCTCGGCGCGGACCGCGCATGCTGATGTCATCCAAAGCCGGTTTGCCGGCGCCCCGCAACGGAGACTCCCCATGGCACGCAAGAAAATCACCCGCACCGCTCCCGACGCGACGCCGCGTCACCTCTGGCTCGCCGGCCTCGGCCTGGCGGTCCTCGCCAAGCGCCAGACTGTCGCCGCTACCGCGCAGGCCGTCGACCGCGTCGCCCAGACCCGCCGTCATGCAATGGCCGCTGTCGGCCAAGCGCAGTCGAAGCTGATCGAAACCGCCGGCGAACTGCGCGGTCAGATCGAGAGTGGCGTTGCTCAGGCGGGTCGCAATCTCGAATCTGCGCTGGCTCCGCTGGTCGCCCGGTTCAAGCCGGCGAAGGCCAAGCGCGTTGTGCGCCGCGGCCGCAAGCCGGGTTCGAAGAATGTCCGTCGCACCGTCAAGAAAGTCGTGGCCAAGCGCGCGCGCAAGGCCTGATCGTTTCAGGAATGTGTAAGCAAACAGGGCGCCGATCGGCGCCCTGTCTATTTGTAGCGGCAGTGCGTGTCGAGATCAGTTGCGGCGATGCCCGGGCGACGGGATCCCGTTCGATTTCACCGGGATATACCCATAGCGGCAGATCCAGAATCCGTTTTCGCATTCGATCTCTTCATAACCGGCCGCGATGCATTCGCGGTAGAGCCGATAGCACTCGGCAGTCGTGCCTGCATTGGCTTTGCCGTTGGGCATGCAGAGCAGGAGCGCGGTGCCGATGAGAGTCATCGCTGTCTTCAGCATCAAATTCACGGGCAATTCCTTTTTGTCGAATGATTTCGGTGAGTGGGGCGAGAGTCGTCAGTCATCGCCGGTTCTTCGGGTAGATCCCCGATAGTTCAGGGAATCGGGCAGCCGTGCGCAAGCAGGCATTGGGCATACTGGGCCTCGCACACCCGAAGGCGGGTGCCGCTTGCGATGCAATTGTCGTAAAGCTGTGCGCAATTGTTCGGAACACAGGCGGCGTCGGCGAGCGTTGCAGCGAGCATGAGGGTGATGCCGGCCGTCACGGCGGCGATGTACGAAGACTTCATCATGAATTCCTTGTCGTGGTGCCATTTGTGCAGCCCCTGCCAGGCCAGCGTGCGCCCGATCCCCGCGTCCCGGCAGCTGTTCGAACAGACAGGCCCGGATACGGGCGAGCCGATGAGGCCTCATCCGCAATGCGTGCGGATAAGCGCGGGCGTTCTCGATGATGCATGCGCAGACAGGGCGCCGATGGGCGCCCTGTCTGCTTGTAGCGGTCGAGTCGATCAGGGAATCTGACAGCCGTGGCGGATCAGACAGTCTTCGTAGGCGCCATAACAGGTCGCGAACGGGACGCCGGAAGCCCGGCACTGGTTGAACTGCTGATAGCAGGTGTTCCTGCGGCATGCGGCATCGGCGAGCGCCGAGGCGGTGAGCAGGACGAACGCGGTGGCGGCGAGGGTGGTTCTGAGCAATTTGCGCTTCATTGGGTGATTCCTTCCGATGGATGCCCCTGCGCCCTCACCATAGCGCGAGCGAGGAGATGCGTTTCTTGCGCGGCGGCACGTTTTCGTGAGACCGGACAGCGGAGGCGCGTTCTTGATCGCTGCTGCGCGTTCAGTCCTGATAGGCGCGGATCAAGGTGTTCAGATGCACGCGCTCGGCGTCGCGCAGGAACGGTGCCAGCAGCATCATCACCTGGATGATGCCCTGGCGGATGGCGACCTGTTCGTCGCGATCGCCGCGGGCGGCGGAGTAGTTCAGCCAGAACGTGGACAGCACCAGCACATTGGTGGCCGCTGCGTTCAGTTCGTCGGCCGAGGCGCGCATGATGCCGGCCTGCGACAGCCCGCGCATGACCAGGTGCGCGCGCTCGTCGGCGCGCTTGAGGATGCGCGCGAATCGCAGGCGCATGCGCCGGTTGCGGCTCAGGATCTCGACCAGATCGCGATACAGGAAGCGGTAGTCCCAGATGCACTCGAACACGAGGTGCAGCTGCAGCCAGATGTCCTCCAGCTCGGGCAGCCGCCCGCTGGGCGCGGCCAGCGCGTTGTCCATGCGCTCTTCGTAGCGCGCGAACAACTGTTCGATGATGTCGTCCTTGTTGCGGAAGTGGTAGTAGAGATTGCCGGGGCTGATCTCCAGCTCATCGGCGATGTGGTTGGTCGTGACATTGGGCTCGCCCTGCGTGTTGAACATCGCAAGCGAGGTGTCGAGGATCCGCTGTCGCGTCTGTCGCGCCATCGAGAGGGCGTCGCCGCAAGCCCGGTCGGGCCGGCGTCAGCCGGCCAACTTCTTCACGAGGTCGACGTATTTCTTCTTGGCATCGTCCTGTTCGGTGCCCTTGAGCTTGGCCCAGGCTTCGTACTTGGCGGTGCCCACGAAGTCGAAGAAACCGGGTTTGGCGCCGCTGACATCGCCTTCGGCGCCCTGCTTGTACAGCGCATACAGCCGCAACAGCGTGTCGTTGTCGGGGCGTTCCGCCAGGCTCTGGATATCCTTCGCGGCTTGTTCGAAACGGTTCTGCAGATCCGACATGTTCAATCCCTCCGGTGAGGCGGGCATGACAGCATGGCCGGTGTGGCCGGTCAATACGAAGCCGCATGTAAGAAACGGCATCCGTGAAACGGCATGGGTTTCTGCCTGCGAGTAGCGTTTCCGATCGCGCGGTCGATGCCGCTTCGGCACGACACCCTACGGCTGCGGATTGTTCTTGGCCGCCGGCTCTGGCAACTTAGCCGCTACGGACCGCGCCGCGGTCCCGGCGCCATGCAAGGGACACCTGTGCAGGCGCCACTCTCATGAGGGCGAGGACATGAGTTATTTCGTTACCGGCGCGACCGGGTTTCTGGGCCGCTTTCTGGTCGGCAACCTGTTGAAGCGCAAAGGCACCGTCTATGTGC
>CBIHKW010000059.1:0-24183 GCA_966203835.1 uncultured Thermomonas sp.
TCTTTCTGTTGCACTTTCCGTCGGCTCGCGCCGCCCAGGCGTTACCTGGCACCGTACCCTGTGGAGCCCGGACTTTCCTCGGCATCGGCATTCCGGAGAATGCGATGACGCGACTGCCTGGCCGACTCCGCCGCGTGCATTGTCGCACGGGAACACCCGACGCATGGCCCGGGCATCGCGACCAGCGCATGCGACACCGCCAAAAAAAACGGCGGCTGCAATCATCAAACGCCTCCGGGTGCGCTAGGCTGGGCGCGCCGCTGATCGTGTTGTTCGATTCAGGGCGAAGCGACAACGACAGGAGGTTGCGCCACAGCCTCGACCCGGGCCGCATTCGCACGTTCGGGGAAGAGGAACCCGCCACAACACATTCCCGTTGCGAAGAAGGATGTCTGGGTGCCTATTCTGGATGGCCGACTGAACAGTGCCAGCTTCGCCTCCCCTGTACGCCGCAGGGCGACAGAGTGCTGGCTCGACCGCTCCCCCACTCATTTGCGTACTGCCTCCGCACTGACCGTGTGTCTCGTGTTGGCATGCCTCTCCTTCGTCTGTTTCGCGGCCCCCGAGCGCGACCAGCGCCATCCGCTCGAAGTGGAGGCGCTGACACAGCCGCGACAGGTGTTGGAAAAACTTCCGGCCGCACGCAAGGCGCTCGCCAAAGGCGACGATGCCGGCCTGGCCAAACTGGCCTTGGCCGAAGCCAATGCCTGCCGGGTGATCGCCAACTGGCGCTGCCAGCGCCGCGCCGGTTCCGCCGCGATTACCGCGGCCGACCGCAGCGGAAGCGTATATCTGCAGGTCCGCGCGCGGATCGCGCTGGGTCGCGCGCTCTCGCGGCTGGGCGATTTCAACAGCGCCGCGCGTACCCTGGCCGAAGCTCAGCAGAAGCTGGGCGACACGCCGCAGGACGTGCTGATGGCCGACATCCTGCTGGCTTACTCCTCCATCAGCGAGCGACTGGGGAAACTCGACGAGTCCTATCGATACGCCAAGGAAGGACTCGTCCACGCGCCCGCCGACACCGACCCGGAAATGCGCCTGCGGCTGCTGCGCAACATGGCGC
Source organism: uncultured Thermomonas sp. (assembly GCA_966203835.1). Classification (GTDB taxonomy): domain Bacteria; phylum Pseudomonadota; class Gammaproteobacteria; order Xanthomonadales; family Xanthomonadaceae; genus Lysobacter_I. Next base: position 1,064 of record CBIHKW010000059.1, read on the forward strand.
ACATCGCCTCCGCGCGAGGCCGCCCGCTGGAGGCGCGCGAACTGCTGAAGGAAACCCGCGGCTTGTTGCCGACCAACCGCGATCCGAAGCTGACCGCGGAGATCCTGCTCGAAGAAGCGCGCAGCGCACGCGCACTGGGCGATGCCGACACCGTGGAAGACATGGGGCGCCGCATCGGCGCGATCGGCGACGACCTGAAGAACACGCAGTTGCACGGTCTGGGCTACGAAACCACCGCGCAGGCGCTGCAGATCCGCGGCGACAATGCCGCCGCGCTGGCGCTGTACCAGAAAGCCCGCAGCGAATTCGCCGAATTGAAACTGCAGCAGGACGAACTGCGCACCGTGCGCGCCATCGTCGATCTGCAGCTGAAGGGCACGCAGGCCGACAGTCTTCCGCAATCGATCGCGCGACTGATCCAACTGGGCGACCAGACGACCCGCACCGAACGCGAATCCGCGGCCGCCGATTTCGAAGAGCGCCTGCGCTACGCCGAAAGCGACGCCGCACTGGCCACCGCTAACGCCAAGACCGAGAACGAGCGGCTGCGCGCGATCGTCAGCGAAAACAGATTCCGCTACACCCTGATCGCCGGCATCCTCGCCCTGTGCATGCTCGGCGTGGTGGCGGCCCTGTACTTGCAACAGCGCCGGCACGGCGCGCTGATGCAGGCGCGCGGCCGCGAACTGGAAGTCGCCGTCTCCACCGACTTCCTCACCGCCGTCCACAGCCGGCGCTTCATCACCGACGCCGGCAACGTCGCGGTGGCGCGCGCCATCGACAGCGGCATGAATCTCGCGGTGGCGGTGGTCGACATCGATTCGTTCAAACAGATCAACGATCGCTTCGGGCACGCCATCGGCGACGACGTGCTCAAGGCCGTGGCCGAAGCCATGCGCCATGCCTGCCGCGATTCCGACACCCTGGGGCGCTACGGCGGCGAGGAATTCGCGGTGCTGCTGGAAGGCGTCGGCCGCGATCACGCACTGGCCGCCGCGGAGCGCCTGCGCCAGGCGATCGCGGACGTAAGGGTCACCTGCGACGACGAGATCATCGCCCCCACCGCATCGGTCGGCGTCGCCCGGCTATCGCCCGGCGACACCCGCTTCGATCAGTTGTTGATCCGCGCCGACCGGGCGCTGTACCAAGCCAAAGCGCAGGGCCGCAATCGCGTGGTGATCGCCGATCAGGATGCGGAGCCGATCGGGTTGCCGGCAGCCACGGACGACGCCCGCCCGAGCTGAAACCGCAACGGCAACCGTTCGTTTTGACGAACGATATCCCGGCAGCGAGACTGCCGGCATGAACACGCACGACATGACCGCACTGGTCGAAGCGATCCAACTGGCCTACCCGCGGATCTGGTTCGCCTGCCATATCGAACACCGGACCCGCGGCGAACCGCACGGCTCCGGCCTGACCGATCGCGAGACCGGCGTCCTTGCGCACATCGCGGCGGAAACGGCGGGCGACGCGAACGCCTCGCATTTGGCCAAGCATCTCGGCATCGGCAAGGCGGCGCTGTCGCAGCATCTCAACCGCTTGCAGCAACTCGATCTGATCGAGATGCGACCCGCGCACGACGACCGTCGCCGCAAGACCATCTGTCTGACCGCGGCAGGACGGCGCACTGTCTCCGACAGCTCCCCTCTCGATGCCGACAGAATCCGCCGGCTGCTGGATACGATGGGTGCCGATGACGCGGCCGACGCCGTGCGGGGGCTGCAACTGTTGGCGGAAGCGGCGCATCGTCTGCAGGGCGCAATCGACGACGCACGCACAAACTCGAACCCTCCTTCCAATCGACGGTAAAACGACATGGGACGCATCGCACTCTGCCACGCCACTCTCGGCAAGGACGCCGGCGAAACCAAAGCGATGCTGGAATCGGATCACATCCTGCTGCGCGGAGACCTGCGCGCGACGCTGCATCTGTCCACGTTGCGTGCCGTACGTACCGATGGCGAAGCCCTGCACGCCAGCACCGATTTGGGCATGCTGACCCTGATTCTCGGCGAGCGCGAAGCCGCGCTGTGGCACAGGAAAATCCTGTCGCCGCCGTCGTTGGCGCAGAAGCTGGGCGTCGCCGGGCACAGCCGCATCCATGTCATCGATGCGCATCCGGTGTTGACCTCGACGCTGACGGCAATGGTCGCACCCATCCACGACATCGACAGCGCCGAGATCGTGTTCCTGCTGGTCGATACGCCGGAAACGCTGCAGCGGCTGCCGGCGCTCATCGCGCGCATCCCGCGCGAGGCGCAACTCTGGGCGATCCGGACGAAAGGCAAAGCGGCGGCGGTCAAGGAGTCCGAACTGATGGCAGCATTGCGCGAGCACGGCTTCCGCCCGAACAAAACCGCGGCATGGTCGGCAGAATACGCTGCGGATCGTTACAAACGCTAAGCGTCGATGCGCCGTTCGCTTTGAGCGCAACGGCGCTGCCCCGGCATCAGCCGCCGCCGTACAGTTCCTTCCTCGACGCTCCCGTAATCTCCGCCGCCAGCTTCGCGGCGGTCGACGGCGGCAGGTGTTCGATCAGCTTCGCGTAGACGCGGCGGCCCTGGACCCGTTTCGCTTCGGCGTCGTCGCCCACGCCCTGGATCAGCAGCACGAATTCGCCCTTGCGCTGGTCGGGATCGGCGGCGACGCGGGCATGGAGTTGACCGAGGGTGCCGTCGAGCACGGTCTCGAACAGTTTGGTCAGCTCGCGGGCGATGGCGGCCGGGCGCTCGGCGCCGATGACCGCCACGGCGTCGGCGAGCGTGTCCTCGATGCGGTGCGAGGACTCATAGAAAAGGAGTGTGCGCGGCTCGCTGGCGAGTTCGGCGAAGCGTTCGCGGCGGGCGCCGGCCTTGGCCGGGAGGAAGCCTTCGAAAGCGAAGCGGTCGCTGGGCAGGCCGGCGACGCTGAGCGCAGCGATCAGCGCGCTGGGGCCGGGGATCGGGCTGACCTTGATGCCGGCGGCGCGGGCGGCGGCGACCAGCCGGAAACCGGGGTCGCTGACCAGCGGAGTGCCGGCGTCGGAGACCAACGCCAGCGACTCGCCGGCCAACAGGCGGGCGACGATGCGCTCGGCCAGGCCGGCCTCGTTGTGCTCGTGCAGGGCGATGAGGGTCTGCTCAACGCCGTAGTGCGACAGCAACTGGCGGGTGTGGCGGGTGTCCTCGGCGCAGATCGCGGCGACCGCGCGCAGGGTGTCGAGGGCGCGCGGCGAGAGGTCGCCAAGGTTACCGATGGGCGTCGCAACGACGTGGAGGATGCCTGCAACGCTGGCGGTGGACATCGGATCTGACTCGCTCGGGGTGTGGCAGGCGGTTAGAATCGTACCGGTTCACTCAAGGGTTGCGGCGATGTCGATGAAGTTCAGAGCAATGGCGTGGCTGTGTACCGGCCTGTTGGCATTGGGATTGTCCGCCTGCGTGGCGACCAAGCCCGGCGGCACGAAACCGGCAACCTACCGGGTCAACCCGCTGATCGCGCAGGCCTCGGCCCTCGCCGCCAATCACGAGACGCTCGTCGGCCAGGCCAAGACCGACAACAGCCGCGAGATCGAACGGATCATCGCCGGTCTCGACAACGCCAGCCTCGGCAGCGAAGCCGCGATGCTGGGCGAAGGCAATCCGCTGTACAACTTCGTCGGCCGCGAACTGCTGCGCCGCGGCCTGCCGCTGCCGCGCCCGTTCGACCGCGAAGGCAGCTGGCGCTTCAACGCCGGCAACCGTGCGGCGGCCGAACGCGACGGCTACCGCCCGCCGGCCAAACTGGCGGTGTTGCTGCCGCTGACTGGCGCGATGGCCGCCGCGTCCTCGCCGGTGCGCGACGGTCTGCTCGCCGGCTATTACGGCGAACATCGGGCGCGCCCGGAAATCGTCTTCTACGACACCGCCGGCACCCCGGCCGGCGCCGTGGCTGCGTATCAGAAAGCCTCGGGCGAAGGCGCCGATTACGTGATCGGCCCACTCGGCCGCGACGAAGTGGGCGCGCTGTTCAAGGCGCCGGAGCTGAACGTGCCGATGCTCGCGCTGAACCGCGGCCCCAGCGCACCGCCCAACGGTCACGCCAGTTTCGCGCTGGCGCCGGAGGACGACGGCATCGCCGCCGCCGAATACCTGGTCTCGCGCAACGCCCGCCGGGTGCTGGTGCTGATGGGCGGCGACGACGGCATGCGCCGCAGCGTCGCCGCGTTCCGCGAGCACCTGCTGAGCCGCGGCGGCACCGTGGTCGACACCCTGACCATCGCCGAAAAGCCGCTGGACAGCACCGCCGCACTGCAGGCCTCCGCGCAGAAGGAAGGCGGCGTCGACGCCGTGTTCATCGCGTTGAAGGGCGGTCAGGCACGCGCGCTGGCGCCGCAACTCGGCACCGCTGGCCTCGCCGCGAAGCTGCGGGTGTCCACCGCGCAATTGCTGTCGGGCACCGGCAAGCCGGAGCAGGACAAGCTGCTCGACGGCATCGCCTTCCCGGCCGAAACCTGGAGCGTGCAGGGCATCGCCGGCCTGCCCGCGGCCGACACCGCCGGCAGCACCCTGTCGACCGCGCGCGGACCGGCGGCCAAGCTGTTCGCCTTCGGTTACGACGCCTGGCTGCTGACCGGCTATCTGGAAAAGATCGCCGGCAACCCGAACGCGGCCCTGTCCGGCGCGACCGGCGCGCTGCGCGTCGACGGCTTCGGCAACATCGTGCGCAGCCCGGCGTGGTCGACCTTCAGCAACGGCCAGGTCATCGCCCTCGCCCGCAGTGGCGAGTGAGGGCCACAGCCTGAACCGGAGAACGCAGGGCGCGCACGTCGAAGCCCTCGCCCGCGACTTTCTGCAGCGACAGGGCCTGACGCCCGTCGCCGCCAACGCCAACTACCGCGGCGGCGAACTCGATCTGGTCATGCGCGACGGCGACACGCTGGTGTTCGTTGAAGTGCGCTATCGCCGCGGCGGCGGTTCCAGCGGTGGTTTCGGAGGCGGCGCCGCCTCGGTCGACGCCAGCAAGCGCCGCAAACTGGTGCATGCGGCAGGACTATTCCTCGCCGCGCATCGCGAGCATGCCCGCGCGCCCTGCCGCTTCGATGTGATCGACGCCAGCGGCGACCCGGAAACGCCTGAGTTTCTCTGGCTGCGCGATGCGTTCCGCGCCGACGATTGCTGACTGATCGCTGCTGCACAGCGCGCATGCCGACCATCTTCACCCACGCCGTGGTGCCGCTCGCGCTGGGCCTCGCACTCGGACGCAAAGCCGTCTCACCACGGCTGATCGCCGCGGGAATGTTCGTGGCGATCGCGCCCGACTTCGATACCGTCGCGTTCAAGCTCGGCATCGCCTACGCGGACCAGTTCGGTCATCGCGGCGCGAGTCATTCGCTGCTCTTTGCGTTGGCGGTCGGCGTGTTCGGCGCAGTCGTCGCCCCGTGGCTGCGCACGACGCGATGGCGGGCGCTGTTGTTCCTCGCGTTCTGCACCGTGTCGCATCCGCTGCTGGATGCGCTGACCAACGGCGGTCTCGGTGTGGCGCTGCTGTGGCCGTGGTCGCACGAACGTTTCTTCGCGCCGTGGCGACCGATCGCGGTCTCGCCGATCGGCGCGGGTTTCTTCAGCCTGCGCGGGCTGGCGGTGCTGTGGTCGGAGTTTCTGTGGGTGTGTTTGCCGACGCTTGCAGTTGCTGCGTCACTGCGGGGATTCCGGGGGCGGGCCTGGGCCCGCCCCCGGATCTAGTCCGGGGCAGGCTCTACAATCGCGCGATGACCGCACTGCCCGCCGATCTGGTCCGCACCCTCACCGCCCTGCTCGGCGACGGTTTTCTCATCGACGCCAGTGAACGGCTGACCTACGGTTACGACAATTCGCGGCGACAGGCGATGCCCGATGCGGTGGCGTTGCCGACCACGCGCGAACAGGTCGTCGCGCTGGTGCGCGCCTGTCGTGCGCATCGCGTGCCGGTGATCGCGCGCGGACGCGGCACCAACACCACCGGCGCCGCGGTGCCGACCGCCGGCGGCGTGGTGGTGTCGTTCGAACGCATGCAGCGCATCCTCGATATCCGCCCCGGCGACCGCTGCGCGGTGGTCGAACCCGGCGTGTTGAACGGCGACCTGCAGCGCGCGCTGAAACCGCACGGCATCTTCTGGCCGCCGGACCCGACCAGCGCCGATTATTCGAGCATCGGCGGCAATCTCGCCTGCAATGCCGGCGGCCCCCGTGCGGTGAAATACGGCGCCAGCCGCGACAACGTGCTCGCGCTCACCGCAGTGACCGGTGCCGGCGAACTGATCCACTGCGGCACCGCCACCACCAAGGGTGCGACCGGCTACGACCTGCAGCGGCTGCTGGTCGGCAGCGAAGGCACACTGGCGTTGATCGTGGAAGCGACGCTGCGCCTCACCCCGCTACCGGCCGCGCGCCTCGCACTGCGGGCGACGTATCGCGATGTCGACGCCGCAGCCGCAGCGGTCGCGCGATTGATGGCGCAACCGGTCACGCCGTCGATGCTTGAATTCATGGACGGCGACGCCGTGCAGCTGGCGCGCGCGCACATGCTGTCGAACAGCGGACACTGCGACATCCCCGAAGATACCGGCGCACTGCTGATGATCGAAGCCGACGGCGACGCGCACACGCTGCCGCACGCGCTCGATGCACTGACTGCAGCGGCGCGCGGCGAAGGCTGTCTCGACGTCGAACCCGCCGCCGACGAGGCCGCGCGCGAACGGCTGTGGGCCGCGCGCAAGGCACTGTCGCCCGCGCTGCGGAATCTCGCGCCGGGCAAGATCAACGAAGACGTGGTGGTGCCGGTGTCGCGGATTCCCGCGCTCGTCGCCGGCGTGCAGCGGCTGTCGTGCGATCACGCGCTGCCGATCGTCTGCTTCGGTCACGCCGGCAACGGCAACCTGCACGTCAATCTGATGTACGACCCGGCCGACGCTGCGCAGAACGCACGCGCGCAGGCGGCGATGGCGGAGGTCTTCGCGCTGACGCTCTCGCTCGGCGGCACGCTCTCCGGCGAACACGGCATCGGTCTGGCGAAGCGCGACTTCATGACCCTGGCCATCGACGTACCGACGCTGGCGGCGATGCGCGCGATCAAGGCCGCATTCGATCCCGATGGCATCCTCAACCCCGGAAAATTGCTGCCGCCGTGAGCACGACGCTCGAAAGTCCACAGCTCGATACCTTGCTCGCCGACATCCACGCCTGCCGTCTGTGCGAAACGCATCTCCCGCTCGGCCCACGCCCGGTGCTGCGCGCGAGCGCGACCTCGCGACTGTTGATCGTCGGTCAAGCGCCCGGCACGAAAGTGCATGCCAGCGGCATTCCCTGGGACGACGCCAGCGGCAAGCGGCTGCGCGAGTGGCTGGGCATGGATGCGGACACCTTCTACGACGCATCGAAGATCGCGATCGTGCCGATGGGCTTCTGCTACCCGGGCAAAGCCGGCGCCAGCGACGCGCCACCGCGCCCGGAATGCCGCGCAACCTGGCATCCGCGATTGCTGCCGCTGCTGGAGAACGTGCAGCTGACGCTGCTGCTCGGCCAGTATGCGCAAGCCTATTTTCTCGGTGGACGACGCAAGGCCTCGCTCACCGAAACCGTCGCCGCTTGGCGCGAATACATGCCGCTGTATTTGCCGCTGCCACACCCCAGTCCGCGCAACATCGGCTGGTTCAAGGCGAATCCGTGGTTCGAGCGCGACGTGGTGCCGGCGCTGCGCGAGCGGGTGCGCGGGGTGTTTGCAGCAGGCTGATCGCTCCTAAGTTTGTCATCCCGAACCCGGCGAAGCCGGGTGAGGGATCTGCTTGACGCTTTGTGCCGATGGACACTTCCGCAGAAAAGCAGATTCCTCGCCTGCGGCTCGGAATGACAATGTTTGGAAGATCGCGCCGGCCACAACGGTGCGCGACACGCGCATCCTACAAATCGTCACTGCGCATCGGACGTATCGCTCGCATCAGCCCTCGAAATGCACATACCCCGCACGAAGCGGCGACCACGCCGCGCCGGCGGCATCGTGCAACACGAGCTTGCCGGCGTCGGCAGTGATCCGGCCGATGCGCGTCGCCTGCACATCGCAGGCGCTCATCGCATCGTCCACCGCCAAGCGCGCGGTCTTCGGCGCGGTGAAGCACAGTTCGTAATCGTCGCCGCCGGTGGCCTGCAGTTCGCGGCGCGCGGCGACATCGAACGCCGCGAGCAGCGCAGCGGATGCAGGCAGCGCATCGATGTCGAGTTCCGCACCGACGCGGCTGGCGCGACAGACGTGGCCGAGATCCGCGAGCAGGCCGTCGGAGACATCGATGCAGGCATGCGCGATGCCGGCGAGCGCCAGTCCCGCAGCGACCCGCGGCGTCGGCCGGTCGAGACGCACGCGCAACGCGGGCGTCATCGTTTCGCCGGCCTGCCACTGGCGCAGCGCCGCGGCGGCATCGCCGAGCGTGCCGGTGACCCACACATCGTCGCCGACGCGCGCACCACTGCGCAGCAGCGCACCGCGCGGTTCAACCAGACCATGCGCGGTCACGCACACCGACAGCGGCCCGCGGGTGGTATCGCCGCCGACCAGCGCCACCGCATGCTGCGCGGCGAGTTCGAGAAAACCGTCGAGAAAACCGTCGATCCACACGGCATCGGATTGCGGCAACGACAGCGACAACGCACACCACGCGGGCGTCGCCGCCATCGCCGCGAGATCGGAGAGATTCACCGCCAGCGCCTTCCAGCCGATGTCGGCGGGCGCGGTCTCGGCCGGAAAATGCACGCCGACGTTGAGCGTGTCCATCGCGACGACCAGCTGTTTGCCCGACGGCACCGACAGTAGCGCGGCATCGTCGCCGATGCCGAGGATCACGTCGTCGCGGTGTGCGACACGGGAGGCGATACGGGCGATGAGGTCGAATTCGGAAGCGCGGGCGGCCATGCGGTCTCTGCGGCGATGTCGATGCGAACGTTGCCCGCGCCAGCGGGTTCGGCGCTATGGTGACACAGCGCCCGAGCGCTTCACGGCGCGGACCCGCCGGTTGGCGGACACGGCGCTTTCTGGAACCATACCGGCACGCCTCCCGGCCGCCGTCCCCTGCGACAGCGGATCGCGGCGCATGGAGAACGCGTAGATGGAGAGCCTGCATGACTGACAACCTGTTCAGGCCCGAAGTCGGCCAAGCGCGCGCCGACGCCTGGCTCGGCACCACGCGGCTGCCGTCGCCGCGGATCGCCTGGCCGATGACCTTGCTGTCGCTGGCGCTGATCGTCTGCGTGGCCGCCTTCCTGATCTTCGGCCAGCACGTGCGCAAAGTCCGCGTCCATGGCCTGCTGGTGCCGTCGCAGGGATTGCTCGCCGCGGTGTCGCCGAATACGGGCGTGGTGACGGGGGTGAAGATCGCGGAAGGCGAGATCGTCGACGCGCGTCAGCCGTTGATCGAAATCGCCTCGTCGGTCGAAAGTCCGCGCTGGTCGACCGGCGATGCCGGCGCCACCGTTGCCGGGCAAATCGAACGCCAGCGCACACTGATCGAAGCGGATATCGATGTGCTCGACACCAGCAGAAACCGCGACGCCGCCGCGCAGCGCGAACGCCTGATCGCACTGCGCGGCGAACTCGCCACTGCGGAACGCACACTGCAATTGCGCGAGCGGCAGGCCAGGCAGGCGCGCGATCTGCTGACGCGCATCCGCCCGCTGCAGCGCGAGCGGATCGTCAGCGACGTACAGATCGCGCAGTACGAAACCGACGCCACCGAAGCGGACACCGCCGCCGAGGACGCGCGACAGATTCGATCTCAGGCGCAGCGCCGGCTGGCCGATGCCGAAGCCGCGGTGTCGACGCTGCATTCCACATCGGCACTGCGCCGCAACGATCTGCAGCGCCGGCTCGCCGATCTGTCGCAGGTCGCCGCGCGCAACGCGGCCGACGGCGGCGCACTGGTGCGCGCACCGAAACGCGGCGTGGTCTCCGGCCTCGCGGTGGAAGCCGGGCAATCCGTCACCCGCGGCCAACGGCTGCTGTCGCTGATTCCCGAAGGCTCGGTGCTGCACGCCGAACTGTGGGCGCCGAGCGACGCGATCGGCGAACTCGCGCCGGGCACGCGGGTGGCGCTGCGCTATCGCGCGTTTCCGTTCCGCCGCTACGGCGTGCAGTCGGGGCGCGTGCTCTCGGTCTCGCGCTCGGCGCTGTCGCCCGAGGAAATCCTGCGACGCAACGGCATGAAGACCAACGCGCCCGCCTACCGCGTGCTGGTCGCGCTGGATCCGCAGACCGACCGCAGCAACGGCCGCGCACTGCCGCTGCGCGCGAGCATGACCCTGGAGGCGGATCTGCTGCTGGAGCGTCGCCGGCTGTACGAGTACGTGTTCTTTCCCGCAGGCCGCATCAGCGACGGCAAGGGAAGCGGCGCATGAGCGGCTTCGCGCGGCGCGCGCGCGGCGGCGAACTGCCGGTGATCCATCAGAACGAGATCGCCGAGTGCGGTCTGGCCTGTCTCGCGATGGTCGCGGCCTACCACGGCCACGATGTCGACATGGCCGGCATGCGCCGACGTTTCGCGGTGTCGATCCGCGGCACCACGCTCTCGCGGCTCATCGCCATCGCCGACCGGCTGGATCTGGCCGCGCGGCCGCTGCGCGCGGAACCGGAACATCTGGCCGACCTGCGCACGCCCTGCATCCTGCACTGGGACATGAATCATTTCGTGGTACTCAAACGCGTCGTCCGCGGCGTCGCCGAGCTCCACGACCCGGCGCGCGGCGTAGTGAAGATGCCGCTGGCCGAACTCGGCCGCCACTTCACCGGCATCGTCCTGGAGCTGACGCCGCACCCCGATTTCCAGCCGACGCGCGCGCGCGAACCGATCCGCCTGCGCGCGCTGATCGGCGACGTGACCGGTTGGCGGCGCGCGCTGGTGCAGGTGTTCTCGCTCGCCATCGCGCTGGAACTGTTCACCCTGCTGCTGCCGATGTCGATGCAGTGGGTGATCGACCGGGTGCTGGTGTCGGCGGATACCGAATTGCTGACGCTGCTCGCGCTCGGCTTCCTCGCCGCCGTGGCGTTCCAGAGCGTCATCGCCGCAGTGCGCGGCTGGGTGGTGGCCGACATCGCCGCGGCGTTCGAGGCGCAGTGGTCGACGCATCTCGCCAGTCATCTGCTGCGGCTGCCGCTGACCTTCTTCGCCAAGCGCAGCGTCGGCGAGGTGCTGTCGCGCTTCCTGTCGGTGCAGAGCGTGCAACAAACGCTGAGCACCAGTTTCGTCGAAGCGCTGCTGGACGGATTGACGGTGGTGCTGGTACTGGCGCTGCTGCTGGTCTATTCGCCGACGCTCACGGTCTGGGTGGTGGCCGGGTTCGCGGTGTACGCGCTGCTGCGCGCGTGGAGCTATCGGCGGCTGTGGCGACTGAAGGAAGGCCATCTCGCCAGCCTCGCCCGTCAACAATCATTGCTGATCGAATCGGTCCATGGCGTGCAGGCGATCAAGCTCGCCAACCGGCACGCAGAACGCGGCGCGCGGCTGGCGAACGCGGCCAACGACGCCGCGCGACAGGACGCCGCCGTGCGCCGCGCGACCGCTACGTTCTCGGCGCTGTCGAAGCTGGTGTTCGGCGCGCAGCGGGTGCTGTTGATCTGGCTCGGCGCGCGCATGGCGCTGGACGGCGCGATGAGCGCGGGCACGCTGGTGCTGTGCATCGCCTACGCCGACATGTTCGCCACGCGCGCCGGCGGATTGATCGACAAATTCATCGACCTGCGCCTGCTCGGCGTGCACGCGCGGCGCATCGCCGATATCGCACAGCAGCCGCCGGAGCGCGACCACGCGGGCGGACACATGGGCGAGCATGCCGGCCCGCCGCCCGAGCCCTCGCTGGACATCGAAGGTCTGAGTTTCCGCTACGGCGAAGACGAGCCATGGGTGGTCCGCGACTGCAGCTTCCGCATCGCCGCGGGCGAATCGGTCGCCATCGTCGGCCCGTCCGGCGCGGGCAAGACCACGCTGGCGAAACTGTTGCTGGGCCTGCTGCCGCCGGACGCGGGCGCGATCCGGATCGGCGGCGTCGACATCGCCCGTTACGGCCTGTCGAACTATCGCGCGCGGGTCGGCGCGGTGATGCAGGACGACGCGCTGTTCGCCGGATCGGTCGCCGACAACATCGCATTCTTCGATCACGATGCGCACCCCGAGGCGGTGATCGAAGCCGCGCGCCGCGCCGGCATCCACGACGAAATCGCGGCGATGTCGATGGGTTACGAAACCCTGGTCGGCGACATGGGCTCGGCACTGTCCGGCGGACAGAAGCAGCGCGTGCTGTTGGCGCGCGCGCTGTTCCGCAATCCCGACATCCTGGTGCTGGACGAAGCGACCAGTCATCTCGATGTCGAGCGTGAACGCAGGATCAATGCGGAGATCGCCGCGCTGCGCATCACTCGACTCATCATCGCCCACCGCCCGGAGACCATCCGCAGCGCGGATCGCATCCTGATGGTCGACAATGGCCGCGTGGAAGCGTGGACGCAGGCACAGTTCCATCAGCGCTTTCATGCGGATGCGATCGCGTAATGCAAGGACATCGACATCGGCGCGCGCGTCGACTCACGGGAAGTTAACACCCGGCCGCAGATCGCCGAATAGACTCGAAGCGTTCCCGCATCGCCGCCATGCGGATGCTGCGGGAACCGGGTCCGGTCTTCGATCCGAAAGCGCTTCGAGGCCGGACGCCGCAGCACAGCACCGGAAATGTTTTCCGTCTGCCGTTTCTTTCTCAGGATGATTGAAGGAGTGCATTGATGTCGAAGTTCGAAGACAAGTCCCAGGATTCCACCGTCCGCCCGATCGCCCGCAGCGTCGCGCGCGAATTGTCGCCGCAGGAAATCGAGAAGATCGCCGGCGGCCGGCCGACCACGACCCACGCCACCGGCCCCAACGGCGACGACCCCGCGGATCCGGGCAGCGCGATCTGATCCAGCGCCACCGATCCACAGCGGAGCGATGCTCGCGAACGCCAGCGCATCGGCGGCGCACGCATCGTTCCCGCCACGCCGCGCTGCCTCGAGGGGGCGCGGCGTTTTCATTGATACCGCATCATTGCCACCGCCGCGACGGAGCGCGCATGCCGGCCACCTCTTCAGTTCCGCACGCCACCACGATGAAACAGCCGCCAAAACAGCCGCTGATCCTCTCCGGCTACGCGCACGACGTGCATGCCGCCGCAGTGTGCTGGGCGCTGCGCCGCAGCGGTTATCGGCCGACGTGGGCGCAGACCCTGGCCGACGGCGCGATGGCGCCGCTCTCGTTGCATGCCGACGACCGCACGGGTCTGCGCTTCAGCGGCGGTATCGATCCCGCGCGCAGCTCCAGCGTCTGGTTCCGCAGGCCGCGCCTGCCCGACACCTTCGATGGCGCGGCGGCCTCGGATCTCGCCTTCCTGCAGGACGAATGGAAACGCTTCGCCGGCAACGTCCACAGCGTCGCCGCGACCGCTGGCGACGTGTTCTGGGTCAATCGGCCCGACCGCGCGCTGGCCGCCGAAAACAAACTGCTGCAGATGCAGGCCGCGCACCGCTGTGGGCTGCGCTTCCCTGCGACGTTGATCTCGTCGGACCCCGATGAGATCCGGCGCTTCTTCGACGCGCACGAGCGCATCGTCTACAAACCCTTCGCCACCCACAGCTGGCGCGACGGCGACGGCAGGATCTACAGCACCTACACGCGCGCGCTGGAAGCCGACGCGCTGCGGGACGATGCCGCGCTGCGCCTGTGTCCCGGCATCTACCAGGCCTGCGTGCGCAAACGTTACGACCTGCGCGTAACCATCATCGGCCGGCGCGTGTTCGCGGTGCGCCTCGACGCGCCGCCGACCGACGACGGCGTGGTCGATTGGCGCGCCGCCTCGATCGGCGACAACACCACCTCGCGCCCGTTCGCGCTGTCCGGCACGTGGGAAGCCGCGCTGCGACGACTGATGGAATCGCTGGGGCTGGTGTTCGGCTGCATCGATCTGGTGGCCGACGACCACGACGAACTGCATTTCCTGGAGGTCAACCAGGCCGGGCAGTTCCTGTTCGTCGAACACGACACGCCCGAACTGCCGTTGCTGCGCGCGACCGCGGCGATGCTGGCGGAAGGCCGGCCGGATTATTCGCTCGACACCATCGACGAGGTGTCCTACGCCGAATACCTGGAAGATCCGCAACAGAAGTCGTGGTGGGAATCCGTCGCGCCGGGCATGCGCGGCAAGAATGGCGCGATCGCGGGGGTGAGCGAGGAGTAAAAGCAGCTATGCGCAAGCCGGCATACCGACTTGCCCAGTGCCTCAGCGCTGTTTGGACGCCTGCACTTCGATGGCGCGCAGCGCGACGGCGGCATGATCGAGCACACCGTTGACGTAGGTGTGGCCGTGTTCGGAGCCGAAGCGTTTCACCGATTCCACCGCTTCGTTCAGCACCACGCGGTACGGCACATCGATGCGGTGCTGCAGTTCGTAGGCGGCGATGCGCAGCGCGGCGCGCTCGATGGGGTCGACTTCTTCCATCGTGCGATCGAGGAACGGCGCCAGCGCGGCGTCGAGCGCGGCGCAATGCGTGTCGACGCCGTGGACGAGTTCCTGGAAGTACACGAGGTCGGCGATTTCGCGCGCCTGCTCGTGCGCGAACTGGGTCACGATGTCGCGGGCGTCGGCGCCGGACATCTGCCAGGCGTACACGGCCTGCAGCGCGCGGCGGCGCGCGCGGGTGCGCAGCACGGGATCGACGCCATCGGCGCGACGATGAAATTTGGTCATGGCAGTTTGTCCATCAGGTTGGCCATCTCGATGGCGACCAACGCCGCCTCTTCGCCCTTGTTGCCATGGTTGCCGCCGGCGCGGGCTTCGGCGTGTTCGTAGTGATCGACCGCCAGCACGCCGTTGACCACCGGCAGCGCATGGTCCAGCGCCACCCGCATCAGGCCGTCGGAGCAACCATCGGCGACCTGTTCGTAGTGGCGGGTGTCGCCGCGGATCACGCAGCCCAGAGCGACGACGGCAGCATGGCTGCGGGCGGCGGCAAGGCGCGCGGCGGTGGCCGGGATCTCCCAGGCGCCCGGCACGCGGATCACATCGACCGCGTCCTCGGCCACACCGTGGGCGACGAACGCGGCGCGGGCACCGGCGACCAGCTGCTCGGTGATGCGCGGGTTCCAGCGGCTGGCGATGATCGCGAAACGCGCGCCTTCGGGGGCACGCAGATCGCCTTCGTAATGAGGCATGCGGGGCGACTCGGAACGGGGGCGGGCATTGTAGCCCGGGTAGCGCTGGCTTCCTTCTCCTTCCCCCGCCTGCGGGGGAAGGTTGGGATGGGGGCACCGGAAGCTGCCCCCCCCTCAAACCACCCCCCCAGGCGGGGAGGAAGACAAGCGAAGACAAACAACAGCCGATCAAAGACCGACGTATTCGACGACTTCCAGCCCGAAACCCGCCAGGCCCACCTGCTTTCTGGGCGTCCCCAGCACCCGCAGCTTGCCCAGGCCCAAGTCGGCCAGGATCTGGCTGCCGGCGCCGTTGCGGCGCCATTCGGCCATCGAACCGCCGCGGGCGGCCGGTTCGGGCTGCTCGCGGATGCGGGCGAGCAGGCTTTCCGGGGTCTGCGCCTCGCCCAGCAGCACCAGGGCGCCGCGGCCTTCGGCGGCGATCTTGGCCAGCACGTCGCCCACCGCCGGGCCGAAATCGGCGCGACGCCAGTGCAGCGCGTCGGCCAGCGGGTTCTGCATGTGCACACGGACCAGCATGGGCGTGGCCGCATCGGCTTCGCCGCGCAGCAGCGCGTAATGCAGGCCGTGGCCGATGCGGTCGCGATAGGTGTGCAGCCGGAACGGGCCGTGTTCGGTGTCGATCTCGCGCACGTCCAGTCGTTCGATGGTGTGCTCGTTGTGCAGGCGGTAGCGGATCAGGTCTTCGATCGACCCGATCTTCAGGCCGTGCTCGCGCGCGAAGACCTCAAGCTGCGGCCGGCGCGCCATGCTGCCATCGGCGTTGAGGATCTCGACCAGCACTCCGGACGGCTCGAACCCCGCCAGCAGCGCCAGATCACTCGCTGCCTCGGTGTGGCCGGCGCGGTTGAGCACGCCGCCGGGCTGCGCCATCAGCGGGAAGATGTGGCCCGGCTGCGACAGATCGTCGGGTTTGGCGTCCGGGCGCACCGCGGTGCGGATGGTATGCGCGCGGTCGTAGGCGCTGATGCCGGTGGTCACGCCCTCGGCGGCCTCGATGCTCACCGTGAAATTGGTGCCGTGCGGCGAGGTGTTGTCGCGCACCATCGGCGGCAGGCCGAGCTGGCGGCAGCGTTCGCGGATCAGCGACAGGCACACCAGCCCGCGCGCGTGGGTGACCATGAAGTTGATGTCCTGCGGCCGCACCAGTTCCGCGGCCATGATCAGGTCGCCCTCGTTCTCGCGGTCCTCGTCGTCGACGATCACCACCATCCGCCCGGCGCGGATTTCTTCGAGCAGCTCCGGGATGCTTGCGAAACTCATGGATGTTCCCTTGCGGACAGCAGTCGCTCGACGTAACGCGCGACCAGATCGATTTCGAGATTGACCGGATCGCCGACGCGCGTCGACGAAAACGCGGTGTGCGATACGGTGTGCGGAATCAGCGCGACTTCGAAGCCTTCGCTGTCGACCGCGTTGACGGTGAGGCTCACGCCGTCAACGCAGATCGAGCCCTTGGTGGCGATGTATTTCGACAGCGACGCCGGCGCGGCGAAACGCCAGCGCTGCGCGCGGGCGTCGTCGTGGATCGACAGCACCCGGCCGACGCCATCGACGTGGCCGCTGACCAGATGCCCGCCGAGACGGTCGGTCGGACGCATGGCGCGCTCCAGATTCACCGCCTGCCCCACGATCATGCCGCCGAGCGTGGTCAGGGTGAGGGTTTCGGTGGAGGCATCGGCCGCGAACGACCCGGCGTCGAATTCGATCACGGTCAGGCACACACCGCTGACCGCGATGCTTTCGCCCAACGCCACATCCGCGAACGGCAGACTGCCGGCAGCGATGCGCAGGCGCACGTCGCCGCCGCGCGGTTCGAGCGCGGCGACCTGGCCGACGCCTTCGATCAATCCGGTAAACATCAAATTTTCCTGCGGGCATGTAAGAAGAGCGGCCAGCGCAGCCGCTGCGTCGCGCTGGAATCGCCCCACGCGGTCGCGATCTCCCAGGCGTGGGCGGCGACCGGATCGATGCGGCGCGCCTCGCGGTAGCGCTTCACCGCGGAGTAGCTGGAGAAATATTCGAGCATGCGCATCAGCGGCCAGTCGGCGACGATCTCGCGCACCGGCAGCGTGGCGGTGTCGATCGCTTCAAATGGCTGCGCATCCAATAAGGGCAGAATGTCGACGTACGCGCGGTAGACGAGATATCGCTCCGCCGGCCACGCATCGCGGATACGCGCGGCGAAATCGCCGACCGCGGCGCGCAACGTCTCCGGCACTTCGATGTCCTGATAGCCCCACGCCACAAGCACGCCGCCGGGTTTCAGCACGCGCGCGCATTCGCCGAAGAACGCATCGCGCTCGAACCAGTGCAGCGCCTGCGCCACGCACACCGCGTCCACGCTTTCATCCGCCAGGCTGCAACGTTCGGCCGGCTCCATCGCGAACCTCACCTTGTCGACACTTCCGGCCTGCGCGATCTGCGATGCGCTGGGATCGGTGGCGAAGACATCATCGAACACTTCGGCGAGACCGCGACTCGCCTGACCGCTACCGCAGCCAGCGTCCCACACCCGACCACGCGCGGGCGCGATGCCCGCGATCCACGCGAACAGCGCCGGCGGATATTCGGGGCGCGCGCTGGCGTATTGGCTCGCGACCGCAGAGAAATGATCCGAAAAGCGAGGATCGGACAAGCCCGCGTCGCTCACGCGCTGGGCTCCGGCCGCAGCAACAGGCGCATGTCGTCGCCGAGCCGGCGCGTTTCCACGGTGCGCAGGCGCAGACGCTGCTGCATCTCGTCGATGCGCAAGCCGTCGAACAGCGGGCGCGCAGCGGCGCCGAGCAGCACCGGCGCCACGTACAGCAGCACTTCGTCGACCAGTTCCGCGCGCAGCAGCGCGCCGGCCAGGGTGGCGCCGGCTTCGACCTGCACTTCATTGATCTCGCGCGCGGCCAGCACGTGCAGCACCGCCGCCAGATCCAGCATGCCGTCGCGGATCGGCACCGAGACGTGCGCGGCATCGAAGTTGCGCGGCGGCTTGGCCTCCGGCGCATGGATGTAGAGCGTCGGCGCTTCGCCGGCGCGGATGTGGCCGCGACCGACCGTCGCCAGCCCGGGATCGAGCACCACGCGCAGCGGCGGCAGGAATGCAGTGTCGTCGCCGTCTTCGAAGCGCACGGTCAGCTGAGGATCGTCGGCGAGCACGGTGCCGGCGCCGGTCAACAGCGCACCGGCGCGCGCGCGCCAGCGCATCACGTCGCGACGCGAGGCTTCGCCGCTGATCCATTTCGAATCGCCGTTGGCGAGCGCGGTGCGCCCGTCCAGGCTGGTCGCGAGCTTGACCCGCACCCACGGCCGTTTGCGTTCGATGCGCGACAGGAATCCATGATTCAGGCGCCGCGCCGCGTCGGCCATCAGCCCGTATTCGACCGCGATGCCGGCCGCATTGAGCGTATCGAAACCGGCGCCGTCGACCTGCGGAAACGGGTCGCGCATCGCCGCGACCACGCGGGCGACACCGGCCGCGGCCAGCGCGTCGGCGCACGGCCCGGTCTTGCCGGTATGCGCGCAGGGTTCGAGGGTCACGTACACGGTAGCGCCGCGCGCGCGGTCGCCCGCGGCCGTCAGCGCGACGATTTCGGCATGCGGGCCGCCGGCCTGCGCATGCCAGCCTTCCGCGACGACCTCATCGCCATGCGCGATCACGCAGCCGACCATCGGGTTCGGTCGCGTGGTGTACGCCCCGCGTTCGGCCAGGCGCAGCGCGCGCGCCATCATCGCGTGATCGGTGGCGGTGAATCCGTTGGCACTCGTGTTCGTGGAACCCATATCGCTCAACGCTTCTTCTTGTCTTTGTCGGCGTGCCGATCGAATGGCACCACTTCGCCGCCGAGCAACGGCAGTTGGGTTTCCGACGGCAGCTCGCGTTCGAGACGGTCGAGCTCCTCGCGGAAATCGGCCACGTCCTCGAACGAACGGTAGACCGATGCGAAGCGCACGAAGGCGACGTGATCGAGCTTGCGCAGCTCGGCCATCACGAACTCGCCGACGCGGCGCGACGCCAGTTCGCGCTCCGTGGTCATCCGCAGTTGATGCACCACCGCGCGCACCGAGGATTCGATCTGTTCTTCCGACACCGGGCGCTTGTGCAAAGCGCGGTCGAATCCGTGGCGCAATTTGCGCGCGTCGAAATGTTCGCGGCGGCCATCGCCCTTGATGATCGCCGGCAACTTCAGTTCCACCGTTTCCAGCGTGCTGAAACGCTCGCCGCAGGCCTCGCACTCGCGCCGACGCCGGATCGTCGCACCGTCTTCGCTGACGCGCGAATCGATGACCCGGGTGTTGTCGTGCTGGCAGAAGGGGCAATGCATCGTTGGATCGAGGTAGGGCGGGCTCAAGCCCGCCGATCTCCGTTAGGCGACCGTCACGGCGGGCCTGGGCCCGCCCTACGAATCGCGTGGGCTCAGCCGTAAACCGGGAACTTCCGGCACTGCTCGGTCACCGCGTCGCGCACTCGCGCAATCACGGCTTCGTCGGTCGGCGCATCCAGCACGTCGCAGATCCAGCCCGCCAGCGCCACGCAGTCCGCTTCCAGATAGCCGCGGGTGGTGACGGCCGGGGTGCCGATGCGCAGGCCGGAGGTGTAGACCGGCTTCTGCGGATCGTTGGGCACCGCGTTCTTGTTGACGGTGATGTGCGCACGGCCGAGCGCTTCTTCCGCATCCTTGCCTGTGATGCCCTTGCCGATCATGTCGACCAGCATCAAGTGGTTCTGGGTGCCGCCGGAGACGATCTTGTAACCGCGCGCGATGATGGTGTTCGCCATCGCCTGCGCGTTCTTCACCACCTGCTGCTGGTAGGTCTTGAACTCCGGCTGCAGCGCTTCCTTGAACGCGACCGCCTTGGCCGCGATCACGTGCATCAGCGGGCCGCCCTGCAAGCCGGGGAACACCAGCGACTGGAATTTCTTCTCCAGCTCTTCGTTGGCCTTGCAGATGATGAAACCACCGCGCGGGCCGCGCAGGGTCTTGTGGGTGGTCGAAGTGACGACGTGCGCATGCGGTACCGGATTCGGATACACGCCAGCGGCGACGAGGCCGGCGACGTGCGCCATGTCCACGAACAGATACGCACCCACTTTGTCGGCGATGGCGCGGAAGCGCGCCCAGTCGACGATCTGCGAATACGCGGAGAAGCCGCCGATGATCATTTTCGGCTTGCTTTCCAGGGCGATGCGCTCGACTTCGTCGTAATCGATCATGCCGGCGTCGTTCACGCCGTAGGACACGATATTGAAGAGCTTGCCGGAGATATTGGCCTTGGCGCCGTGAGTGAGATGGCCGCCGTGCGCGAGCGACATGCCCAGCACGGTGTCGCCGGGCTTCAGCAGCGCGAAATACACCGCCTGGTTGGCCTGCGAACCGGAATGCGGCTGCACGTTGGCGTAGTCGGCGCCGTACAACTGCTTCAGACGTTCGATCGCCAGCGTTTCGGCCACGTCGACGTATTCGCAGCCGCCGTAATAACGCTTGCCGACGTAACCCTCGGCGTACTTGTTGGTGAGCTGGCTGCCCTGCGCTTCCATCACCCGCGGACTGGCGTAGTTCTCGGAGGCGATCAGTTCGACGTGATCTTCCTGACGACGGTTTTCCGCTGCGATCGCTGCGGCCAGTTCGGGATCGAAATCTTCAATACGGCTGTCGCGCGGGAACATCGGGACTCCGGGGGGGCAGGATGATCCGGCCATTGTAGCCCACCGTCGGGCGCGGCCCGGCCCAAAAAAAGCGCGCCCCGAAGGACGCGCCGTTGCATTGCATACCGTATGGTTCGGTCGAAGCGCTGACTCAGCGGAAGATCACGCTGGCGATCAGGCCAGTGGCCACGGCGACGAGGATGAAGTCGCCGCGATCGTCGCGGCGCCAGTGATGGCCGCGGGGCGGCGCGCGCAGACCGTAATGACCGTAATCCCGGACCACGTAGGTGGGGGCGTAGCCGCGGGTGTCGTAGCGGGCGCCGCGCGACCAGCGGGGGTAGGCGTGGTGCGGCGGGCCGTTGCGATAGGCCGGCGGCGCGTAGCGCGGGGCCACGTAGACCACGCGGTCGCGGCGGTCGTAGCGGCGGTCGTCGCCGTAATAGCGGTCATCGTGGCGGCGGTCGTCATCGCGGTCATCGCGACGGTCGTAGCGGTGATCATTGCGGTGATCGTTGCGATATTCGCTGCGGCGATCGTCGCGGTCGTCGTGATCCCGGCGCCCGTGGTCGCGAGCCATCGCCGGCATGGAGACGGCAGCTGCGATCGCAAGGGCCAGGACCGGAAGGATGCGGTTGGTGCGTTTCATGCGGTGCCTCACTCTGGGGCGGTTGGGACGCGCCGAGAATGGCGCGGGCAACCTGAATGCGTTCCGTCCCGTTCGCGGCGCCGTGAACCGGCATTCAGGCCTCGACGCCCGCCCAACGCCACCGCGAGGCCGATCTGGCCTGCCGTGCGCCGGGCGCGGGCCGGTATAATCGCCGCCAACCCCAGATTCCTCTTCGCGGCCCCTGCCCTGCGCAGGTCGCCGCTGCCCGCCACTGCGGCGCCCCGCTCCCATCGGACCGGCGTCGCGTCTCACCGGAAGCCCCCATGTCGCAATACATCTACACCATGAACGGCGTCAGTAAAGTCGTGCCGCCGAAACGCCAGATCATCAAGGACATCTCGCTGTCGTTCTTCCCGGGCGCCAAGATCGGCCTGCTGGGCCTCAACGGCGCCGGCAAATCCACAGTCCTGAAGATCATGGCCGGCATCGACAAGGACTTCCAGGGCGAAGCCCGCCCCCAGGCCGGGATCAAGGTCGGCTATCTGGCCCAGGAGCCCGAGCTGGATCCGACCAAGACCGTGCGCGAAGCGGTGGAAGAAGGCGTCGGCGAGGTGCTGCAGGCCCAGGCCGCGCTGGACCGCGTCTACGAGGCCTACGCCGAGGAAGGCGCGGACTTCGACAAACTCGCCGCCGAACAGCAGCGCCTGGAGGCGATCCTCGCCACCAACGACGCCCACCTGCTCGAGCAGCAGCTGGAAGTCGCCGCCGATGCGCTGCGCATCCCGCCGTGGGATGCGATCGTCGGCAAACTCTCCGGCGGCGAGAAGCGCCGCGTCGCGCTGTGCCGCCTGCTGCTGCAGAAGCCGGACATGCTGCTGCTCGACGAACCCACCAACCATCTCGACGCCGAATCGGTGGAATGGCTGGAACAGTTCCTCGCCCGCTACACCGGCACCGTAGTCGCCGTCACCCATGACCGCTACTTTCTCGACAACGCCGCCGAGTGGATCCTCGAACTCGACCGCGGCCGCGGCATTCCGTGGAAGGGCAACTACACCGACTGGCTGGTGCAGAAGGACGAGCGCCTGAAGCAGGAAGACAACCAGGAGAAGTCGCGCCAGAAAGCCATCGCGCGCGAGCTGGAATGGTCGCGGCAGAACGCCAAGGGCGGCCGCACCAAGGGCAAGGCGCGTCTGGCCCGCCTGGAAGAACTGCAGTCGGTCGACTATCAGCGCCGCAACGAAACCAACGAGATCTTCATTCCGCCGGGCGAGCGCCTCGGCAACTCGGTGGTCGAATTCAAGAACGTGTCGAAGAGCTTCGGCGACCGCCTGCTGATCGACAACTTCAGCATGCTGGTGCCGTCGGGCGCCATCGTCGGTATCATCGGCCCCAACGGCGCCGGCAAGTCGACGCTGTTCAAGATGCTGATGGGCATGGAGAAGCCGGACAAGGGCGAAATCGTCACCGGCCAGACCGTGAAGCTGGCCTACGTCGACCAGAGCCGCGACAAGCTCGAAGGCGACCACAACGTCTTCCAGGAAGTCTCCGGCGGCCTCGACATCCTCAACATCAACGGCATCGAGATCCAGTCGCGCGCTTACATCGGCCGCTTCAACTTCAAGGGCCAGGACCAGCAGAAGAATGTCGGCACCCTGTCGGGC
>CBIHKW010000060.1:0-24028 GCA_966203835.1 uncultured Thermomonas sp.
CCACAAGCTGCTGCCCGTCCTCCAGTGTGCGCACATCGGCGCGCTCCGCTTCGGTCAATGGCCTCCCCTCACGGCGCGGCGCCAGGGCCATGCCTTCCTCGGTGTGCTGGAACCCCTGAAACGCCGAGGAAAACACCACCGGCGGATCGTGCCTTGCGATGCCAATCAACTGCAGATCCGCGACCCACAGCGGCGTTTCGCCGCGGGTTCGGTAGCCGTGCATCACCCGCATCATCGGTGTGACGCGCATCCTGCCGAAACCTTCGCTGTCCACGAAGGCCAGCACAAAGTCGTCGTGCATCCGCAGCAGTTCGTCCTGCGCCGGCGCATCGCGACCCACGGCCGACGCCCAGGCCGCGGCCGCCGCCACCGACATCATCGCGACCAGACCCCAGCGCATTCCCGCGGTCGCGCGCATGGTCGCGACTTTCAGCATGGTGTTCATCGACAGCCTCCCGGGGGCATCCCGCAGGCACGCTAGCACGCGCCCCTCCGCGCGGCAGCGGCCGTACGTCCGTCGTTCAGTCGGCCGCCAGCGCAGCAGCCGCGCCGGCATCGAACGGCCAATCCAGCTCGACGCCGTTGGCGTGGTCGCGCAACACCGGCAGTCGATGGCCATACGCGGCTTCCAAGGCATCGTCTTCGTCGATGAAGACGCTCTCGAATGCCGGGAAGCGCGCGTCGGCCAACACCGCCAACGCCAGATCGCACAGATGGCAATCGTCGCGCTGGTAGAGGGCGAACCGGGAGCTGGTGCTGGAGGTCGTGCTGTGGACCATACGCTGGCGTCAGTGGGGCATGCGCGATGCGGCATAGAATACGGCCCTCCCGCGCCGGACACACCTCCGGGCGCACCGCATCGACACCGGGATACGCGCATGGCCGTCAGTACGTTCGACCTGTTCAAGATCGGCATCGGGCCGAGCTCCTCGCATACGGTCGGGCCGATGCGCGCCGCGTGCCGTTTCGTGCATCGCTGGCTGGAAGAAAACGGCGACACCCCCGGCAGTGAACTCGCGCGCACCGCGCGGATACGCGCCGAAGTGTTCGGCTCGCTGGCGCTGACCGGTCGCGGCCACGGCACCGACAAAGCGGTGCTGATGGGCCTGGAAGGCCATTGGCCGAACGAGATCGACCCCGACGTCATTCCCGATGCGCTGGCCCGCATCCGCGGCGAGAAGAAAATCCGCCTGCTCGGCCGCCACGAGATCGGCTTCGACGAGAAGCAGGATCTCATCATGAACAAGCGCCAGAAACTGCCGTTCCACACCAACGGCATGCGCTTCACCGCCTACGACGCCAGCGGCGAAGTCATCGCCACACGCGATTACTATTCGGTCGGCGGCGGTTTCGTGGTCAATCAGGACGAAGCGGCCGAAGACCGCATCGTCGCCGACAACACCGATCTGCCCTATCCGTTCCACAGCGGCGCGGAATTGCTGGATCAGTGCGAGCGCAATGGTCTGAACATCGCCGGGCTGATGTTCGCCAACGAACACGCGTGGCGCTCCGGCACCGAGATCCGCCAGAACCTGCGCGAACTCTGGACCGCGATGCAGGCCTGCGTGCAGCGCGGCATCCGCGAGAGCGGCACGCTGCCCGGCGGCCTGCACATCACCCGCCGCGCGCCGGCGCTGCACGCCGAATTGTCGTCGAAGCCGGAAGCGGCGATGCGCGACCCGCTCACGGTGCTGGACTGGGTGAATCTGTACGCGCTGGCGGTGAACGAGGAAAACGCCGCCGGCGGCCGCGTCGTCACCGCGCCCACCAACGGCGCCGCCGGGATCATTCCGTCGGTGCTGCATTACTACGACCGCTTCTGCCCCGGCGCGAACGAGCAGGGCGTGTTCGACTTCATGCTCACCGCCTCGGCCATCGGCATTCTCTACAAGGAAAACGCTTCGATCTCAGGCGCCGAAGTCGGCTGTCAGGGCGAAGTGGGCGTGGCCTGCTCGATGGCCGCCGCCGGCCTCACCGCCGCGCTGGGCGGCACCCCCGGACAGGTCGAGAACGCCGCCGAAATCGGCATGGAGCACAATCTCGGCCTGACCTGCGACCCGATCGGCGGCCTGGTGCAGATTCCCTGCATCGAACGCAACGCGATGGGCGCGGTGAAAGCGATCAACGCCTCGCGCATGGCGCTGCGCGGCGACGGCAAGCACAAGGTGTCGCTGGACAAGGTCATCAAGACCATGCGCGACACCGGCCGCGACATGCAGGACAAGTACAAGGAAACTTCGCGCGGCGGTCTTGCTGTGAACGTGATCGAGTGCTGAGCAGAACACGATGACGAACGCTGCCGACAACACCCTGCGCGTCGCGATGGCGCAGATCGCGCCGGTCTGGCTGGACCGCGCGGCCACGACACACAAAATCGTCGCGGCAATCGACGAAGCCGCCGCGCAGGCCGCGGGACTGGTGGTGTTCGGCGAAGGGCTGCTGCCGGGCTATCCGTTCTGGGTCGAACACACCGACGGCGCGCGCTTCGACGACGCGCTGCAGAAGTCGCTGTACGCACACTATTGCCGGGAAGCGGTCTCCATCTCGCGTGGCGATCTGGATGCGGTCCGCGACGCGGCGCGCAGGCATCGGCTGTGGGTGGCGCTGGGCATCATCGAACGCGCCCACGACCGCGGCGGCCACAGTCTGTACTGCAGTCTGGTGTTGATCGACGACAGCGGCGCGATCCGCAACGTCCACCGCAAGCTGATGCCCACCTACGAAGAGCGTCTGGTGTGGTCGCCCGGCGACGGCGCGGGCCTGCGCACGTTCGCCATCGGCCCGTTCACCGTCGGCGGCCTGAACTGCTGGGAGAACTGGATGCCGCTGCCGCGCGCGGCGCTGTCGGCGCAGGGCGAGAACCTGCATCTGGCGGTGTGGCCGGGCAGCCGGCGCAACACCGTGGATATCACCCGTTTCATCGCCCGCGAAGGTCGCAGCTATGTGGTCAGCGTCGGCGCGCCGATGCGTCGGGAGCACATCGCCGCCTCGCATCCGCAGGCCGCCCTGCTGCGCGAGCGCCTGCCGGAGGTCTGCGCCGACGGCGGCAGCGCGATCGCCGGACCGGACGGCGAATGGGTGCTGCCGCCCTGCGAAGGCGAAGGCGTGTTCTGCGCGGACCTCGACCTCGACCGGGTCTTCCGCGAACGCCAGAACTTCGATCCGGTCGGGCATTACTCGCGCCCGGACGTGTTGAGCCTGACCCTGGACCGGCGCCGGCAGCGGGTACTGGACACATTGGACACCGACGACCCGGGCACCGACGACTGAGACCCCGAGCGCGTCCGCCGATACATCGACGAAAATTCTGCGGACGCCGGTCACAGACGTGAATAGGCGTTTAGACTCGGGGGACGACAGCCACCCCGGGGGAAATACTGGATGTTTCGCCTGGTGTGGCTGACGGCCCTCTATCTGCTGGGCGCGTGGTATGCGGGAGCCTTCATCCTGGCGCCGGGCGAAGTCAGCCTGTTCTGGCCGGCCTCCGGCGTGGCCTATGCCGCGGTGCTGCGCTACGGCCCGCGCTGGTCGCTGTTCGTGCCGATCCCGGTGCTGCTGAACCATTGGCTGTTCAGCCCCGTCCCCGCCGCTTTCCTGCCCTACTCGGTCGCCAGCAATCTGCTGAGCGTGCTCGTCGGCTATTACGTCTGTACGTCGATCACCGGCACCCGGGCCAGGCTGAGCGTCCGCAGCGGCTTCGGGTTGATGTGCGGCGCGCTGGCGATGTCCGTCAGCTCCGGGCTGATCGGCACCGCCGGGCTGATCGCATCGGGCATGGACGCCGGCGACGAACACTGGCTGGCGCTCGCCCGATGGAGCATGGGCGACCTGCTCGGCATCATCTGCCTGGCGCCCTCGCTGCTCTATCTGACCCATCGGTCGTCGGGCGGCGCCAGCCTCACCGTGAACGGCAAATATTCGTCGGCGCGCGAGAAAGGAATCTGGGTGCTGTGCAGCGCGCTCACCGTGCCGATCTTCTATTTCGCCGGCACCAAGAACGGCCTGTATTCGCTGGGACTGGTGTCGCTGCCGCTGGCGCTGCTGCTGTGGAGCGCGGCGCGGTTCGAGCCGCTGTGGTCGGTGCTGGGTACCAGCGTCGCGGTCCTCATCATCACCTCGCTGACCGCGTTGGGCCTGGGCGGCTTCCAGTCGCCCAAGGATCCGCTCGACACCGCGCTGCTGCTCGGCTTCATGTGCCTGTTCGCGAACATCCCGCTGATGCTGATGGCAGCGATCGCCGAACAACGCTCCGCCACCCGTCAGGCGCTGACCCGCGCGGTGACCGACGCCGCCACCGGCCTGCCCAACCGCAGCGCCTTCGAGGAAGCGGTGCAGCAGGCGATGTCGCACAAGGGCGAAGAACACGGGTTGATCTATCTCGATCTCGATCATCTCAGCCTGATCAACGACACCATCGGCCATGCCGCCGGCGATACGCTGATCCAGGCCATCGGCTCGCTGCTGCGGACGAAGATCGGACGCGGCGACCAGGTGTTCCGCATCGGCGGCGACGAATTCGCGCTGCTGCTGCGCGGCCCGCCGGAGGCAGCGCTGCGCACCGCTGAAGACGTGCGCCAGGCGATCGAACGCTATCGGATCGGTTGGCAGGATCAGATGCTGAACGTCACCGCCAGCATCGGCCTGGCGACGTTCCGGGCCGACGGCGCCGATTCCGCACGCCTGCTGTCGCTGGCCGACAGCGCCTGTTTCACCGCGAAGGAAATCGGCGGCAACCGCATCTGCGTGGCCAATCAGGAACCGGGCGAACTGCAGGAACGCACCGCGGCGATGCGCTGGGCGGTCCGCATCCGCGAAGCGCTCGACAACGGCCTGTTCGAGCTCGACTGCCAGGCCATCCTGCCGCTGGGCGATGCGCCGCAGCAGGGCCGGCATTTCGAATTCCTGCTGCGCATGCGCGACCCCGACACCGGCCAGCGCCTCGCGCCGGGCGCGTTCATTCCCGCGGCCGAACGTTTCCAGCTGGGCGTGCCGTTGGACCGGCACGTGATCGAACTCGCGCTGGGCTGGCTGGAGGCCCGCCCCGAAGCCGCCGCGCAGGTGCATCTGTGCGCGATCAACCTCACCGCCGCATCGATGGTCGACGAGGGTTTCCAGCGTTTTCTGGTCGAGCGCGTGCTGCGCAGCCCGCTGCCGGCCAGCATCCTGTGTTTCGAAATCACCGAAACCAGCGCCGTCCGCGACCTCGCCCGCGCGCAGACGCTGATCACCCAACTGCGCGCCCTGGGCTGCGCCTTCGCTTTGGACGATTTCGGCACTGGTTTCTGTTCGTTCAATTACCTGCGCTCGCTGGACGTGGACTACTTCAAGATCGACGGCAGCTTCGTGCGCGACCTTCGCGACTCGCAGCTATCGACGGCGATCGTGCGTTCGATCACCGACATCGCCCACGTCCTCAACAAGAAGACCGTCGCCGAACAGGTCGAAAACGAAGACGACTGCGATCTGCTCCGCTCGCTGGGCGTCGATCTGGCGCAGGGCTTCGGGCTGCACAGGCCGGAGCCGCTGGAGCAGTACTTCAGTCGCCCCGCAACGAACAGCCCGGAAAGCTGACCCGCCGGGCGGCAGCGCCCGGAATCATCTTCCGCCGCCCGCAGCCTCTTGCTGCGCGCGGGCGTCGTCGCGATTGGCCATGTCGCGCCCGACGATGTAGCCGAAGATCATTTGCACGAACACCAGCAGCACGATCAGCAGGATCGCCGTGAACAGCGGGTGTTGCCCGCGCCATGGCCGCGCAGCGGTTGCATGGACCGGCGGCAACAGTTCTGCGCGGGACGCCTGGGCCGGAACCAGCAGATCGGCAGGCGCCAGTTCCAGTGCCGCGGCCAACGCCATCCGCGTCTCGAGCGATGCCGCGCCCGTGGCTTCCACGCGCTGGATCGTGCGCGCGCTCAAGCCGGACACGTCCGCAAGCTGTTCCTGCGACCATCCGCGCTGTTCGCGCAGAGAGCGGAGTCGTTGTGCGTTGATCGCCATCTCGTCGTGCATATCGTGTGACCGGATCGGGAGGATAGCCCATCACATCGAACAGGCCGCCCGCGCACCACGACAGCGACCCGACACCCCGACGACAGCGCTTGCGCATCAAGGACTTATGACGCCCCGGCGGGGATGCTTCACGATGCACGACACGCCGCCGCTGTCGCCGGAATGTCATCTTGATCGTCGATCTTGACTGGTTTGTTCCCGACCGAATTTTTCCATGACCCGATATCCGCTCGCACTGGCGCTCGCCATCGCCGCAACTCTGCACCTATCCATCGCTTCCGCCGCGCAGCCCGAGGCCGGCAGCGCGATCTTCCTGCATCCCGACGGCATGGGCGCGAATACCTGGGCGGCCACGCGGCTGATGCAGGTCGGACCGGACGGCCGCCTGGCCTGGGATCGACTGCCGCGGCTGGCGATCTACGTCGGACCGATGACCGACAGCGTCAACGCCTCGTCCAACGGCGGCGCCACCACGCATGCGTACGGCATCCGCGCGTCGCTGGACAGCTACGGCTGGATCGAGAAAGGCCAGGTGCCGGTCGCGGCCTCGGGCCAGCGCATGAGCCTGATGCGCGAAGCGCAGGCCGCCGGCAAGAAAATCGCGATCTTCAATTCCGCACCGATGACCGAACCGGGCACCGGCGCATTCCTCGCCACCATCGCCGACCGCGACGACGAGGCCGGCATCGCCGCGCAGATCCTCGCGGCGAAACCCGACATCGCGCTCGGCGGCGGCGAGATGTTCTTCTTGCCCAAAGGCGTACGCGGCCGTCACGGCCTGGGCGTGCGCACCGACGGACGCAATCTGATCGAAGAAGCGAAGGCGGCCGGTTATGCGGTCGTGTTCACCCGCGACGAGTTGCTGGCGTTGCCGCAGGACACGCAGCGCGTGATCGGCCTGTTCGCGCACGAAGCGACGTTCAACGAAGCCGATGAAGCCACCCTGGCGCGGAAGAAGCTGGCGCCGTTCCAGCCGCAGGCGCCGCGCTTCGACGAGATGCTCGGCTTCATCCTCGCGCGCTTCAAACATGCTCCGAACGGTTATCTGATCGTCGGCAACGAAGAAGCCACCGACAATCTCTCCGGCGAAAACAACGCGCCGGCCACGCTGGAAGCCGCCGCGGGCGCCGACCGCGCGATCGCGATCGCACTCGCCGAAGCGCGTGCGAATCCGGCGCTGACCGTGGTGGTGGCGTCGGATTCCGACAACAGCGGCATGAACGCGACCAGCGACGATCTGGACGATCCGAAAGATCTGCCGCGTCCGCTGCCGACGCGCACGGCCAACGGTTCGCTGCTCGACAGCGACGGCGGCAAGCCGTTCATGAGCGCGGCTGACGCGCGCGGCGTGCGCCAACCGTTCTACATCACCTGGGCGTCGGATTCGGACAGCGCCGGCGGCACGGTCGCGCGCGGGATCGGTCCGGGTGCGGTGAAGATCGAGGGCACCATCGATTCGACGGTGATCTATCGGGCGCTGTATCTGGGGTTGTTCGGGCGCGGGATCGAGTGATCGCGATGGGGTGAACGAAAGAAGCGCGGCATTGGCCGCGCTTCTCTGAAGAACCGGCAGAATACAACATGACGACATTGGATTCGATGGTCATGCCTGTAGGAGGGCCTTCAGGCCCGAGCTTTTCCCAACGCTTGCCGCGACTCTTTCGAGCTCGGGCCTGAAGGCCCTCCTACGAAGACGGGTCGATTCCAACATTCCCGTTGACCGGATCCACAGGATCAGAACTGGTAGCGCAACACCAGTTGGTACACCGGCCCGCCTGTTTCGCTTTCCAGTTCGTATTCATCGTGATTGCGGTCGATCTGATCCGCGATCGTGGTGAACTTGTCGAACACCTCGTCCTTCGACGCATCCAGCAGGTTGGAGCCGGTCAGGCGCAGCGCCCATTGCTCGCCGAAGCGTTTCTCGATGAAGGCTTCGAGGTCGCCGTCGTACGACGTGCGCACTTCTTCGCCGACGATGCGGCCGTAGGCCTCGCCCTGTTTTCGGTAGGTCACGCCGAACGACATTTCAGGCGTCGGCAGTTCCTGGATGAAGCCGACGTTGAGCACGTAATCCGACTGGCTGTTGAAGCGGCGGGTGCCGAAGGTGTCCTCGATTTCGCTGTCCAGCCACGAGTAGTTGAAGAACACGCCGGTGTGCTCCATGCCGAAACCGGTGAGCGGGGTCGAAAGATCGAGTTCCGCACCCCAGACCTCGCCATCGCCGGCGTTGCGCGGCTGCAGCACGAACGTGCCCGGGCCTTCATCGCCTTCCACGCCTGTGTTCGCGATCTCGATCAGATCGGTGATGTCGCGATAGAACAGATTCACGCCGACCACGCCGCGGCGGCCGAGGCGACGCTCCCAGCCGAAGTCCAGACCCCATGCGGTTTCGGCACGCAGCTCGGGATTGCCCAGCAGATCGTTGTCGCCCAGTTCGGCCAGCAGCAGCGCCGGCGAGAGATTGTCGAAACCGGGACGGCGCATGGTGCGCGCCAGCGACAGGCTCAGGCGCTGGGTGTCGTCGAGGTTCCAGCGCAGGTGCGCCGACGGCAGCAGTTCGCCGTAGCGGTTATCGCTGCGACGGTCGGTCGGCGCGACGGTCAGATCCTCGATTTCGGTTTCGGTGCGCTGATAGCGCAGACCCGCTTCCCACTCGAACGCGCCGGATTTGCCGTCAAGACGCACGAACGGCTCGATCCGGGTTTCATCGATGGTGTTGACGCCACCGGCGACCGGTAGATACGGGCCGAACGCGCCCGGCAGCGTCGGCCGCGGCGTCGGCGCGTTGGGAATGGTGATGCGGTTGCGGTCGGTGGTGATCGAGGTGTCGCGCTGCTTGCGCGTGTACGCCACGCCGAAGCGCAGCGCGCTGTCGCCATCGCCGATGTCGCGCGTGTGGCGCAGCTCGAACGAGAGTTCGCGATCCTCGACATCGGTGTAGGTGCGGTCGCCGGTGTAGCGGTCGTCCTCAGGGAAGGGATTGCTGTCGCGCAGGTATTCGTACTCGTCTTCCAGTTCGAACTGCCGGTCGTCCAAACCGGCCCAGCCGAATTTCACGCGCGTATCGCCGCCGGCCATCGCCCAATCGTAGTCGATGCCGAACGACCAGTTGTCGGTGCGGATGTCGAGGTCGTTGTCGTTGACCGTCACCAGGTTCGCGTTGTTCTCGATGCCGTCGGCGTATTCCAGCGAATCCTCGTCCTGCAGCCGGTCGGTGCGCACGTAGAACAGGTCGATGCCGAGCTTGCCCGGGCCGATCTCGGCGTCGTAGGCGGCGTTGAAGGCGCGGTCGTCGCCGCTGCGCACGTCGGCCTGCACTTCGGTGTTGTCGAGCGTGCCGCCGGGCGCGTCGTAGCGACGGCTGAATTTGTCCTTCGGGTTGCGGCGGCCTTGACTGTTCACGCCAAGCAGCAGATTGCCGCCGAGCGCTTCGCCGCCCCACACCGCGCCGAACAGCGGTTCGGTGTTGCCGTCATCGTAGTGCAGCGCGCCGACGCGCAGATAGCCGCCGTCCAGCGAATGGCCGTCGCGCAGCACGATGTTGAGCGAACCGGCGACCGCATCGCCGCTGCGGTCGGCCGAAGCCGAACGCACGATCTCGACGCGCTCCACCAGTTCGGCCGGGATGCGATCGACGAAGAACGAACGGTCGAAGCCGGCGCCGGGCACGCGCTCGCCGTTGATGAGGATCTGGGTGTAGCCCGGATCGAGGCCGCGCAAGCGCACGCCATCGTATTCCAGTACGTCGGACAGGAAGGCCACGCTGGGCACGCGCTTGAGCATGTCGCCGACGGTCAGCGGCTCGAACTGCTGGAAGTATTCGAGATCGTAGACCAGCGTCGCCGGCGCATCGGCGCGGTCGCGATAGACGGTTTCGCCGCGGACCACGATCGTGTCGAGCGCATCGGCGGCGCCGTCGGGCGCGGCATGCGATTCGGTCTGGGGCGAAGTCTGCGCGATGGCCAGCGGCGCGACGGACACGATGAAGAGCCCGGCGATGGCCAGGGCGAGCGGAGTTTTTCTCATGGGCGGATGCGATGGTCCTGCGGGCAAGCGGCCAGTGTTCGACGCCACGATGGCAGCGGAATGACGCGGACATTGCAGCCATGGGACAGAGGGCCGCAGCGGGCCGCAGCCGCGCACCGCAGCAGAACGCTTGCCGGCCGTCCGCTGCGGGCGCGCCGGGCGTACACTCGGTGGGTACACGGGATGGTAAGGGGCCACCCGATGCGCCGTTTCCTGATCTTTTCCGCAGCCTATTTCGCCGGTGCGTGGTACTCGACCGCCTTCGTCGGCATCGGTACGGACGTCACCCTGCTGTGGCCGCCATCCGGCATCGCCTTCATCGCGGCGCTGCGCTACGGGCCGCGCTGGTCGCTGATCGCGGTGCTTCCCGTGCTGCTGGTCCACGCGCTGTTCGCACCGGTGCCGGCCGCCTTCCTGCCGTTTTCGGTGCTGAGCAATGTGGTCGGCGCGATCGTCGGCTACTACGCCTGCACGCGATGGAAGGATCTGATGGGCAACCCGCTGAGCATGCGCAGCGGCTTCAGCGTCCTCGCGGGCGGCATGTTCATGTCGTTGACCTCGGGTCTCATCGGCAGCAGCGGGCTGATCGTGGCGGACATGCTGCACAGCAATGCGTTCTGGCCGGCCTACGCCAAGTGGGCGCTGGGCGATCTGCTCGGCATCATGAGCCTCGGCCCGGTGGCGCTGTATCTCAGCGCGCCGGCCACGGCGTCCGCGGCCCGCCACCGGCGATCGGAGGAGCGCTATGCCCCGCGCCGCGAGAAAGCGATCTGGCTGGTCTGCCTGCCGGCGTCGTATCTGGTGATCTTCCTGGTCGGCATCCAGAGCAGCGCGTACGCCTATGGCCTGATCGCCCTGCCGCTGGGCGTGCTGCTGTGGAGCGCGATCCGCTTCGAGCCGGTCTGGTCGATCTTCGGCACCGCCGTCGCCGTGGTCGCGCTGACCACACTCGCGGGGCTGGGCATGGCCGGATTTCCGGCGCCGCAGAACACGCTGGAAGCCGCGATGCTGCTGGGCTCGATGTGTGTGTTCGCGAACGTACCGATCACGTTGATGGCGGCCATGGCGCAGCAGCGCGCGGCGAACCAGCGCGCCCTGCGGCAGGCGACCACCGACGAAGCCACCGGGCTGCCGAACCGGGCCGCGTTCGAATCGATGATGAAAACCACCGCGCTGGCCGGCGCAAGCCGGGACCAGGGGCTGGCCTATCTCGACCTGGATCATTTCAGCGTCATCAACGACACCATCGGCCATGCGGCCGGCGACGCCATGCTGCACGGCATCGGTTCGCTGCTGCGCGCGGAAGTCGGGGCGGACGGCGAAGTGTTCCGGATCGGCGGCGACGAATTCGCATTGCTGCTGGAAGGCGATGCGGCGCAGGTGCGGGCGCGCATCGAGCAGGTCCGCGAGGCCATCGAGCATTACCGCGTGGGCTGGCACGGCCGGGTGCTCAACGTCACCGTCAGCATCGGTCTGGTGCCGTTCCGCGCCGACGACGGCGGGCGCAGCGAATGGCTGTCGCTCGCCGACACCGCGTGCTTCACCGCCAAGGAACTGGGCGGCAACCGGGTCTGTCTGGCCAACGAGGAGCACGGCGACACCCAGGACCGCAGCGAAGCCATGCGCTGGGCCGTGCGCATCCGCGAAGCCCTGGATCGCGGGCTGTTCGAACTGCATTGCCAATCGATCCTGCCCTTCGCCGACAGCGATACGGACGGACGGCACATCGAAATCCTGTTGCGCATGCGCGATGCCGCGAGCGGCCAAGTGCTGACGCCCGGGCAGTTCATTCCCGCCGCCGAACGCTTCCAGCTGGGCGTCGCGCTGGATCGCCACGTGATCGAACTCGCGTTGCACTGGTTCGAATCCCGGCCCGAAGCCGCGGAACGGATCGGTCTGTGCGCGATCAACCTCACCGCGGCCTCGATGGTCGACGAGTCCTTCCGCGAATTTCTGGTCGCCCGCGTCCGCCGCAGCGCGCTGCCCGCGCGCAAACTGTGCTTCGAAATCACCGAGACCAGCGCGGTCCGCGACTTGTCGCGCGCGCAGGAGCTGATCGCGGAACTGCGCGCGCTGGGCTGCGCGTTCGCGCTGGACGACTTCGGCACCGGCTTCTGTTCGTTCGACTACCTGCGCTCGCTCGATGTCGACTATCTGAAGATCGACGGCAGTTTCATCCGCAATCTCGCCGACTCCGCACTGTCTGCGGCGGTCGCCCGCGCCATCGCCGACATCGCGCATGTGCTGGACAAGAAGACCATCGCCGAGCAGGTCGAAAACGAAGCGGTGCTGCAGACTCTGAAAACATTGGGCATCGACTATGCCCAAGGGTATTTCCTGCATCGGCCGCAGCCGCTGGAGGACTACTTCAGCGGCGCGGATGATCGTCCACAATGACGTCCGCAGCGAAAACCCGCGGGCGTCCGGAACGCGATGGCGCGTTCAGTACATCCGCAATGCGCTTTCCGCGATCCCCAGCGCATCGTCCAGCAAACCGGCGGCGGTGACTTCCGCGCCCGCGCCCGGACCCTGGATCACCAGCGGCTGCTGGCGATAACGGTCGCTCCAGATCGCCACCTTGTTGTCGGTGCCGGCGCCGCCGGCCAGCGGATGGTCCGCCGGCAGCGATTCCAGACCGACGCGCGCTCTGCCGTTTTCCAGCCGCGCGATGAAGCGCAGTTTCTCGCCGCGTTTGTAGGCGTCGGCGTAACGCTCGCGCATGGCGGTATCGAGGTCGGGCAGCGCCGCATCCACATCGGCAGCGGCCAGCGCCGCAAGCTCGGGCGACACCAGCGAATCGACTTCGATGTCGCGGCTGTCCAGTGCGACGCCAGCGGCGCGGGCCAGGATCAGGATCTTGCGGCGCACGTCTTCGCCGCTGAGGTCGTCGCGCGGATCCGGTTCGGTGTAGCCGGCGTCGCGGGCCTGGCGCACGAAGCCCGAGAACGGGCGCAGGCCGTCGTACTGGTTGAACAACCATGCCAGCGACCCGGACAGCACTCCGGCGATGGCGTGGATGCGGTCGCCGCCGATCTGCAGGGCGCGGATGGACCGCAGCAGCGGCAGACCCGCGCCGACGGTGGCGCTGTCGCCGTAATGGCTGTTGCCGCTGCGCTGCGCGTCGCGGATCGCCTGCCAGCGCGCCAGCGAAGTGCCCTGCCCGAGCTTGCACGCGGTGACGACGTGAATGCCCTGCGCCAGCCACGCGGCGTGACGTTCGGCGACGGCTTCGCTGGCGGTGGCGTCGATCAGGATGCGCACGCCGTATTCGCCCAGCATCAGCGGCACCGCGCTCGGCGAGGGCGTGACCACCGCGCGCGGATGATCGCGACATGCGGCACGTTCCACCGCATCGGCGAACGACGACGGCTGGAACGAGAACCGCGAGTTCGCGGCGTAACGCAGCGACAGCCGTTCGCCCAGCGTGGTGCCCTGCCAGCCCGCCAGTCGCGCCAGCACCGCACTGCCCACCGTTCCCGTACCGAGCAGCGCGATGCGCGCCGGCCGCACGGCCGCCGGCGTGCGCGTCGCGACGACCGCCGAGGTCATACCGCGACCTGTTGCGACAGGGGTTTTCGCGCGTCGGCGATCGCGAGCGCGCGCTCCAGCGCCGCCGCGATGTCTTCGACCAGATCGTCGGCATGCTCGATGCCTACCGACAGCCGCAGCAGACCGTCGACGATGCCGGCGGCCTGACGCGCTTCGGGCGTCATCGCCGCATGGGTCATCGTCGCCGGATGCGCGATCAGGCTTTCCACGCCGCCCAGCGATTCGGCCAGCGTGAAGTAATCCAGACCGTCGACGAACGCGCGCACTGCGTCCTCGCCGCCTTCCAGTTCAAGGCTCAGCATCGCGCCGTAGCCGCGCTGCTGGCGCGCGGCCAGCGCATGCCCCGGATGCGTGAGCAGGCCCGGATAGTGCAGCTTGCGCACCGCCGGATGATCCTGCAGCAATGCGATCAGCGCGTGGGTGTTTTCCTGATGCACGCGCAGGCGCGCATCCAGCGTGCGCAGCCCGCGCAGGGTGAGGAAGCTGTCGAACGGCGAACCGGTGATGCCCAGCGCGTTCGCCCACCAGGTCAACGATTGGTGGTGTTCGGCAGTCTTCGCCACCACCGCGCCGCCGACCACATCGCTGTGGCCGTTGATGTATTTGGTGGTGGAATGGATCACGAAATCGGCGCCGAATTCGATCGGCGTCTGCAGCGCGGGCGACAGGAAGGTGTTGTCGACCACGGTCAGCGCACCGGCGGCGTGCGCGGCGTCGATCACGAAACGCAGGTCGGTGATGCGCAGCAGCGGGTTCGAGGGGGTTTCGATCCAGACCACCGCCGGCTGCGTCGCCAGCGTCTCGGCCAACGCGCGCGGATCGGTGAAATCGATGGTCGTCAGCTCGAACGCGCCCTTCGCCGCCAGCGCATTGAACAGACGCCAGCTGCCGCCGTACGCATCGTGCGGCACCACCAGGCGCTGGCCCGGCTTCAGCAGCGCGTGCAGCAGCAGGGTGATCGCGGACATGCCGGTGGAGGTGACCACCGCGCCGGCGCCGCCTTCCAGATCCGCCAGCGCCTCGCCCAGCAGGTCGCGGGTCGGGTTGCCGCTGCGGGTGTAGTCGTACTGCCGCTTCTCGCCGAAACCGGCGAAGCTGAAGTTCGACGACAGCACCAGCGGCGGCGTCACTGCGCCGAATGCGGTATCGCGGTCGATGCCGGCGCGGACCGCATTGGTCGCGGCGCGCGCGGCGCTGCGGCGCGGCAGGCCGTTGAGGGTGTCGGCGCTCATGCTTCACCTCCGCACACATTGCGCAAAGAGCGTTCGAGAATGTTGCCGATCTCCAGTGTTTCAGTGAGGAAGGCGTCGTGACCGAATTTCGAGCGCAGCACCCGCAGTTCGCCCTGCGGCAAAGCCTCGGACAGCGCGAACAGGTCTTCCTGCGGCACCAGCCGGTCTTCGGCGATGGCGACCACCGTGGTCGACACTGGCACGCGGCGCGGATCGATGGCGTGCAGGTCGATGGATTCCGACAGACGCAGGAACGCGGTCGGCGTGGTGCGCGCGATCCAGGTCGCGGCGCAGTGTTCCAGATAATCCTCGGCGGCCACGCGCACGCGACCGTGGACCAGGGTCGGCGGCGCGTCGAAGCGCTCGGCGAACTCGGTCGGCGTGCGATAGGTCAGCATCGCCAACTGCCGCGCCAAGGCCAGACCCTGCGATTCGTCGCACTGCAGCTGGCCCAGCGCCACCGCCTGGCGTTGCAGGGCGCGCGATGCACTGGCGAAGGGGTGCGAGCGATGCGCGCCGCTGATCGCGACCAGCTTGCCCACGCGCTGCGGATGACGCGCCGCGAACTGCAGGCCGACCATCGCGCCGTAGGAACAGCCGAAGAACGCGGCCACGTGGTCGATGCCCAGCGCGTCGAGCACAGCAGCGATCGCGTCGGCCTGGTCCGCGCTGTCGATCGGCGCGTCCAGGGTGCCGTCGGCGCCCAGCCAGTCGATGGCCAGCACCTGCACGCGGTTCGTGTCGAGACCGACGCCGCTCTGGCTCTGCCACCAGCCCGATTCGGGGAATGCGTCGCTGGCGACGACATGCCGGTGCGCGGAAATGCCGCCCGCCGCCAGCACCACCGGGGCGCCGGCCGGGCCGACCAGTTCGTAGCCGATGTGCAGATCGCGCGCGCCGGCATGCGCCAGCGTCAGCTGCGCATGCACGCGGCCACGGATCGCGCCGACGGACGGCGCCACGGCGAAGGGTCGACAGTCGTAAAGCGTTGAATCCGCGAGCTGCGGTTCGGCGAAAGCGGCGAGGGTCATGGCGGTCTCCGGGGCGATGGGGCCATCGAAGCCGCGGGGAGACCGGAGGGAAGCTGCTGCGCACGGACAAGGGACACGACCGGGGCGCGCAACCATCTTCACGGACGGACACAGGGTCCCCGCAGGAATTGGCACCTTGTGGAGTCATCGCGATTGCGATGCCTCCATCAGGTTGCCCCGGCGTCTTCGGGCCTGTCCCTCAGCCGGTCTTGATGGATGCGCGCAGATTGCCGGAGGTCTCCGGGCTTGTCAATCGCTTCATCCGCATAGAACGATAAATCATAAGCGGCCCACAGCCGCGCCGATTCCGCGATACTTCGCGCATGCGTACTCTTTCCTTCCGCCGCGCCTGCGCGGCCAGCAGCGCCTTCGTCCTGCTCGTCTCCGCCGCATCGGCCCTGTCGCACGACGCCGCGAAACCGCCCCGCCCCTCGCAGACCGTCGTCGCCGAGGCCTATGTCTCGGCCGAAAGCCCGACCAAGGACGAACTCGA
The DNA here is from genome assembly GCA_966203835.1 of uncultured Thermomonas sp. Lineage (GTDB taxonomy): Bacteria > Pseudomonadota > Gammaproteobacteria > Xanthomonadales > Xanthomonadaceae > Lysobacter_I. The sequence continues at coordinate 16,338 of CBIHKW010000060.1, forward strand.
TTCGCTCGCGACCTGGCGCCACCCCGACGGCACCGCCTGGCTGATCGCGACCGCCAAATCCAGCCATCGCCTGATCGTGTTCGACGCCGACACCGGCGCCCGGCTGCGCGAGATCGGCGCCAAGGGCAGCGAGCCCGGCCAGTTCAAACGCCCGAACGGCATCGCTGTCCACGGCGACCGTCTGTTCGTGGTCGAACGCGACAATCACCGCGTGCAGGTGCTCTCGCTGCCGGATTTCCGTCCGCTCGGCAGCTTCGGCGAAGCCCTGCTGCGCGCGCCGTACGGCCTGTGGCTGAACCCTGCGCAGGATGGCAGCATCGAGGTGTACGTCACCGACAACTTCATGCTCGGCGAGCGTTTCGACGTGGTGCCGCCGCTCGAACAGTTGGACCAGCGCGTGCGCCGCTATCGCCTGCGCTTCGACGCCGAAGGCGGATTCGCCGCCGAGCCGGAAGGCAGTTTCGGCGATACCGGCGAAGCCAACGCACTGCGCATCGTCGAATCCATCGCCGGCGACCCGGCCCACGACCGTCTGCTGATCGCCGACGAATATCGTCCGCAGTCGACGCTCCGCGAATACACCCTGGCCGGCCGCGCCACCGGACGGCAGATTCCGGGCGATACCTTCACCTTCGAAGCCGAAGGCGTGTCGCTGTGGGTCTGCAAACAGGACAAGGGCTACTGGGTCTCGGTCGATCAACTCTCGCCGCTGACCGTGTTCCACGTCTTCGACCGCGAAACGCTGACCCGCATCGGCAGCATCACCGGCAAGACCGTCGCCACCACCGACGGCATCACTCTGCGCACCGCGGCGAGCAAGCGGTTTCCGAAGGGCGCCCTGTTCGCGGTGCATCAGGACAAATCGGTCGCCGCCTTCGATCTGCGCGACATCGCGGCGGCGTTGAAGCTCGACCGCGACTGTCTGTAGCGCAGACGATGCGGACGATGCGCGCGCCGGTTCTCGCGCTGCTGATCGTCTGCGCGGTCTGCGCCAGCGCGCAGGCGTCGTGGATGACATTGCGCATGACCGGGCCGCAGGACCGGCGCGTCGCCGTCAGCTTCGTCGAATCATTGGTCGGCGATGAAGCGGGAACGGTCGAAATCTGGGCAGAGAACGCGCTGGCGGGTCCGGCCGAAATCCTGCTGTCCCCCGAAAACGGCGGCGAAATCGCCGGCGACCCGCCGCTGCCGGCGCGCACCGTGGTGCCCGCATTCGAACGCAAGCTGGTCGCGCGCCTGAAGGCGCAGCCCAACCGCGGCCTGCGCCTGCAGATCGTGCCGGGCACGCCCAACGCGAAACCGCGCGATGTCGAATACGCCTACCCGCTGCAGACCTCGCAGCTGCGGATCGAACAGGGCTGGGGCGGCGCCTACAGCCACAACGACGCCCAGAACCGGCATGCGGTGGATTTCGCCGCCGAGATCGGCACCCCGGTGCTGGCCGCGCGCGCCGGCACGGTGATGGAAGTCGAGGCCGATTTCGCCCAGGCCGGGCTCAATGCGGAGCAATACGCCGGTCGCGCCAATTTCGTGCGCATCGTCCACGACGACGGCACCATGGCGCTGTACGCGCACCTGAGCGCCGACGGCGTGCTGGTGCGCGTGGGCCAGCGCGTACGCAAGGGCGAAGTGATCGGTCTGTCGGGAAACACCGGCTTCACCGCCGGCCCGCACCTGCATTTCACGGTGCAGGCGAACCGCGGCATGCGCCTCGAATCGATCCCGTTCCGCATGTTCGGCCCACAGGGCATCCTGCGGTTCACGGAATCCAAGTGATCCGTTCTTGTAGAGCGGCCTTCAGGCCGCTGCCTGCAGATCGCGAAACCGGTTCTGTCATCCCGAACGAACGTGAGGGATCTGCTGTTGCTCAGCGGGCTGAAGCCCGCTCTACAGTACTTGCCGCATCCACACCGGTTTCAACTTCGCGACACGCTTGAACGCCGGGCAATCCTCGCGATGCGCACCGGGCAGATACCCGAGACTCATCAGGAACTCGCCGACGATCTCGCCGCCGGTGAAGCGGAACCGCGTCTTGAACAGCTTCACCCACGCCGCCTTGTCGCGCAGCGCGCCGTCCAGCTGCGCGTGCGCATCCAGCCATCCGGCGAAGCCGCCGTGGGACGCGCGCAGATCGCGGACGACCTGGGCGTTGTGGATCGCGGCCTCCACCTTCAGGCGGTTGCGGATGATGCCGGGGTCGGCCAGCAGCCGGGCGCGCTCGGCCTCGCCGTAGGCCGCCACCGTGTCCACGTCGAAGCCGTCGTAGGCGCGGCGGAAGCCCTCGCGCTTCTTGAGGATGGTTTCCCAGCTCAGCCCGGCCTGATTGATTTCCAGGATCAAGCGCTCGAACAGCGCCGACTCGTCGCGGGTCGGAACGCCGTATTCGTGGTCGTGGTAAGGCCCGTGAACCGGGTGCCCGGGGGCGAAATCGCAGTAGGTGCTCATGACGCGAGGATAGCGCCGACCGCTGACAGGACATGTCAGCAGGGCCGATCCTCCCTGTGGGAGCGGCGGGAGCCGCGATGCTGTGCTGCAAAGCTTGACCAGCCGTTCGGCTGTTGAAAACCCGCTGCCTATCGCGGCTTCCGCCGCTCCCACAGGAAACTTCTGGGCCCGGGGTTTCGGGCTTGAGGCAGGCCGGGCCCGTATAATTCGCCCCTTCCTTTCGATCCCGGGCGCTCTGGCGCCACTCCCCATGTCCGATGTCTCCACCGAAGCCGCCCGTCGGCGCACCTTCGCGATCATTTCGCACCCCGACGCCGGCAAGACCACGCTGACCGAAAAGCTGCTGCTGTTCGGGGGCGCGATCCAGATGGCCGGCTCGGTCAAGGGCCGCAAGGCCGCCCGCCACGCGACTTCCGACTGGATGGCGCTGGAAAAGGAGCGCGGCATCTCGGTGACCTCCTCGGTCATGCAGTTCCCCTACGAGGACTGCATCGTCAATCTGCTCGATACCCCCGGCCACGCCGACTTCGGCGAAGACACCTACCGCGTGCTGACCGCGGTGGATTCGGCGCTGATGGTGATCGACGTCGCCAAAGGCGTCGAAGAACGCACCATCAAGCTGATGGAGGTCTGCCGGCTGCGCGACACGCCGATCATGAGCTTCATCAACAAACTCGACCGCGAAGGCAAGCCGCCGATCGATCTGCTGGACGAGGTGGAATCGGTGCTGGGCATCCAGTGCGCGCCGATCACCTGGCCCATCGGCATGGGTTCGCGTTTGAAAGGCGTGGTGCATCTGCTCACCGGCGAAGTGCATCTGTACGAAGCCGGGCGCAACTTCACCCGTCAGGATTCGACGATTTTCGCGTCGATCAACGACCCGGCATTGGAACAACGCATCGGCAGCGCGATGCTGGCCGAACTGCGCGACGAACTGGAACTGGTGGAAGGCGCCTCGCATCCGTTCGACAAGGAAGAGTATCTGTCCGGCAAGCAGACGCCGGTGTTCTTCGGTTCGGCGGTGAACAATTTCGGCGTGCAGCTGCTGCTGGATTTCTTCATCGAACACGCGCCGTCGCCGAAAGCGCGCGCCACCACCGGCCGCGTCGTGGCGCCGGGCGAAGACAAACTCACCGGCTTCGTGTTCAAGATCCAGGCGAACATGGACCCGCAGCATCGCGACCGCGTCGCGTTCATGCGCATCTGCTCCGGCCAGTTCAGCGCCGGCATGAAAACCCTGCACACGCGCACCGGCAAGGACATGAAGCTCGCAAACGCGCTGACCTTCATGGCCAGCGACCGCGAGATCGCCGAAACCGCGTGGCCGGGCGATGTGATCGGCATCCACAATCACGGCACCATCTCCATCGGCGACAGCTTCACCGAGGGCGAGAATCTCAGCTTCACCGGCATTCCGAACTTCGCGCCCGAACTGTTCCGCCGCGCGCGTCTGCGCGATCCGCTGAAACTCAAGCAGTTGCAGAAAGGTCTCGCGCAGCTGTCGGAAGAAGGCGCGACCCAGTTCTTCCGCCCGCTGATGAGCAACGACCTGATCCTCGGCGCGGTCGGCGTGCTGCAGTTCGATGTGGTCGCGTATCGCTTGAAGGACGAATACGGCGTCGACGCTTCGTTCGAACAGGTGCAGGTCGCGACCGCGCGCTGGATCCGCTGCGACGACGCGAAGAAACTGGAAGAATTCCGCGACAAGAACGCGCTGAACCTCGCGGTCGATGCGGCTGGCCAGTTGGTCTATCTCGCACCGACGCGCGTGAACCTGCAGCTCGCGCAGGAACGCGCACCGGCGGTGAGCTTCATGGCCACCCGCGAACACGCGCATGCGGTGGCGATCGACTGAGCCCGGCCCACCGACCAGGACACCCGGCACAGACACGACCGATGCGCGCGACGATCTCGACATGGTGGCACTACCTGCTCGGCAAGCGCGGCGAGCTCGCGCATATGGACCACAAGGATGCGTACATGGCGAAGGTGGTCATGGACATCCACCGCAAGCGCACCGGCAAAACCCTGGTGCGCGTACCGCTGGCGCAGCTGGAACCGATCCACCGCATCGACCGCGACTCCGCGCTGCGCAGCGCCGGTGAGCGCGCCGATGCCCTGCGCGCGCATCGCGACACCCTGCTGGCGACCAGACTGCTCGACAGCGAAGCACTGCAGACCATCATCCCCTCGGTGTCGCAGATCAAGGTCGTGCGCGACGGCGACCGCTGGCTGGCGTTCGAAGGCAACGGCCGGCTGTACGCGATGCGCGAGGTCTTCGCGCCGGAAGACGGCATGCTGGTGGAGGTCGAGGAATATCTGTTCGACGATCCGCGCAGCCTGCAGCGCCGGCTGCGGCGAGTGCGCAAGCTCAATCGATTGGAATGACCGGCTGGAGCGAACTGCGCCATATGCGATTGCACATCACCTTTACCATGGCGCTACTGCTGACGTTGGCGGGCTGCGATGAAGCCGCAACACAACGCTACGACTGCGAGTGGCAGGGACGAGGCCAATGGGACGCTTACTCAACCACAGCGATGGCGACCGTGAGCGATGGCAGACTGCAATCGCTGCGGATCGTCTCGACTTCCGGGGTCATCCCTGATGATGCGCGCACCTGCGGCTACGACCTGCATGGCCGCAGCTTCGAATATGTGAGGGATGACGACGGTCTGCTGCAACTGCGGATGCTCAACAACCGTGGTGAGGGCATCGGGTATCTCGACTATGCGATCGACGACGGAACATTGCGAATCATGGGTATCGATCACCCAGACTGCGAGACCGGCCGTATCACCTTCCCGATCGAGCTGCGCACCGACCCGTCCGATTGTGTTGTCGGCCCGCCCATGATGCGCTGAGCTGCAGGGCCTCGCGCCCTGTCCGCCCCGACCGGCACCGTTTTCGAAGGCAACGGCCGGCTGTACGCGATGCGCGAGGTCTTCGCGCCGGAAGACGGCATGCTGGTGGAGGTCGAGGAATATGTCTTCGCGGACGCCCGCAGCATCCGCAACCGCCTTCAGCGGGTACGCCGTCTCAACCGGCTCTGAGTCCTTCCCGCCGGCTCCCGCTATCCGTTACCCTAGGCCTGCCCCGCAACGGGGCGTTCATATTCGGGGAGAGTCTATGTATTACTTGGGATCCATCCTTATCCTCGTCGGTGCAATCTGGATGACCGTCAATGCCGCCAAGAAGGACGGCGCGCTGGCAGCGATCTTCTGTTTCATCTGCGGCCTCTACACCATCTATTACGGAATCAAGAACTTCGCTGAAAACAAGATTCCTTTCATCCTGTTCCTGGTCGGCATCGCGCTCGCGGTCGTCTTCCGCCCCGATATGGCGGCGATGACGGCGGCTGGCGTTTAACCGCCTCGCGCCGTCCGGCCTTGCGCCGGTTCCGCGTCCCCGAAACATCCGGCGCTGCCGGATGTTTCTTTTTGGGCGCCCGGAAATTCAGCCGCCAGCCGCCACCCGCGCCAACCACGCCGGCTCCGGTTGCTCCGGATCGAAATATTCGAAGATCAGATGGATGCGATCGGCATCGCCGGCATTCGTCACCGCATGCACGCCCATGTTGTTGACCTCGGCGGCCTCGCCCTCGGGCAAGTGGTAGCCGATGCCGTCGACGAAGAACGTCACCTTCTCGTTCGTCAGCAGCGGCACATGGATCTTGTGCGGCCATTTCGCGGCGGCGTTGGCGTCGCGATGCGGCTTGATCTCGCCGCCCGCGCCCATCCGCGCTAGCATCACCCGCGGGAACTGCCCGCCGGCATAACCGTACGGCGCCACCGCCGCATGCATCACCGGTTCCAGCAGCGTGCGCCACTCGGCCCACGCCGGACGGTCGTGCGAGCTGCGCCAGTCGCGCGTGCTGTCGACGAAACGGAACACGATATGCCGGGTCCTGTCCAAGGCCTCGAACCGGTTCGGCTTGTCGGCGTTCTCGGCGTCCCACACCGGCTCCGGGATCGCCAGCACCGCGGCTTTCAGCGCGGCGATATCGACCGCGCCGAGGCGGCGGATCGTGGTGGTCTTGCGCGGATTGGCGTAGGGGTCGTGGCTCATCGCAGGTCTCGCATGGAAAGCTTTCGTTTTGTGAAGTTCCATCAGAAGCGGTAGTCGAACAGTTCCAGATCGCGGCGATACAGCTCGGCCACACCGTCGATCAGCGCCTGATCGTAATACTGCCGGTAATCGCCGCGCTTGGAACTGTTGACCTTCTCGAGCGCGCGGCTTGCGATACCGATCTTCGCGCAGATGGTGTCGTAATCGTCCTGCATGCGCTCGACCCGGCCGATGAGATCCATTTCCAGCGCATCGGCGTCGTTGGTCAACAGCGTGTATTGCGGCTGGAAGTGGACGTGATCCATCGGCCGCAGCTCGAACAGGATCCTGCGCATCGTGCCCTGCGGGTCGCGCTCGAACGCGCCGTGCTGGCGGGTCATGAACGCGCAGTACGACACGAAACGGTCGAACGGATTGCGCACGAAGGTGAATTTGAAATAGTCGTCGCACACCGCGTCGCCGAGATACGGTCGCATCTGGCGCACGCTGAGATGACCGTGCTTGATCTGCGCGACTTCATCGAACGGGAAGCGCTTGTTCACGAACAGTCCGACCTGTTCGATATCGTCCGGACCGAGGTGCTCGCGCAGCGCCTGGCGCACCGAATGGGTGCCGGTCTTGGGCATCGCGACGAAAATATAACGGTGCAGGTGGGAAACGATCATGGGCAAACCGGGGGCCGATCCCTCATGATCGCACAGCCGGGCAGCGCCCCGCCGGCGTTTGAAGTACCCGCAAGACCCGAACCGGAGATCGTCGACGCATGAGCGGCACGCACACTGACGTTGAAGCCTCGAAACGTGAAGCCCATGTGCGCGAGGCTCACATGCGCGAGGAGCTGGCCAGCGCCCTCACCCACGGCGTCGGCGCCGCCGCCGCGCTGGCCGGCGGCGCGGCGCTGGTCACCCTCGCCGCACTCTACGGCGACGGCTGGCAGCTCAGCGCCGCCATCGTCTTCGGCATCACCCTGCTGCTGCTGTACGTGGCCTCGACCCTGTACCACGCGATCCAGCATCCGGTGGTGAAAGGCCGGCTCAAGGTCTTCGACCACTGCGCGATCTACCTGCTGATCGCCGGCACCTACACCCCCTTCACCCTCATCGGCCTGCGCGGCACGCTGGGCTGGTGGCTGTTCGGCACCATCTGGGCGCTGGCGGTATTCGGGGTGATCTTCAAAC
>CBIHKW010000061.1:0-23919 GCA_966203835.1 uncultured Thermomonas sp.
ACGTTGGAGGAACAACGCTTACCGGGCCTGCAGATCGATGTCGTCAAGGACGATCGGGTCTTATTGTCCGAAAGTTACGGCTTGGCCAACGTCGAGAACCGCGTGCCTGCCACAAACACGACTCTTTTCCCGATCAACTCCGCAACCAAGTCGTTTACCGGCGTCGCCATGATGCAATTGGCCGAAGCCGGACTCGTGGATCTCGACGCGCCCGTCTCCCGCTATCTGGACGACTTGCCCGAGGCTTGGCGCAGCGTCCGTGTCCGCCAACTCCTTGCGCATACCTCGGGGCTTCCGGACATCCTCGATCAGCAGGGTCTGATTGGAGGCGGCTCCGAGTCGGATGCGTGGAAGGCAGTGCAACTGCGGCCGATGGATGCGTCCGTGGGCGAACGGTTCGCCTACAACCAGACCAACTATGGTTTGTTGGCGCGGATCATCGCCAAGCAAACGAAGATGCCTTATGAGCAGTATCTGGCGGAGCGTCAATTCGCGGTCGCCGGCATGCGCTTGTCGACTTTCGGCGACAGTTACGACCTGGTCGCCAATGCCGCCACGATGTACAGCTTTTTCCCTCGTAAAACCGACTCGGAAGGCGATGCCGAACGCTTGTCGCATTGGTTCTACGACATGCCGCATGGTCTTTGGGCGGGCGGCGGGATCCAAACCACGGCGGATGAAGTCGCGCGTTGGATGATCGCTTTGTCGAGTGGCCGACTGATCAGCAGGGACAATGTCCAGAACATGTGGACGCCGGAAAAGCTGAACAATGGCGCCGACGGGAGTTGGGCTGCGGGATGGTCGGTGCTGGGAACGTCTCCCGATCGGCAAGTGGCGGCGATGGGGGGCGCCCGCGCCGCATTCGTGGTTTATCCGGACGATCGGTTGACCATCATCGTGTTGACCAACCTTGTCGGAGCGAATCCGCAGAACTTCATTCCGAAGATAGCCGCGTTCTACAAGCCATTGCAGCGCAGGCGCCCGCAATAAACCGGCTCGTTTCTTCATGCGGCAAGCAGTTGGCCGGCCGGGCCATTCGCTCGGGCCGGTTTCGCGTCGCGGAGTGGTCTGGTTCAGGCGTTGAGCGGCCGCTCTTGGCCGAAAGCGGATATCGGGCCTACCAGAGGACGTACGAGTATCGCGTACGTCCTGGTCGCAGTCGTCAGGGCGGAAGCTTCGGCGAAACGGTGCGCCCGCCCGATGCCGAGTCGATCGCCGCTTGCATGACCGCCATGACCCGGATGGCCTCATCTGGCGGAACCGGATTGGGGCCGTGCCCCGCGATGGCGTCTGCGAGTTCGACATAGAACCGGGACTGGTCGCCCGACAGGGCTGGCCGCGTCCGGGTCGGGCCGTCGTCGCGTTGCCATTGCAGGGGGTCTGGATCGATCCCCCATTGGGGGTCGCCGGGTCGCAGTCCCGCACCCAGTTGCTGCTCCTGAGGATCGGGCCGTGCCTTGACCAGGGATCCTCGTGTGCCATGCGCGACGAAGCGCGGCCCAGGGATCGCAGCGAGCATCCCCGCGTGCAGGATGGCCCTGATCGGGCCGAAACCCAGCACGACGTGGGCCCAATCTTCCGTCGTGGCGCCGCTGCGTTGTTGTGCGAGATTCGCCTGCACGGTGTCGGGCCATCCGAACAGGGCCAGCGCCTGATCCACCAGATGAGGCCCAAGATCCCACCACAAACCCGTCGCGGGCCCGGGCCGCTCGCGCCAACGATCGCGCACTTGCGGACGGAACCGTTCGATGCGCGATTCGAAATGACGCGCCTCGCCGATGAGCCCTTCGCGCATGGCCTGGCGCACCGACAGGAAATCGCTGTCCCAGCGACGGTTGTGAAACACCGAAAGGTATCGGCCGTGCGTCAGCGCAGTCGCTCTCAGTTCGCATGCTTCCGACAGGCTGGGCGTCATCGGCTTGTCGACGACGACGTGCTTGCCCGCGCGGAGCGCAGCTTGAGCGAGCGGAAAATGCGTGTCGTTGGGTGTGGCGATCACCACAAGATCTACGCCAGGGTCGACGACCGCCCGCATGGGATCGCCTTCGACAGCGATGCCGGGTCGCTCGGCCCGCACTTGGTCGGGTCTGCTCGAGGCAATCAGCACCAATGACAAGCGGGACACGGCCTGGATCAGCGGTGCGTGGAACGTTCGCGCGGCATAGCCGTATCCGATCAGAGCGACGCGGGTTGGACTGGAAGCGCTATTCATGCCGGCTAGCATAATTGCGGTTTCACCCTGCCTGAGCATTTCAACGTCCGACCCCTCATGTTCAGTGCTGGCAGGAGCGCTTCGATTGTCGGCGCGGGCCTATGGGACGCCGCGACCTGCTCCAGGCAACTTCGTACTTCCGGTGGACGATACCAGGCGCTGCAGGCATCGGCCGGCACCGGTTGCGAGCACGGGACGGCGTGCAGCCCGGGGCTGACGTTACTATCCGCTTCCGACCCGAAGCGGACATCGTCCAAGAGCGCCAAGGAAAGCCCTGGGCTGGTCTTGGCGCCGGCTGCCGGGTTCGGTTGTTATACGTTTATCAACGGGACCGCCACGCGACCCGCGTGAACGCGCTTCCATTCGACCCACAGAGGAAATGCATCAATGAAGGTCGCCATCAATGGAGCCGGCATTGCCGGTACGGCACTCGCCTACTGGCTGAGCAAGCTGGGCCACGACGTGTTGCTGGTGGAGCGCGCCCCCGAATTGCGCACCGGCGGGTTCGTGGTCAACCTCTGGGGCATCGGTTACGACGCGCTGGAAAGGATGGGTCTGTTGTCAGGACTGCTGGAACTGCAGCACCACTCCGACGAACTGCGCATGGTGGACCGGTCGGGGCGAACCCGTGGCGGGTACCCTTCCAATGTCCTGTTGAAGCTCGCCAACGGACGCATGGCCACGCTGGCGCGATCCGACATTGCCGCGACCATCTACGGTGCATTGGATGGCCGGGTGGAGACGCTATTCGGCGACAGCATCACCGCGATCGACGATGACGGGACGCGGGTACGTGTCGAGTTCGAGCATTCGACGCCGCGCGAAGTCGACCTCGTGATCGGCGCCGACGGTCTGCATTCGCGCGTTCGCCAGTTGGTCTTCGGGCCTGACGCCAAGTTCGAGTATCCGATGGGATGCCACGTCGCTTCGTTCGAAGTCGCCGGTTACCGGCCTCGTAACGGCAATGCCTACGTGGCCTACACGGCGCCGGGCCGGTACGTGGCCCGCTTCCCGATGCGCGAGGATCGGATGCTCTTCTTCGTGTTGCTGCGGGACGAGCACCTCAAGGGGCGGGTTCCCACCAGCCATCTCGAGCGCAAGAAAATGTTGGCCGATGCGCTCGCCGACATCGGCTGGGAATCCGCCGCCATCCTGTCGGCAGTCGAACAGACAGACGACATCTACTTCGACAGCATCAGTCAGATCCGCATGGAGACATGGGCCAAAGGCAAGGTTGCGCTGATCGGCGACGCCGCAGCTTGCCCTTCCCTCATCGCGGGAGAGGGTGCGGGCTTCGCATTGGCCGAGGCCTACGTGCTTGCGGGCGAATTGCATCGACATGGCAGTGACACTGCAGCGGCAATGGCTCAGTACCAGGCGCGTCTGAAGGCGGTCGTCGCTCGCAAGCAGAAGCACGCGGAAAGCCTGGCAGCCTCATTTGTCCCACGAACAGAACTCGGGGTGCGCGTTCGCGACTACGCCACGCTGCTGATGCGCCTCCCGGTATTCCCGAGCATCCTGATGGGGCGCTACTTCCATGATGAGATGGCATTGCCGGAGTATGGGATCTGATGCCGAGCAGCGGGTATCCCGCAGTGGCGCCGAAATTGCTTCACGGCTTGTCTTCCGGCGCCTTGCGGCAGTTTCAGATCTCGCATCAGTCCGCGTCCGAGACCTGAGAAACCAGCGCTTCGATCTCTGCGAGTACCCGGGCCGCAGGGTGGGCTTTATGCCCGCCACTACAGCAGCGAAATAAGAGTGATCAACCGTTTCATCGCGATGGCCAAGTTTCGATCACAGCGCTTACTTCGTTGCGGGTCGGCGGCGCTTCGCCGCCGCCTGCGGACGACCGGCATCGCGCAGTGCCTCCGGCGACGATCGCATCGCGTGCGCACGCGCGGCTTCCAGCACCCAATCGCGGAACGCGCGCAGGCCCGCGTGCTGCTGCGAGCGCGGCGGATAGACCAGGTAGTGCGCGTAGTCGGTACGCAGCGTTTCCGCGACCACGGGCCGCAACAGGCCGCCATCCAGCAGCGGCTGGGCGCGGGTCAATCGCGCCAGACCGATGCCCACGCCTCCCACCGCGGCGCGCTGCATCGCGTCGCCGTCGTCGAAGTTGGCGACGTAGCGCGCGGGCCGCTGCGTGCCGTGCTGCGCGAACCAGCGCTCCCAGTAACCGCCGGGGTCGCCGAGCAGCGGCCAGCGATGCAGGTCCTGCAGCGTCGGTTCGCCGAGTTCGCCGTGCAGGCGCTGCAACAGCGACGGGCTGGCCACGGGCAGCAGCGCTTCGTCGAACAGATGCTCGGCGATCACGCCCGGCCACACGCCGGAGCCGCTGCGCAGCGCAGCGTCGATGCCGTGTTCGCGCTCGAAGTCGACCAGATCGGTGCTCGACTGCAGATTGAATTCCAGACACGGGTTGCGCGCGAGAAAATCGCCGAGACGCGGCGCCAGCCAGGCCGAAGCCATCGACGGCACCAGACTCACGGTGAGCACGTTCTCGCGACGCGCGGCGAACGGGCGCAGCGCCTGTTCGATCGCTTCCAGGTGCGGTGCGATCCTGTCGAGCAAGCGACGGCCCTCGTCGGTGAGCGCGATGCCGCGCGAACCGCGGACGAACAGCCGGTAACCGAGGCGATCTTCCAGCGCCTTGATCTGATGGCTCAGTGCGCTGACGGTCAGATGCAGCGATTCCGCGGCGCGCGACAGATTGCCGCTGCGTGCGGCGGCGACGAAACCCTGCAGGGCGTGCAACGGCGGTCGGCTCATCGTCTTCTCCCGTTGAAGATCAGGAACATCCGTGATCAGGAATATCGCTGATCGGGAATCTTCCGAATCAGGATTGCTCGGACAGAGACTTGAATGACATTCAAGTCTATCTTGCAAAATGATCGCTTTTACAGGGGCAAGGCTGCCATTAACGTGATCTCCATTCAAGGCGCATGGCCATCGCCATGGCAATCAACAGGAGACGACGATGAACATCTACAAGGGCTTGCTGTTCCTGCACGGCCACCTGCTGCACGACGATGAAGTCACGACCGAGGCGGTCAACGATCCCGTCCCCGCTGCCGCCGCTGCGGCGCAAGCCACGCAGAAAGCATCGAAGCGGACCCTCGGCGCGCTCGAGCGCGTGCTGTTCCTCGGCGGTCGGCCGATGCACCCGGACCAGCCTTACGACCGCGAGGAACCGTTCGAGCAACTGATCGTCCCGCAGGACGCCCGCGACGCACAACCGCAGGCGCGTTGCGCGTAGGCATCGGAGGCGGGCAGCACATGCAAAGCCCGGCGAAAGCCGGGCTTTGCCGTGAGCCATCCCGCGCGGCAATGCGTGCTCAGATCGGCAGCGAACCCATGTTCGGCAACAGCGGCCCGCCCAGCCACATCCACCGCGCCATCCACGCCGTCGCGATGGCGATCAACGCGGTCAGCGGTACGCCGACGCGCAGGAAATCGCCGAAGGTGTACTGGCCGGGATTGAGGATCAGCAGATTGCCGTGGTGGCCGATGGGGGTCAGGAACGAGGCGACCGCGCCCATCGCCGTGCAGACGACGAACGGCACCGGCGGCAGGCCCAGGCCTTCGGCCAGCGCCAGCGCGATCGGACACAGCAGCACGGTGGTGGCCGCGTCGGACAGGATCTGGGTCAGCAGCGCGGCGGCGCCGAACATCACCAGCAGCAGCGTCAGCGGCGACCAGTGCGAGGCATGCTCCAGCAGGAAGGCGGCCAGCATGCCCGCGGTGCCGGTGCGCTCCATGGCGATGCCCAGCGGGATCACGCCGGCGATCATCACGAAAATGCGCACGTCGATCTGCCGGTAGGCCTGCTCCACGCCGACGCAGCGCGTGAGCACCATGGCCACCGCGCCCGCCAGGAATGCGATCTGCGGCTGCAGCAGTTCGGTGGCGGAGGCGATGATCGCGGCCGCCATGATCAGCAGCGCCAGCGGTGCGCGGCTGCGGGTTTTTTTCTGGCCGTCGAAGGGCATCAGCATCAGGAAGCCGTGATGCGCGGCCAGTTGCTCGAAGTTCTGCTGCCGGCCCCACAGCACCAGCAGGTCGCCTTCCTGCAGCGGCATCTCGGACAGTTCGCCGTGCAGCCAGCCTTCCTTGCGCCACAGGCCCACCACCACCACGCCCAGGTTGCGCAGGAAGTCGACGCTGGCGACGCTGCGGCCGACGAATTCGGAACGCGGCGCGACGACGGCCTGTACCAGTTGTTCTTCGCCCAGCAGCTCGGGTTTGTAGCCGTCGGCAGGCTTTTCGCCGTACTTGGCCACGGCATGCAGCGCGAGGCCGGGTTCGTCCTTGATCGAAGCGATTTCGTCCGGCGACGCGCGCACCAGCAGCACGTCGCCGGACAGGAACGGGCTGTCGTCGTGCTGCTCTCTGCGGCGCATGCCGTGACGCAGCCAGTCCACCACCTGCAGGCGGTCGCCGAACGTCTTGTCGAACGCCGCGCGCGTCTTGCCGATCCACGGTGATCCGGCTTCCACCACCAGCTCGGTGTAGTAGCGCTCCAGGCGCAGATAGTCGGTCTGACTGGCTTCGCCGCTGCGTTTGGGCACCAGCCAGCGGCCCAGCAGCATGTACACGGTGCCCAGCAGCACCAGCACCGCGCCGATGGGCGTGATGGCGAAGATATCCAGCGACTGCTGCCCGTCGCGTTCGAGCAGATCGTTGGCCAGCAGGAAGGCGGGCGCGCTGATCAGGGTCAGCGTGGTGCCCAGCGATGCGGCCAGCGACATCGGCATCAGCAGCCGCGAGGTCGCGAGCTTCTGTTCGCGCGCCAGCCGCATCAGGATCGGCAACATCATCGCGGTGACCATCAGATGATGCGAGAACGCCGCAAGCGCCGCGGTCGCGGGCATCACCACCGCGATGGTCCGCCACTCGCTGCCTCCGGCCGCGCGCGCGATGCCGGCGCCGATGCGGTCGGTGATGCCCGTCGCCGACAATCCCGCCGAGAGCACGAACACGGCTGCGACGATGATCGCCGGCTCGCTGGAAAACCCGGACAGCGCTTCTTTGGGCTCGAGGATTCCGGTCAGGGTCAATGCCAGCAGGGCCAGCATCGCCACCAGATCCACGCGCAGTTTCTCGCTGATGAACAGCGCCAGCGTGGCGGTCAGGATGACGAGAAAAAGAACCTGCTGTGCTTCCATGGACGGATTCTTGGCGATGCGTGAAGCGATACGTTAGTGCATCCATGCCGCGCCTGTGCGGACGCGCCGGGTGCGGACGCCATCGCGCCCTCCTGAATGCAAAAAGCCCGGCATAAGCCGGGCTTTCCGCATGCGACCACGGGAAGCGTCAGAGATGCTTGATGATCTCGTCCGCGAACCCGCTGCACTTCACTTCGTTGGCGCCTTCCATCAGGCGGGCGAAATCGTAGGTCACGTTCTTGCTGCCGATCGCGCCGTCCATCGCTTTGATGATCGCGTCCGCGGCTTCGGTCCAGCCCATGTAACGCAGCATCATTTCGCCGGACAGGATGACCGAACCCGGGTTCACCTTGTCCAGGTCGGCGTACTTCGGCGCGGTGCCGTGGGTCGCTTCGAACACGGCGTGGCCGGTGACGTAGTTGATGTTCGCGCCCGGGGCGATGCCGATGCCGCCGACCTGCGCGGCGAGCGCGTCGGACAGATAGTCGCCGTTGAGGTTGAGCGTGGCGGACACGTCGTATTCGCGCGGACGCAGCAGGATCTGCTGCAGGAACGCATCGGCGATGGCGTCCTTGATGATCAGGCCGGCGCCGGGCTTGCCTTCCGGGATCACGTGCCACGGGCCGCCGTCGAGTTCGACCGCGCCGTAGAAATCGCGCGCGACCTTGTAGCCGAAGTCGCGGAACGCGCCTTCGGTGAACTTCATGATGTTGCCCTTGTGGACCAGGGTCACCGACTTGCGCTTGTTCTCGATCGCATAGCCGATCGCGCTGTGGACCAGACGCTCGGTGCCGAGATACGACACCGGCTTGATGCCCACGCCGACCTGCACCGGCAGATCGCGCGGCGGGGCGCCGATGCCTTCCAGCGCCTTGTTCCAGTCGTCGTTCTTCGCTTTGGTGCCGAAGCGGATCTTGTCGAAGCCCTTGGGGAATTCCTTCTCGAGGAAATCCAGCATTTTCTGGGCGTCGGCCGAACCGGGTTCGAACTCGATGCCGGCGTAGATGTCCTCGGTGTTCTCGCGGAAGATCACCATGTCGACGTCGCCGGGCTTCTTCACCGGCGAGGGCACGCCCTCGAACCAGCGCACCGGGCGCAGGCAGACGTACAGATCCAGCATCTGGCGCAGCGCGACGTTGAGCGAACGGATACCGCCGCCGACGGGCGTGGTCAGCGGGCCCTTGATGCTGACCAGATATTCGCGGCAGGCCTCGACGGTGGCGTCGGGCAGCCAGTTGCCGGTGGCGTTGAACGCTTTTTCGCCGGCCAGCACTTCCATCCACTCCAGCTTGCGCTGGCCGTCGTAGGCCTTGGCCACCGCGGCGTCGAGCACGCGGACGCTGGCGCGCCAGATGTCGGGGCCGGTGCCGTCGCCTTCGATGAAGGGAATGATCGGGCGATCCGGAACGTTCAGTCCGGTCGGGGATTTGGTGATCCTGGCGCCGTTCGCCGGCACCGCGGGTTTGAAATCAGCCATTACGCATGGTCTCCATGAAGGCCGGCAGCAGCGCCGGCCAAGACCGCCATTGTCGCGGGTCCGGGCGGATGGGGCAAAGGGCGCGAATGCTGCATCCGCAAACAAAGCTCTGAGATGCGCCTCACGGAGCGTGTTTTACAGGCGTGAACCGATGCTGCAAATGCAAAAAAAGTTCTGAGAGCGCTCGCACGAAGTGAGTTCCGCGGCCGGGATAGGATCGGTGGGTGCTGCGCGGGGAGGGGTTCCCGCCGCACTTGCGCCATCGACACCTCCGATGGCGACCGCACGGCCGCTGGTCCGCATGTGCCTGGTCAATCCCTGTCCGGTAGATCCTCTGTCCGGTCAGTGCCCGCCAAGGAAGCACGCCCCCATCCTTTTGGCCACCGAACGATCCTCAAGCGATGTATCCACCAATCAATGGAGCGAATCTCAATGTCTCATCCGCAAGCCCACCGTCCTGCCCGCCGTACCGCCATCGCGCTGTCGCTGGCCGCCGCCGTGTTCGCCATCGGCAGCGCCTCCGCCGCCGACCGGCCTGAACTTGGCAAGCCTGTGCTCAGCAAGACCGTCGCCGACGCCATGAAGCGCGACCTCGGCATGAACGACCAGCAGCTGGCGCGGTACTTCAACGCAGAGCGCACCGCGTTCGTCAACGAAGCCCGCGTGGCCCGCCAGCTCGGCGACCGCTATGCCGGCAGCTGGCTGGAGCGCGGCGCCGACGGCAATTTCAGCTATGTCGCCGCCACCACCGGTTCCGCGAAGGCCGGCAATGTCGCCGGCGTCGCGCTGCGTCAGCACCGTTATTCGATGCGTCAGCTCGAAAACGCGGTCGCCGATCTGGATCGCGTCCACGCCGCCGTGTCGAAGAAAGCCCCGCTGGGTGGCGTCCACTCTTGGGGCATCGATGTGCCGACCAACACCGTTGTGATCACCGTCGCGCCGGGTTACGCCCTGAATGCGGTCGATCTGGTCGCCTTCAGCAGCATCGATGCCGGCATGGTCCGCTTCGAAGTCTCGACGCTGCAGGCGCCCAGCGCCTTCCTGAACGTGATCGGCGGCAACGCCTACACCTCCGGCGGCGGTCGTTGCTCGATCGGTTTCGCGGCCACCCGCAGCGGCGCCAAGGGCTTGGCCACCGCCGGCCATTGCGGCGGCGTGGGCACCAGCGTCGGCCTGTCCGGCACCACCGTCGGCTCGGTCCGCGCGGCCTACTACCCCGGCGGCGACATGGCCTGGGCCAGCGTCCGCAGCACCGACACCCTGGTCGGCCAGGTGACCAAGTACAACGGCACCGTGCAGCGCGTCCTCGGCCGCACCGAAGCGGCGGTCGGCGCGGCGATCTGCCGTTCCGGCAGCACCACCGGCTGGCGCTGCGGCACCGTCACCCGCAAGAACGTCAGCTCCAACTACGGCAACGGCACCGTGACCGGCCTGACCCAGTCCACCGCTTGCGCCGGTCAGGGCGATTCCGGCGGTTCCTGGATCACCGGTTCGGGCCAGGCCCAGGGCGTGACCTCGGGCGGCTCGCTGCCGGCCGGCAGCAACAACAACTGCGGCGTGGCGTCCCCGGTGACGTATTTCCAGCCGATCAACCCGATCATCAGCCGTTTCGGCCTGGTGCTGACCCTGGGTTGATGCCCTGTCGTGCCGCACGCCAGGCATCGGCGGCGATACGACCGGCAACAGCCGGCCAAGAATGGCCGCACGAAGCCCCGGGCATGTCCCGGGGTTTCGTGTTCGTGTCGATAGCGCAGGCGTGATGGCGCCGAGTCCATGCGTTCACTGACTTCCGGCACGGGCTGCGGCCCGCATTTCGGAGAACGATGCTGCGACCCCCTGCCGGAGCGCCCGCATGCTCGATCGTCGCGATGTCCTGAAGCTCGGTGCGCTGGGTCTGGCCGCCACCGTCGCCGGCCAAGCCTCTGCAGGCGCATCCGCGCAGGCCGCCGCGCGCGACCCTGCGCTCCAGCCCGTCGGCAAAACACGTCCGGGTGAGGCGCCCTTCGATCTGCTGATCCTCGGCGGCACCGGACTGACCGGCCCGCATCAGGTGCGTTACGCGCTGGCGCGCGGGCATCGCGTGACCATCTTCAACCGCGGCCGCAAACAGCCGGAATGGCCGGGCGACGTGCAGCAACTGCTCGGCGATCGCGACAAGAACGACTACGCCTCCATCGCCGCCGAAATCGCCAAGGGCCGGCGCTGGGACGCGGTGATCGACAACCCCAGCAGCGTGCCGGCGTGGATCCGCGATGCGGCGGCGGTGCTGAAAGGCCATGTCGGCGCGTACACGATGATTTCCAGCCTGTCGGCCTACGCCGACAGCGCGACGCCCGGCACCGACGAAACCGCGCCGCTGGCCACCTTCGACGGCGATCCGCTGAAGGAAACCATGGCCGGCCTGCGCGCCGACATGAACAAATACGCCGGTTTGAAAGCGGCGACCGAAGCCGAAGCCCGCAAGCACTTCGGCGACAAGACCACGATCGTGCGGCCGGGATTGATCGTCGGCCCCGGCGACGACACCGACCGCTTCACCTACTGGCCGCTGCGGCTGTCGCGCGGCGGCGAAGTGCTGTGCCCGGGCGATGGCCGCGACCTGGTGAAATTCGTCGACGCCCGCGACCTGGGCGAATGGATGATCCGCCTCGCCGAGAACCACGCCCACGGCATCTACAACGCCATCGGCCCGGATTACGACCTCGACATGGCCGCGCTGCTGTACGGCATCCGCGCCTCGACCACGCAGGGCGCGAAGCTCACTTTCGTGCCGACGGATTTCCTCGAAGCCCAGAACGTCAGCCCATGGGGCGACATGCCGGTGTGGGTGCCCGGCAATGGCGACACCGCCGGCTTCCACACCCGCAGCAACGCCAAAGCGATCGCCGCCGGCCTGACTTTCCGCAGCATCGCCGACACCACCGCGGCGACGCTGGCGTGGTTTGCGGCGCAGCCTGAGGAACGTCGTAACGCGGGGCCGCGCGCAGGCATCAAGCCGGAGCGGGAAGCTGAGGTGTTGAAGGCTTGGAAGGTGAAAGCGAAAGGCTGATCTGCATCGGACATGTATTTCGTGGGGCGTAACCGCCGAAGGCGATTACGCCATTGCAACTGTCGGATGTCGATTACGACGCTTTGTATCTTATTGCGTTGATATAGTCGGGTTTGGTGGTTGACTTCGATCCCGAGCGGACGTTTCGTAGGGTGGTGGTGAGCGCAGCGAAACCCACCCATGTGTGGTCGCAAATGAGGTTGTCCTCAAAGGATGCAAGCGATTGAGAGTCTGGCTGTGCGGTTCGCTGCGCTCACCACACCCTACGTGCTTAACCTGCCCCCATTGTTGGTAAACCGATCGATACAGGGAGAGTTTGATGTTGAAAGGATTTGGATTTACGGGTTACAGAAGTTTTGGGCCGGCACCACAATTTCTTTATCCGCTTGAAAAAGTCAATCTCATTGTTGGGAGAAACAATGTTGGCAAGTCAAATGTTCTGCGTTTGATTCAATTGCTTGAGAATTTCATTCGGCAGCCGCAGAAATTTGAATCGCCACGTGAGTTGAACACCCATCGTGGGGAGAGGAGCGCATTTTTCTCGTGGCGATTTCCACTCGCTATTAATGATGATGGAATAGCTGAGCTGACTGAAAAATTATTTGAAGACGATGTTGATCAGCAACAAAGGCAACCTTTAATCAAATCGATACTTAATAATTTCCCTGATATTGATGGCGATACCTTATGGGTAACGGTCAAAGACTCAAATGGCTGGCATAACGAGATTCCAGATCCTCAGAAAATTTTTGATGCAATTCAGAAAAACTGGGGTCAATATGCGCTAAAAGAGAGCTGGTACAGATTGTGGAATTTAATGACAAATTCTACAGGAGGCTCATTTGAGCGGGATCACGGACCGAGAGTCTTGGCTAACTTGGTGAGTTTTGTCCGGCCTGTAATGCCCCGAGTGAATCTTCTAGATGCCCATCGCCAAATTGGAGCTGCAGGCACGCACTATGACGGCTTGAATGGACAAGGTCTGATCGCTCGCCTGCTGGAACTTCAGAGTCCTGAGCTGGCTGCGCGTGCTGGTAACCTGGAGAAGTTCGAACGCATCAATCGGTTCATAGCCGAGGTTCTGGAAGTCGCTGATGCAAGGCTTGATATCCCGCATTCCGGAAAAGAACTCAATGTTTCCTTCGGAAAGCGCGTCTTGCCGATCGAATCTTTGGGCACAGGTGTGCATGAAGTCATTATTTTTGCGGCCGCTGCCACAGCTGTCGAAAACGAAATCATCTGCATCGAAGAGCCAGAAATACATTTGCATCCACGCCTGCAACGGCAGTTGTTGAAGTATCTTTACGAAAAAACGGACAATCAATATTTCATCACCACGCATTCAGCATGCCTGCTGGATTCTCCCAACGCGGCCTTGTTCCATCTCACATTGAATGAGCATGAAGAGACAGAGATCAGGAGACTCCAGTTGCCAGAGCATCGCGCAGGCATCGGGTTCGATCTTGGTTATC
This sequence comes from uncultured Thermomonas sp., assembly GCA_966203835.1. Classification (GTDB taxonomy): domain Bacteria; phylum Pseudomonadota; class Gammaproteobacteria; order Xanthomonadales; family Xanthomonadaceae; genus Lysobacter_I. The sequence continues at coordinate 13,376 of CBIHKW010000061.1, forward strand.
GTGCATCGGATCTGGTACAGGCGAATTCCATTGTCTGGGTAGAAGGGCCATCCGACCGTATTTACCTGAACGCCTGGATTCGAAGTGTTGATCCTGATCTGCGTGAAGGCCTTCACTACTCGATCATGTTTTATGGCGGTCGACTCTTGTCCCATCTCACCGTGGACGATGCGAGCGTGCATGATTTCATCGCGTTGCAACGTCTGAATCGACACGTCGCCATCGTGATCGATAGCGATAGAAGAAAATCCGAAGATCAACTCAATGCTACGAAGCAGCGTGTGATTGATGAGATCGAGAAGACCCATGGATTCGGATGGGTCACGGCAGGCCGTGAGATTGAAAACTACGTCACTTCTCAGGTAATGCAGGATGCCTTGGAAAAGGTGCATGCCAGCACACACTTCAAGAAAATCAACACGCAGTGGGAATGTAGCTATCAGGAGGCCAACAGCAAGAAATTCTTTGTGGACAAGGTTGCGATTGCGCGGGAAGCTGTCGCAACCATTGATCTCGATGTTCTTGACCTGAAGGTGAAGGTAGAGCAGATGGTTCAGTTCATCAGATCGGCAAATGCATGATGGCGGTCTGTGCTTCAAAGCGTTTTAACAGTCGACCGAATCATTGCCCCGACTACGCGCTGCGCGCGCAACCGGGCTACGGAAAGCGAAGTTACGGTTCGTTACGTGGCGTCGTTTTTACGCTCACGCTCCGCAACACTTCTTGTATTTCTTCCCGCTGCCGCACGGACACGGATCGTTGCGATCGGGTTTTTCTTCGCGCTTGAGCTGCGTGCGCGGGGTCAGGGCGTCGATGCGGTGCAGGTGCAGGTCGGCCAGCATCGCCGGCAGTTCGACGATGATGCCCAGGCGCTCTTCGTAGCCCAGCGGGGTGGCTTCCGCTTCCGGGTCTTCGCCCAGCACTTCGCCGCTGGCGAGGCGGTCGAGGAAGGTGAAGATCTCGTCGATCCAGTCGTGCTCGTCCAGCCAGGCGTCCCACGCGGTTTCGCGCAGTTCGACCGCGCGGAAGAAGCCGTAGGCCCAGTCGCGGCCGACGTCCAACGCATCGTCGCTGTGCTCGGACGGGTCGTCGGGCAGCCACAGCAGCGGCGCGAGATGGTCGGGGATGTCCTCGCCCTGACGCACGCGCTGTTCGACCATGCGCCAGTGCGACATCAGCAGCATCTCGACATCCGCCGCTTCGGCGTCGTCGTTCCAGCGCGGCGCCTTGCCGCCCCAAATCGCCGGCTGCCATTCCTCGGGCGGCACCGTCTCCGGCGACACCGCCAGCGCGGACAGGTAGCCGTCCAGCGCCTCGAGGTTGAAGCCCTTGAACGGCACGGCGCGCTGGTCCAGCAGGTCGGAGAGGCGGTCGAGCTTGGCGTCGTCGAGCAGATCGGTGGCGGACATGGCGGCGTGTCGAAGGAAAACGGTGGATAGGGTAATCGACTGCACCCCCGCGGTGGCCCGGAACGGCCAATGCCGATCAATCGACGCGGCCGCGTTGTCGCTACCCTGCCCGTTCCTCACCCCGGAAGCCGACATGAGCACCGCCCTGCGCCGACATCGCCTGTTGTCCCTCGCTGGTCTGTCGCTGGCCGCCGTGCCGGCCTTCGCGCAGACCGCGGCCCCGCCTCCGCCCGCCTGCGAAGCGGCGGAGCATCGCCAGTTCGATTTCTGGCTGGGCGAGTGGGACGTGACCGGTGGACCGGATCTGGACAGGATCGTCGGCACCAACACCATCACCCGGGTCGCGTCCGGCTGCGCGCTGCGCGAGCACTGGGCGAACACCGCCGACAACGACGGCCACAGCCTCAACGTCTACGACCGGGACGCCAAACGCTGGACCCAGTTCTGGGTGGGTTCCGATGGTGTGATCCTGCGCCTCGTCGGCGGTCTGCGCGCCGACGGGGCGATGGCGATGGAAGGCAGCCTGCCGAACGGCAAGGGCGGCACGCAGCGGCAGCGGATCGTATGGACGCCGAAACCCGACGGCAGCGTGATCCAGCAATGGGATACCTCCGACGACGACGGCCAGACCTGGCAGGTGTCGTTCGTGGGCGTGTATCGGCGCAAGGCCACTTGAGCCCGCTTCCGGATTTCAGAGCGGTGGCATCTGTGCCGGCGTATCGACATCGCCCGGCGCCTGCGGGGCGATGACATCGATGGGGTCGGGTTCGTCGCGCAGCAGCGCGCGCGCGCCCTGGTCGCCGCGCAGTGCGGCGAGCGCGGCGAAGACGCTGCGCGGGAACACCGCCGGCACGCCGCGCAGGCCGTCGTAACGCGAGGCCACCATCCGCTGCGGGTGCGCGTCGGCCAGCGCTAGCAGGCTGCGCAGCCAGTCATCGTCGACGGCGTATTGATCGACCAGCATCACCAGCAGCCGTTCCACCGCCGGGTCCGCGCTCACGCACGCGACCGCTGCGCGCAGCGACGCCGACATCCCTTCGCGATGATCGGGCACATCGACCCGCTCCAGCGACGCCGGCGCGCGCAGCGTCCGCCACAGCGCATCGGCGTCGGCGCCCAGTGTCAGCAGCACGCGCGGCGCGATTCCGGTCGCAGTGTCGACCGCATGCTGCAGCAATGAAGTGCCGCGCCATTGCACCAGTTGTTTCGGTTGGCCGAGGCGGGTGGAATCGCCGGCCGCGAGAATGGCGATGACCGTGGTCATGCGGTTTTTGTGGATTCCGGGTCGCCGGGTTCCGGATAACACTTCGTGCGATACGCCTGCATCGCTTCGGCCAGCATCGACACCGCCAACTCCTGCGGATCGCGCGCGCGCGGCAGCAGCCCCAGCGGGCTGCGCAATCGCGTCGCCGCTGTGGCCGACACGCCGCGCGCCTGCAAGTGTTCGAGCCGCTGCGCCTGCGCGCGCGGGCTGCCCATCGCGCCGACCAGGCAGGCGTCGCTCGCGAGCGCCTGCTGCAGGAACGGCAGCTCCCAGTCGTGATCGTGGAACAGGGTGATGGCCGCGGTGTAGGCATCGAATGCCAGCGGCGGCAGCGCGTGCTGCGCCTGCAAGACGTGCAGCGGCACATCGATCGCGTCCAACGCTGTGTGCAGCTCGCGCTCGGGGCTGAGCGCGACCACTTCGATATCCGCCGCGCGCGCCTGCCGGCACATCGCCAGCAACGTGTCGCCAGCGCCGGCCAGCACCAGCCGCAGCGCGGGCAGTTGGCGGATGCGCGTCTCGTCCGCGGTTGTCGTTCCGGGCGGAAGACAATCGGGCGGCTGCGAAGCGTGGCGCCAGCGCAGGTCGAAGGCTTCGCGCCGGGCGACGGCCTGCGCGATCGCATCGATGGTCGCGACCGGCACCCCGCCGTCGAACTGCAGGTCCAAGCCGCTGCCGCAGGGCAGCACGATGTCGACGTAGGGCGAGTCGGTGCCGTAGCGCACGCGCCGGCTGGCGGCGTCGGCGATGGCGCGCTGCGCTTCCTCGAGTACCGACCAGTCCAGGCAGCCGCCGGAGAATGAGCCCGCAACCTCGCCCTGTTCGGTCACCGCCATCTGCGCGCCGATCCGGCGCGGCGCGGCGCCGTGGATGCCGACCAGGGTGACCAGCGCGCAGCGTTCGTCGCGCCGCGCGCTGGCGATCAGCAGCTCAAGCGGACGCGGCATGCGGTCGAATGGAGGCGCATCGATAAAGCCCGGCCGCCATGATCATTTCAGCGTGCTGAGATACGCGACGATCGCCTTGCGGCGCTTCGCGTCGGGCGTCGCGATCATCATCGTCGTGCCTTTGACGCGCGTGGCCGGCGCCTTGAGATAGGCGTCGAGTTCCTGCGCCGTCCAGGTGATCTTGCTGCCGCGCAGCGCCGCCGAATAATTGCGGTAAGCGGCGACGCTGGCGGCCTTGCGGCCGACGACGCCTTTCAGCGTCGGGCCGGTCGGTTTGGCGCTGCCGTCCACCGAATGGCAACCGCCGCAGGCGACGAACGCGGCCTTGCCTTCCTGTGCGGTCTGCGCGTGTGCGGCGAAGGACAGGGCAGCGCACAGCGACAGCGCAGCCAGAGAGACGATTCGAAGGTTCATGGGGAAGGCTCCGTGTCGGATTCAGAAGGCACGCTTCGGATCAGGCATCCAAAAACGGCAGATCGCGCACGCGCTTGCCGGTGGCCTGGAAGATCGCGTTGGCGACCGCCGGACCGATCGGCGGCACCGCGCATTCGCCGATGCCGGTGGGCGATGCCGTCGATGGCAGCATATGCACTTCGACCGTGGGCATCGCATCGATGCGCAGCACGCGATAGGCGTCGTAATTGGTCGCGGTCGGCGCGCCATTGTCCAAGGCGATGCGTTCGCCGAGCATCGCGCTGAGGCCGAAACCGGTGCCGCCCTCGATCTGCGCGCGCACGATGTCGGGATTGATGACGGTGCCGCAGTCGGAGGCCACCACGCAGCGTTCGACCTGGATCCCGCCGTCGGCGGTCTTGGAAACTTCGGCGACGGTGGCGACGAAGCTGCCGAACGACTGGTGTACGGCGACGCCGCGATAGCGGCCCGCCGCGACCGGCTGCGACCAGCCCGCTTTCTCGGCGGCCAGCGACAGCACCGCGCGTTCGCGCGCGTCGGCCGGCAGCAGCGCCAGCCGCAGTGCGACCGGATCCTTGCCGGTGGCCGTCGCGATCTCGTCCAGCATCGTCTGCATCACGTACGCGGTGTGGGTGTGGCCGACCGAGCGCCACCACAGCACCGGCACCGGCGACGCCGGGTGGGTCATGCGCACGTCAATGTCGGGCAATGAGTACGGCGTGTCGACCACGCCCTCGGTCGAAGTCGGGTCGATGCCGTCCTTCATCATCATCGCCTCGAACGGCGTGCCGGCCATGATCGACTGGCCGACGATGTGGTGCTGCCAGCCGCTGACGTTGCCATCGGCGTCCAGGCCCACGCGCACGCCGTGTACGTGCAGCGGGCGATAGCGGCCGCCGCCCATGTCGGCTTCGCGCGTCCACTGCAGTTTGACCGGCGCGCGGAAACCGATGGCCTTGGCGATTTCGGTGGCTTCGACGAACACGTCGTTGTCGAAGACGGCGCGCCGGCCGAAACCGCCGCCGGTCTTCATCACATGCAGGTCGACCTGCTCGGGTTTCACGCCCGCGATCTGCGCGCAGGCGCTCTGCACCCCGTCGGGCATCTGCAGGCCGCCGTGGATGTGCAGGCGGTCGCCGTCCTTGTGGATCACCGCGTTCAGCGGCTCCAGCGCGGCGTGCGCGAGGTAGGGGAAGCGATAGGTCGCTTCGATGGTCTTCGCGGCCTTGGCGAGCTTGCCGGCGGCATCGCCGCGCTTCAGCGCGACTTTGCCGCCATCTTTCTTGGCCAAGGTTTCATATTCGGTGAACATCGCGTCCGACGAGCGCGTCTCCGCGCCGCTGTCGTCCCAGGTCACCTGCAGCGCTTCGCGGCCCTTGATCGCGGCCCAGGTGTTGTTCGCCACCACGGCCACGCCGCGACTGATCTGTACCACGTCGACCACGCCCGGCACGGCTTTCGCTGTGGTCGCGTCGAAGGATTTCGGCTTGCCGCCGAAGCGCGGGCTGTGCGCGATGGTCGCGACCAGCATGCCCGGCAGCTGGATGTCGATGGTGTAGTCCTGGCTGCCGTCGGACTTGGCGCGCGCGTCGATGCGCGAGGTCGCGTCCTTGCCGATCAGCGTCCACGCCTTTGCGTCCTTCAGCGCGACGTCGCCCGGCACCGGCAGCGGCGCGGCGGCGGCGATCAGGCTGCCGTAGGGCGCGCGGCGGTCGCTGCCGGCGTGGAGTACTTCGCCGTTCGCGGTCGACAGCTCGCCGATGGCGACCTTCCACTGCTTCGCGGCGGCCTGCTTCAACAACTCGCGCGCGGCGGCGCCGGCCTTGCGGTAGCGTTCCCACGACGACGGCATGCTGCTGGAGCCGCCGGTGATCTGGAAGGCGCCGCCCATCGCGAGATTGCCGTACCACTTGGGATTGCCGGCGCGGCCTTCGACGCGCACGTTGTCCAGCGCCACGTCGAGCTCTTCGGCGACCAGCGTCGCCAGACCGTGATACGAGTTCTGGCCCATGTCGAACTGGCTGGAATACACGGTGACGATGCCGTCGGCGGCGATCGCGATATAGGCCTCGAACGGCGAGCCCGCGGCGGGTTTGCCGCCGGCCGCGGCCGCGGGTGCGGCGTCGCCGGAGGATTCCATCTTGCAGCCGACCATCAGCGCGGAGCCGATCAGCGTCGCGCCGAGCAGGAACTGGCGGCGCGACAGCGCCGGGGTGTGCGTCTGCGCCGCGTCAATGATGTCCAGCGCGGAAAGTTTGCGACCGTTGAACATGTCCGTTCTCCTTACGCGAGTGCGGTGGCCGCGGCTTTGATCGCCGAGCGGATGCGCTGATAGGTGGCGCAGCGGCAGAGATTGCCGGCCATGGCCGCGTCGATGTCGTCGTCGTTGGGACTGCGGTTGGTTTCCAGCAGCGCGATCGCCGACATGATCTGGCCGCTCTGGCAATAGCCGCACTGCGCGACCGCACCGGCGACCCACGCATCCTGCACCGCCTTGGCGACCGGCCCGGTCGCGCCGGCGCCTTCGATGGTGGTGATGGGCTGGCCGACGAGCGCGCTGGCCGGGGTGACGCAGCTGCGGATCGGCTGGCCGGCGACATGGACCGTGCAGGCGCCGCACTGGGCCATGCCGCAGCCGTATTTGGTGCCGGTCAGCCCGGCGATGTCGCGCAACACCCACAGCAGCGGCATGTCGTCGGGGGCATCCACCGGCACCGCTTTGCCGTTGATCGTCAGTTCGAAGGCCATATCGCGCTCCTGGTGCTGGTCTGAAGAGATTGGCGGAGTTATGGAGATGGCCCGGCTTCCCCGAAAGCGTTCCCGGGCGTGCTGCCGCAAAGAAGACGAGAGGGGCGATGCGCGCCGGGCCATGGCCGCCGCGAGGGCGAGCCGAGCCACACTAGTCCAATTCCCGGAGGCGTTCCAGTGCGCGCGGATGACACGCGGCGTTGCGCTCACGGGCACAAAAGGACATTCGTAAAAAAAAAAAACATGCACGAAGAGCGGGCACGAAAAAGGGCGCGACCGGAGCCGCGCCCTTCCGGGAATGACCGAAGCACCGGAATTACTTGGTGACTTCGAATTCCTTGGTCTGTACGACCGCACCGTCCAGCGAGACTTCGACCTTGTACTTGCCGGGCGGGAAGCCGTCGGGCTTCGCGATCTGGAAGTTGGTCGCACCGGTGCCGGTGAGGTTCAGATCCTTGGTTTCGTTCGACACTTCCATCACTTCGGCGCCGTTGGCGTAGGTCCACTTGGCGCCAACCTTGCCGGCGACGGTCGCCGCGGGGTCGCTGGTGCTGGTGCCGATCGATACGGTGATCGTGTCCTTGGGCTTGAAGGTGGTGCCGGTGGCGGTGAGCTTCAGGTCCGGGCCGACGGCGTTGCCGAGTTCGACCGTGGTGACCGAAGCGGTGGCGGCCGGTGCCGGGGCGGGCGCTGGCGCGGGGGCCGGCTCGGTGACGGCGGGTGCCGGAGCGGCTTCTTCTTTCTTCTTGCAGCCGACGATGGCGATGCTGCCGATCACGGCGACGAGCAGGGCTTGAGTCAGTTTGTTCTGGAGCATGCGTGTGCGGTTCATTGAATTGAATTCCTCGATACGGTCTGGATGGAGATTCCTGTACGCCGCTTCGTACGGAGCGGCGTGCGCGCGCTGCGGATTCCGGGGAGTGCGATCAGCCGGCGGTCGGATCGTCGAGATCGCCGTCGCCGTCGACATCGATCGCCGGCAGCTTGATGGTCTGCCCGGGGAAGATCCGGTCCGGATCCTCGATCGTGTCGCGGTTGGCCTCGTAGATCTGGCGCCAGAATTTGGCCTTGCCGTAGAAGCGCTTGGAGACGGCCGACAGGGTGTCGCCCTTCTCGATGGTGTAGGTCTGTTCGCCCGTGCTGCCGCCGCCGCCTTCGCCGCCGATGATTTCCTCGGTGGTGGTGACGGTGGTCTGGACATTGCTGAAGTCGGGCCGGGCCTGTTCGGTGCTGCTCACCGAACTCTGCACGTTGGAAAAATCGGGTTTTTTATCGGGTGTGGTCATGGTCGGACGGCTCCTGCCTGATGGCCGGGCCACATTGCCATGGCGAATGTTAAGAATCCATATCGACGACGTGTTTTTTTCGCGGCCTCGGCCTACTGCCGTTCATCGCGTCCGGCGGCAGGCGCAGGGGTTCCCGGCGTCGCCCGCCACGGGTTGATGTCCAGCCCGCCGCGGCGCGTGTAGCGCGCCTCCACCGACAGCGACTGCGGCCGGCAGCGCGCCATCACGTCGACGAAGATCCGTTCCACGCACTGCTCGTGGAACTCGGCGTGGTCGCGGAACGACACCAGATAACGCAGCAGCCCGGCGCGGTCGATCCGCGCGCCGCGATAGGCGATGCGCACGCCGGCCCAGTCGGGTTGCCCGGTCACCGGGCAGTTGGATTTCAGCAGGTCCGAACGCAGCGTCTCTTCGACGACCGCATCGCCGTCGAGTGTGAGGTGGTCAGCATTCGGCGGGCCGTAATCGTCGATGTCGAGATCCAGCGTGTCGATCAGGATCGCGCCGTCGTCGACCGCGAATGGCGGCAGCCCGAAATCGACCGCGACCGCCGCGCCCGCGACCCGCGACAGATCGGCGACGAGCGTGTCGCGCACCTGCGCGGCGGAGTCGAAACGCGCGGCGTTGAGCGAATTCAGATAGAGCTTGAGCGATTTCGATTCGATCAGCTTCGGCGAAGCCGCCGGCACCGCCAGCGTCGCCGTCGCGGCCACCGGCTTGCCGCGCGCGTCCAGCCAGCTCAGCTCGTAGGCATGCCAGCGGTCGTGGCCGACGAAGGGCAGCGTCGGCGAATCGATGCCGGTATCGATGCCGATCTCGGCGCGGCCCAGCGTGCGCGGAATCGGAAACAGCAGGCCGGCGTCGTAATGCGACGGATACGCGACCTCGCGGCCGAGGGGGATGTCGTTGTGGTTCATGCCGGCATTATCGCGCAGGCTTTTCGTAGGAGGGCCTTCAGGCCCGATCTTTTCCCATCGGGGCTGAAGCCCCTCCTACAAGAGCGTGTATCCGCTTCACTGCGCGCCGTGCAGATAATCCAGCGTCACTTGCAGCATCGCGCGCAGGCTAACGTCCAGTGCGGATTCGTCGAGGAAGAACTCCGGCGAATGGTTCGACGGCGCCTTGCCCGCGTCCTGGCCTTTCGGCGTGGCGCCGACGAAGAAGAAGAAACCGGGCACTTCGCGGGCGTAGAACGAGAAATCCTCGGCGCCCATGTTCAGGCCCATTTCGACCACGTTGTCCTTGCCGGCCGCGCGTTCGAGGCTGGGCAGCAGCTTCGCGGTCAGCGCGGGGTCGTTGACGGTCACCGGGTTGCCTTTGGTATCCGGAATCTGCGCCACCGCGGTCGCGCCGTGTGCGGCGGCGACGTGTTCGGCGACGTTCTGCAGATCCTTGAATACCGCTGCGCGCATGCCTTCGTCGAAGGTGCGGACGGTGCCGATCATTTCCACCTGGTCGGGAATGATGTTGTAGCGGATGCCGCCCTTGATCGCGCCGAAGGTGACGACCACCGGCAGTTTCGAGATGTTCTGGCGGCGGCTGACGATGGTCTGCGCGGTGCCGATGACATCGGCCGCGGCGACGATCGGATCCACGCCGCCCCACGGCCGCGAGCCGTGCGTCTGCCGGCCCTTGATGACGATGTTGAAGCGGTCGGACGCGGCCATCGCCGGACCGGAGCGATAGCCGATCTGGCCCGCGTTGAGCGTGCTGAATACGTGCAGGCCGAACACCGCCTCGGGTTTGAAGTCGCGGAAGATGCCCTGCTTCAGCATTTCCTCGGCGCCGCCCTCCTCGCCGTCCGGCGGGCCTTCCTCTGCCGGCTGGAATACGAACAGCACTTCGCCCGGCAGGTCGGCCTTCATCGCCACCATCGCTTCGGCCACGCCCATCAGGGTCGCGGTGTGGGCGTCGTGGCCGCAGGCGTGCATCACGCCGACGGTCTCGCCGCGGAAGGTCGACGTGGCTTTCGACGCGAACGGCAGCGCATGGCGTTCGGTGACCGGCAGTGCGTCCATGTCGGCGCGGATCGCGATGCGCGGGCCGGGCTTGCCGCCCTTGAGCACAGCGACCACGCCGGTGGTGGCGATGCCGGTCTTCACGTCCAGGCCGAGCGCACGCAAATGGTCGGCGACGAGTTTCGAGGTACGCACTTCGCGGTTGCCGAGTTCCGGGTTCTGGTGGATGTCGCGGCGCCAGGCCAGCACTTTCGGCCCCAGTCGTTCGGCCTGCGTGCGCACCTCGGGTCGCGCCATGTCGGCGGCGTGCGCGAGTGGTGCGCCGAGCGCGCAGGTCAGGCACGCAGAGGCAAGGGACAGAGCGAGCAGGGTCGTGCGCATGCGGTCGGGTCTCCGGTGAGTGCAGCGATGCTAACGCATGCGGCGCATCGGCCGCCTGTGGGAGCGGCGGAAGCCGCGATGGATGACGGGCTTTCAACAGCCGAAGGCTGGTCAAGACTTTCGGCGCGCCATCGCGG
>CBIHKW010000062.1:0-23872 GCA_966203835.1 uncultured Thermomonas sp.
GATCTGGTCGACCTCGACGTACAGCGGAAACGTCACGTCGTGGCGCATCAGTTCGAAATACGGATGATCCAACCGGTGGGCGATATTGCGCTTGCTGCCAGTGAAGTAATTGTCGACGCAGAGCAGGTCGTGCCCGTCGTCGAGCAGGCGGTCGCACAGGTGCGACCCCAGGAAGCCGGCGCCGCCGGTGACGAGAATACGAGCCATCGGGGGAAAGCCTTTCGGTAGGGCGCGGCCGCGGACGAATTCCGCACGGGCGTGCCGGGATGACGGGGGCGTGCGGAGGAATCGGCCGGCTATTCTCGGCGATCGCTCCCGGCAAGAACAGCGCGGAAGCGCCCTGCCTAGTGGTCAAAGTGGGATAGGCATCGTGTATGCGCCCCCGTATTCAGCGGCGGGAAAGGTCCGTGGCCTGCGCTGGGCCGGCATCGGCTGGCTTCGGCGGCGGTGCCGCCGCCGGGTCGCGGGGCATCGGGCGCCATGCCCAAGGCCGGACCGGGCCCGTCCATGCAGGATCAGGCGACAGACCCGGTTTACCGGCCGCACCCGCCCGCAGTACGCTTGGCGTCCGATCACTCGAAACCGCGGAGCCCATCATGTCCAAAGGCATGGATCAGAAAAAGCAGGACAAGAAGAAACCCGAAAAGACCCTGAAAGAGAAGCGCGCGGAGAAGAAAGAGAAGAAATCCGGCAAGTGAGCCGGAGGCGTTCGATCCGCAGCCACGGCCGGGATGTTCGGCGCTGAACGTCATCCCCGCGAAAGCGGGGATGACGCATTTTGGAGTCGTCGTCGCGCCCTGAGGCGTCCTGATCGCTCAGGAACTGCAGGACAACATCGAGCAGCCGGCGCGGTCGCGCGCCCAGTCGGGGCGTTTTCCGGCGAAGCGTTCGTTCCCGGCCCCCGGCGCCTCCGGCAGGTCGTCGTACGGCCGGCGCATCACCTGCAGCAGCTCGGCGATGCCGGCGCTGTCCCCGGCCTCGGCGCGATCGATGACTTCCTGCGCCAGATAATTGCGCAGCACGTATTTCGGGTTCGCCAGCCGCATCCGCTCGCGGCGATCCGCCGCCGGCAGATCATCGTCGCGCAGGCGCGCCGCATAACGCTGCAGCCAGTCGTCGAACTGCGCCCCGTGGGCCTCGCGCTTGGCCGGGTCGTAAAAACTCTCCTCCAGCGGCCGCAACGTCGGCGCGGCGACATCCACGTCCATCAGCGCGCGGAACCACAGGGTCATATCGACCTCGGCTTCCTGCATCAGCCCGTGCAGATCGCGGATCAGCGCGACATCTTCGTCGCGACATTCGGCCAGGCCGAGTTTCCGCGCGGTGTTGTCGCCTTCGGCAATGGTGTATTCGCTGCCGAAGGCGTCGATGCCGGCCTGCAGCGCCTCGCCGCCCGCGAACAGCGGCGAGATCGCCTGGGCCAGGCGCACCAGATTCCAGCGCGCCACCGCCGGCTGCCAGCCGAAACGGTAGCGGCGGCCGCCGGCGTCGGTGGTATTCGGCGTCCACTCCGGGTCGTAGGCGTCGATCCAGCCGTACGGCCCGTAATCGATGGTCAGGCCGAGGATCGACAGGTTGTCGGTGTTCATCACGCCGTGGACGAAGCCGACCCGCATCCATTCCGCCATCAGCCGCGCGGTGCGCGTGCAGACTTCGGCGAACCAGTCGGCGTACAGCGTCTCGCCGCTGCCGGAGAGATGCGGAAAATCGCGACGGATCGCGAAGTCGAGCAACTGCCGCAGCAGTTCGACTTCACCGCGCGACGACGGTAGTTCGAAATGGCCGAATCGCAGGAATGACGGCGCGACCCGGCACACCACGGCGCCGGGTTCGGGCTTCGGATGGCCGTCGTAGAACATGTCGCGAACCACATCCTCACCGGTTGCGACCAGCGACAGCGCGCGCGTGGTCGGCACGCCGAGATGGTGCATCGCCTCGCTGCACAGGAATTCGCGGATCGACGAACGCAGCACCGCACGACCGTCGGCGCTGCGCGAGTACGGCGTCGGGCCGGCGCCCTTCAGCTGCAACTCCCAGCGCTCGCCGGCCGCGTTGATGGTTTCGCCGAGACTGATCGCACGGCCATCACCGAGCTGCCCGGCCCAGTGGCCGAACTGGTGGCCGCCGTAATTGGTCGCGAACGGATCCATGCCCGGCAGTTGCAGATTGCCGCCGAAGACCTGCGCGAAGGTTTCCGACGCGACCTCCACTTCGCTCAGGCCCAGCGTTTCGGCCATCTCGCGCGAGACCGCCAGCGTGCGCGGCGCGGCCACCGGCGTGGGCGCCATCCGCGACCACAGCGCGCCGCGCACTTCACGGCGGCGTGCGCCGGTTTCGGGGTCGCCGGGCAGGCTGGCGAGGAAGGCGTTGTCGAAATGCAGGCCGTCGAAATCGAGCGTCATCCGCGCGTCACTCCACCCGCTGACCGCGTTCGAGCAGCCACAGCATGATCGTCTTCTGGCGCACGTAATTGGCGCGGACGTAGGCATAGACCAGGCCGTGCCAGCCGTCGAGGAACCCCAGCCGGAACACGTAACCGCGCCAGAACCGCCAGGCCGGCGAGACGATCAATTTGCCCAGCGACGCGCGCTTGCCGCGCGAGAATTCGTACTCGGCCATCATCCGCGCGTAACGTTCGGTCTTCTGCAGCTGCTGCATCAGCGAACGGTACGGGAAGTGGATCAGGTCGCCGGACAGCGTGCGCACCGTACCGTCGACACTGGCGGCTTCGTGGATCTCACGGTCGCCACGCCAGCCGCCGCGACGGCGGTCGAACAAGCGCAGCACGCGATCCGGATAAGCGTTGCCGCGACGCAGGAACTTGCCGAAATACTCGCTCAGCCGCGCGAAGCGGTAGCCGGCGGCATCGCCGAAACCGGCGTCGCGGGCGGCGAGAATCGAGGCCTTCAACTCCGGGCTCACGCGCTCGTCGGCGTCGAGGCACAGCACCCAGTCGTGGCTCGCCTGATCGACCGCGAACTGTTTCTGGCTGCGGAAGCCGTCGAACGGCCGCACCAGCACCCGCGCGCCGGCCGCAGTCGCGATTTCGCGGGTGTCGTCGGTCGAACCGGAGTCCACCACCACGATCTCGACGCAGAACGCCAGCGAGGCGAGGCAGTCGCCGATGCGGTCGGCCTCGTTGAACGTGATAATGCAGCCAGAAATCCCGGTCTGAGCCGGCGGTGCCGTGGATGGAGACGTATTGATGGCGGAATACCTGTTGTTCGCGACCGAGCGTTATGCGCTGCCCATCCTGCAACCGTTGGCGGATGCGCTGCAAGCTTCGGGACACGGAGTGTCCGCCTGGCTGGTCGACGGCGCCGCGGGCGCGCGCCTGCCCGCGCCGGTGCGCAGCGTGGGTCTGCGCGAAGCGGTGGCGCTGCGGCCGCACGCGGTCTTTTCGGCCGCCAACTGGGTGCCAACCTTCCTCAGCGGCCCGAAAGTACAGCTGTTCCACGGCTTCAACGTCGAGAAACGCGACGACGCCCGCGGCCACTTCCGGGTCCGCGGGTTATTCGATCTGTACTGCACGCAAGGCCCGGCCACCACTGCGCCGTTCCGCGCGCTGGCCGCCGAGCATCCTCATTTTGCTGTCGTCGAAACCGGCTGGCCGAAGCTCGATCCGCTGTTCCGCGACGACGGCGGCGCCTCCGCCGCGCTGCGCGCGCCTGCCGGCGACCGCCCGACGGTGCTGTTCGCGTCCACGTTCACCGAACGCCTCAGCGCCGCGCCGCATCTGTTCGACGCCATCGCCGCCGAAGTCGCGCGCGGCGACCGCTATTGGCTGCTGACCCTGCATCCGAAGTGCGCGCCGGAGCTGTTCGAACGCTACCGCAGCCTCGCCGGGCCGAATGCCGCGTTCGTCGAAACCGAACAACTGATGGCCGCGCAGCGCGCCGCCGACGTGCTGGTAGCGGACACCACCTCGGTGGTGTCGGAGTTCGTGGTCCAGCACAAACCGGTGGTGACCTTCCGCAACCGCGCGCCGAAGCCGCACATGCTCGATTTCGACGATCCGTCGCAGCTGCCGGCGATGCTGGAACAGGCGTTCGCGCCCACCGATGCCCTGCGCGCCGCGCTGGCGGACTACGCCGACGCCATTCACCCGTACCGCGATGGCCGCGCCGCGGAGCGGGTCATCGCCGCGACCGACGACCTGATCGCCGGCAAGCTCGGAACGCTGCGCGGCAAACCGCTGGGCAGCCGCTTCCGCGCGCTGCAGATCCGTTCGAAGCTGGGGTATTGGGGTCTGGGCTGAGTCTTTGTAGGAGGGCCTTCAGGCCCGAGCTTTTCCTACCGCTACCCCGTGGTGCAGAAAGCTCGGGCCTGAAGGCCCTCCTACAAGAGCGCAATCACCAGCGCAGCGTATTGCGCGCGATCTCGCGTCCCAGCCGCGCCTGCAGCGCGCGCGCCTCGGCTTCCGGCAGGAAACGCAGGCGCAGCGGTTCGGCCAGAGCATTGCCGCCGGCGGTATCCAACAACAGCGTGGCCATGCCGAGCCGGCGCTCCAGCGGCGACTGTCCGAAACGGATCGCCTGCAGCTTGCAGATTTCGGCGAACCGCCATTCGCGCGTCCACCAGCCGCGGCGGGTGGCGACCATGCGTTCGTCGATCGCGTAACCGGCATGAGTGGCGTGCTGCCAGGTGATGTAGGCCACCCAGGGCACCCACAGCACCACGAATACCAGACCCAGCGGGCCGAAACCGAAGAGCGCAATCGTTCCCAGCACCGACGCCAGCAGCATCTGCGGCACGAACAGGCGCGCGAAGGTCCAGCGATGCAGGCGGTGCCAGGTCTGCGGCGGCCACTGCACCTGCGGCGCGAGATGGCGGATGAGTTCGTCGCAACGCTGCGGCGTGGCCACCGGCGCGATCTCGCGCAACGAACGCGGCTGGCTGTGCGAGCCGTTGTCCAGCACCGCGGTGCCCACTTCCAGCGTGCGTCGCTTGAACAGGCGGTGGAGCATGCCTTCGCGCAGGGTCCACGACTGGATGCGCCGGCGCGGCGTGCTGGTGCGGATGCGGGTGAGCAGGCCGCGTTCCAACGTCAGCCGGCGGCCGTGTTCTTCCAGCCGGAAACCGGAATACTGCAACAGCGCGAGCAGCACCGAGAACGCACGCAGCAGTACCAGGAACAGCAGGATCAGGAACAGCGTCGCCGCCGCTTCATGGCCACGGCCATAACTGTCGACCATGCCGAACAGCGCGCGCCCCCAGGATTCGATCAGGTCGGAGGTCATGTCCGAGCCGAACTGGTTCATGGCCAGATACGCGCCGCCGACCACGATCAGGCCGCGGTTGGAGATCAGCCCGACCCGCACCACTTCAGCGGTCGACAGGCTGTGCAGCAGCCCGGTCTCCACGGCCGCCGGTGCGTTGGCGGTCTCCGTGGCCGCTGCGTCGGCGCGGCTGCGGCGGCGCACCAGGGCTTCCAGCGCCAGGGCGTCTTCGAGCTTCAGCACGCGCATTTCCGCTTCCGGCTTGATGCCGCCGGCCGATTCCAGCCGCACCTCGGCCACGCCGAAGATCCGGTGCAGCAGGGTCTGGTGCAGGCCGACGTTGTGGATGCGCGCGAACGGGATCTGGCGCAGGCTGCGTTCGAACAGGCCGCTGCGGATTTCCAGACTGTCGGCGCCGATGCGGAACCGGTAGGTGTAGTACTGCCAGATCGACACCGCGCCGAGCACGCAGATCGCGACCAGACCCCACAGATCGTTGCGGTCGCCGCGCCCGAACAGGAACAGGGCGAGGATCGGCAGGATGAACTGTTTGAGCTGCTGGATCAGCACGAACAACCACGACATCGGATGCAGCCGGCGCTCCGGCTGCACGTCGATCCCGGGCGCCACCGCGGCCTCAGGCGTGGTCATCGTCGTCCTGCAGGTCGATCTGGCGGCTGAAATGGTCGCGCAGACGCTCGGCGTCGGCGTCGTCCAGGCCGGAAATGCTCACCGCGCTCAGCCGCGTACCCGCGGTGTGCAGCACCAGCGAGGCCAACCGGTGGGCGCGTTCCAGCGGCCCGCGTTTGAGATCGAGATGCTGCACGCGCGAGGTCGGCACCCGGGTTTCCCACTGCCACAGACGGCCGCGGCGCACCGCGAAGCCGTCCTCGTCCAGCATCCAGAAGGTGTAGCGATAGCGTTTGCCCGCCACCCAGACCGCGAACCCGATCGCCACCACCCACAGCGCCGCGATCACCATCCAACCCCAGTCCTGCTCCACCAGCGCCCTGCGCAGCATCAGCGTGGCGAACGCGCACGGCACCGCGGCGACCAGCAGCGCGACGTAGAGAAACACCCGGTAGGCGCGCGGCGGCAACGACTGCCAGCCGCTCGGCGCGACCCAGACATCGGCCGCGGGCGGCGGGGTGTCGTCGTGTGCGGCATGGTCCAGTGGTTCGGAGAGCGTTTCGGTCATGTCGATATCGGTCGGAGAAGGGGGCACGGCTTGGGATGTCATTCGCGACGTTCGGGATCGCCGTCTTCGAGCGCGCGATCCTGCACAGGCTCGCGGCCTTCGAGATCGCGGTAGGGATTGTGATACGGATTCAGCGACGGCCGCAGGGTGTAGCGTTTGTAGGTCCACTGATACTGCGCCGGGTCGCGCCGCGCGATGCGCTCCACCGCCGCGTTCAAAGCCGAGGTCGCGACCATCGTATCGCCTGAAGCGATGTCTTCGGGCGCCGCTTCGATCCGCAGCGCGAACCCCAGATCGCCGACCCGCTCGCAGTAGGCGAACAGCACGATCGCGCCGCTGCGTTCCGCCAGCCGCGGCAGCAGCGACATCGTGTACGCCGGCACCCCGAAGAACGGCGCGAACTCGCCGTCGCCGCTTTTCGGCTGCTGGTCGGGCAGGATGCCGACCACCCCGCCGTCGCGCAGACGCTTGAACAACTGGCGGATGCCGGCGGCCTCGGCGCGGACCTGGGTCACGCGATCGCCGGCATCGGCGCGGACGCGGCGCAGGAAGGCTTCGCCCAGCGCGGAGTCCGGCGGCCGGTAGAGGATCGCCAGCGGCGTGCGCGACGCCAGCCACTGGTTCAACAGTTCCCAGTTGCCGTAATGCGGCGCGGCCACGATCACGCCCTTGCCCGAGGCGATGGCGGCATCGAACAGCGCCACGCCCTGGGTTTCGCGGATCATCCGCAGATTCTCGGCATGCGGGCGGGTCCACAGGCGCAGCGTTTCCAGCGCCTGCCGCGCGGTGGTGCGCAGGATCTCGCCCTGCAGCGCCTCGCGCTGCCCGGGCAGCAGTTCGGGATAGGCCATTTCGAGATTGCGCCCCGCCACCCGGCTCTCGCGGCCGCCCCGGCGCAGCCACAGCCAGGCCATGCCGTCGCCGAGCGTACGCAGCCACGGCCACGGCAGGCGGCCGATGGCGCTGGCGAAACAATAGAGGAGACGGGCGAAAGCATCGGTCATCGCCGGAAGTCTACTGGGACGGGCTTGCCGACAACGCATGGAAAAGGTCATCACCGGGCATCCGGCTTGCGCGGCGTTCGCGATGCCCCGATGCTCGCCACCACCCCGTCCGCTAGGCCCGCCATGCTCGCCCTGATCCAGCGCGTCACCGAAGCCCGCGTCGAAGTCGAGGGCGATACCGTGGGCGCCATCGGCCCCGGGCTGCTGGCCCTGGTCGGGGTGGAACCCGGCGACGGCCGCGAGCAGCTCACGAAACTCGGCGACCGCCTGCTCCGCTACCGGGTGTTCTCGGATGCGGCCGGCAAGATGAATCTCTCCCTGGCCGACACCGGCGGCGGCCTGCTGCTGGTCAGCCAGTTCACCCTGGCCGCGGACACCCGTTCCGGCCTGCGACCCAGCTTCAGCACCGCCGCCGCGCCCGCGGACGCCGAGCACATTTTCGGCGAACTGGTGGTTTATTGTCGGCAACAGCATGCCAATGCCGTCGAAACCGGCCGCTTCGGCGCGCATATGGTCGTCAGCCTGGTCAACGACGGCCCGGTGACGTTCCTGCTGCGGGCGTGACGTATTGCGGGGCTGAATACGCCTCGATCCGCCGTCATCGGCACCTTGAATCGGCGCCCGACACGCACCACATCGCCCGCATCCAGCCTCATTGACCCCGGTCGTGCGTTCTCCCGACCGATGCTTCCGAACCATCCCGCGCGCCGGCCCCGCCCACACCGACGCCCAGTCCCCGCCCCGGGGCTGTTATAATTACGGGTTCACTTTCCCACGGTGGCGCCCATGGCCAACGAACGTCAGGCTCCGCAGTCCGACATCAAGCAACTGATCAGCAAGGGCCTGGAGCAGGGCTATTTGACCTATGCCGAGGTCAACGATCACCTGCCCGACGATCTTGTCGATCCCGAGCAGATCGAAGACATCATCGGCATGATCAACGGCATGGGCATCGAGGTCCATGAAGTCGCGCCCGATGTCGATACCCTCCTGCTCGCCGACGGCGCCACCGGCGGCCGCGAAGTCGACGATACCGCGGCCGAAGAAGCCGCGGCCACGCTGACCGCGCTCGACGGCGAAGGCGGCCGCACCACCGACCCCGTGCGCATGTACATGCGCGAGATGGGCACGGTCGAGCTGCTGACCCGCGAAGGCGAAATCGCCATCGCGAAACGCATCGAAGAAGGCCTCACCCAGATGATGCTGGCACTGGCCAGCTTCCCCTGGTCGGTGCAACTGCTGCTCGAAGAATACGAACTGCACAAGGGCGGCAAGAAGCGCCTGGCCGATATCGTCGTCGGCTTCAACGACGTCGAGGAACCGGTCGAGGAAATTCCGGTCGCCGAGATCGCCGAAGACGCGCTGGAAGCCGAAGCCGAAGAGGACGAGGACGACGGCGCCGCCGAAGAAACCGGCCCGACCGGTCCCGATCCCGCCGAAGTCGCGCGCCGCATGGAAGCGCTGGCCGCCGGCTACCTCAAGTTCCAGAAGGCCTACGCCAAGCAGGGCCCGGCCAACAAGGCCGTCGCCAAGATGCGCGAGGAAATGGCCGAACTGTTCGTGACCCTCAAGCTGCCGCTGCCGCTGACCGATACGCTGGTCCGCAAGCTGCGCGAAGTGCTGGGCCAGGTCAAGGAACACGAACGCCGCATTCTCGATCTTTCCACCCGCATCGCGCGCATGCCGCGCAAGGATTTCATCCGCGCGTGGGAAGGCAACCAGACCAATGTGGGCTGGGTCGACGAGATGCTGAAGCGCAAGCAGAAGTGGTCCTCCGGCCTGCGCGACGTGAAGGAACAGGTCATCGCCGAACAGGAAGCGACCATCGCCATCGAACAGGCGCTGTACCTGAATCTCTCCGACATCAAGGACATCAGCCGCGCGATGGCCTACGGCGAAGCCAAGGCGCGCAAGGCCAAGAAGGAAATGGTCGAGGCCAACCTGCGCCTCGTCATCTCCATCGCCAAGAAGTACACCAACCGCGGCCTGCAGTTCCTCGACCTCATCCAGGAAGGCAACATCGGCCTGATGAAGGCCGTGGACAAGTTCGAATACCGCCGCGGCTACAAGTTCTCGACCTACGCGACGTGGTGGATCCGCCAGGCCATCACCCGTTCGATCGCCGATCAGGCACGCACCATCCGCATCCCGGTGCACATGATCGAAACGATCAACAAGCTGAACCGTATTTCCAGGCAGATGCTGCAGCAGTACGGCCGCGAAGCGACGCCGGAAGAGCTGGCGAAAGAAATGGACATGCCGGAAGACAAGATCCGGAAAGTCCTGAAGATCGCCAAAGAACCGATCTCGATGGAAACGCCGATCGGCGACGACGAAGACAGCCACCTCGGCGACTTCATCGAAGACACCAACGTCGAGTCCCCGATCGAGAACACCACCAACATCAACCTGCAGGAAACCGTCCGCGACGTGCTCGCCGGCCTCACCCCGCGGGAAGCCAAGGTGCTGCGCATGCGCTTCGGCATCGACATGAACACGGATCACACGCTGGAAGAAGTCGGCAAACAGTTCGACGTCACCCGCGAGCGCATCCGCCAGATCGAAGCCAAGGCCCTGCGCAAACTGCGTCACCCCAGCCGCTCGGAACAGCTGCGCAGCTTCCTCGATATCGAGTAAGCGGCCTGCGGTTCCAGCGCAGAAGAAGCCCGCCAGATGGCGGGCTTTTTCATTTTCAGGCCGATATTCCTGCAATAGGGTCCTCATGTATCGCCGTCCCACCCGACGGCCCTCCTCGCACGACCTCTCAGCAGACGTCGCAGCCCTGAAGCCCGCCCGGCTTTGCTAAGATTCCGACCAAGGGCCTATAGCTCAACGGTTAGAGCAGAGGACTCATCGAAAGGTGACGCTGGCGCGTAATCGCCAGATGACAACGGGAAGAATTCAGGGAAACCGCAGCGGCTCGGCCGGCGGCAATCCTGAGCCGAGCCGGCGGTACACCGCCGGAAGGTGCAGAGACTACCTGAGGGCTACAGCGCCCTTAATCACAGGCTCGAGCATCCCGCACCCGACCAGCACGCTGAGGGTGATGAGATAGTCCACGCCAGGGCGAAAGTCTTGGGCAACGTGAATCCTTTGGTTCCAGGTTCGAATCCTGGTGGGCCCAAGTTCTCCTCCGGAGCGAAACACAAAAGCATCGAGTGATGCCCGGTTCGCCTCCTCAAAGCATCCACGAATCGCGACCAGTAACATGGCTCGCGAAACGAAAACGGGCGCCGCCTCACGGCGACGCCCGTTCTTCAAACGATGCTCAAAGCCGCGTGATGCGGATCCAGTTGATGTTCCAGCCGCCCTGCGCCGCGTACAGGCCGAGGTTGTAGGTGCCTGCGGCCACGGTCACGGTGTGCGAGACCGTCGTCCAGTTCTGCCAGCCGCCGGTGGCCGGTACCTGCACTTGGCCCAGGAGGATGCCGCCTGCATTGAGGTCGAGCGACAGCGCACCGCCGCTGGGGCTCGCGACACGGTATTCGACCCGATAGCTGCCGCTGGAAGGGAAGGCGATGCCGTTGTAGGCCACCCAGTCGCCCGTATCGATCCAGCCGACGTCGGAGCCGCCTTCCGAGCACGCTTCCACCTGCACGCCGTTCTGGGCGCTGAAGTTCTCGGCTTGCACCGTGAGCGACCACGGCTGATTGAAGCGCGAGACCACCAGCGACGTGGCGCGATCGTTGAAGCCGTCGCCGACCAGGCACGCGGCGTCGCCGGTCCTGGTGACGCTGGGGCCGGTGAAGTTGTCGTCCTGATACAGCGTGACCTGGTACCCGGCGTTCACGCGCAGCGAGGACAGATCGTCGTTGCGCACGCCGCGTGCCTGCAGCTGCGACAGCGTGTAGCTGCCCTCGGGCAAGGCCACGCCGTAACCGCCGTAGTTGCAATCCTGATAAGCGGTAGCGACACCGGTGCCGCCAGCGCCCGCTCTGTACACGCGCACGTAATCGACGAGCATCTTCGACGGCAAACGCGATTCGTCGACGGTGAAGCCCGGCCAGTTGCCGCCGATGGCGAAGTTCAGCAGCAGGAAGAAGTCGTTGTGGAATTCCTGGGTGCCGTTGATGCCGTTCTGGATGTTCACTTCGTGGAACTTGTTGCCGTCGACGTACCAGCGGATCGCGTTCGCGTCCCATTCGATGGCGTACACGTGCCAGTCGGCGACGGTGATCGGCGTATTGCCGCCGTACTGCGCATAGTTGCCGTTGTTGTCGCTCCAGTGGATGGTGCCGTAGGTGCGATCCTCGTTGTTGACGTGCTCCATCACGTCGATCTCGCCGGCAGCGGGCCAGCCGGCCTGCGGCAGATTGGCGCCCAGCATCCAGAACGCAGGCCATGCGCCCATGGACGAAGGCAGCTTCATTCGCGCCTCGATCCTGCCGTACTTGAAGGTGCGGACGCCCTGCGTCTTCATCCGCGCGGAGGTGTAGCGGTACCCGCCGAAATCCTCGCGCTTCGCGTTGATGACCAGCGCATTGTTTTCGATGGCCGCGTTCTCGCGCCGGTAATACTGCAATTCGTTGTTGCCCCAACCGCTCGCGCCGTTGCCGGTCTCGAATACCCAATCCGGCCCGATCGATCCGTTGAATTCGTCGCTCCATGCCAACTGCCAGTTCTGCGCCAAAGCGCTGTTGGCGAATATGCATGCGACGAGAACGACCATTCCTTTCATCAGCTTCTTCATGATGCTTTTCCTTGTGGGGGAATGTGAACATCGCATCCGCAGGATGCCGCCGTGAAACTCCGCACGACTGCGCGAGTCGCGGAATGACATCCCGGGATTGCGTTGCTGCCCCTTGGACGATCGCAGTGCCTCTGTTCGATCGCGGGGCGGTTCGATGCTATGCGAGCGCATGCGACGACGCACGACGCATCGCAACACCTTGCAGGCCTATCGTGCGGATGCGTGACCGATGCACGGTCGACGCATCGGAACGACTTCATCGTGCCTCTTTTCGCGCGATCCAACAGTCTCGACAGCGACTTTCGGCGTCATGCCGGAGACGATGAGAATCCGCACATGACCCGAAGCGGACACGCAGGATGTCCTGCGATGTCCGCCCATGCGCCGCACGGGACATCGCGTTGCTCCGGCGCGCACCCGGGAAGATCGGCAGTTGTCGCGCATCCACGGCGGCAGCGAAAATTTACGCAGAAATTACGGCCGATCGCCTCTCTCCGCATAGTCCCTTTACCGCGACCGCGAGGACACTGCGCACTCGAAATCCGCATCGTTGCGGACGGGGTGGCGCCATGAACCGATCTTCGCAGGCTGACCGATGGGTGCATTTTTCGCCATCGCTCGGCGCCGAACTCAGGCGCTGCGCTGAATTCTTTCCGAGGATAGTCCGATGCCGAACTGGCTGATCGCCGTATGCGTGTGTTCCGTCTGCGTGGCGGCCGCGTATCTGTTGTACGTGATTCTGAAACCCGAAGATTTCTGAGACTGCCGACATGACCGAATTCGTTTTGACGATGCTGCTGGCCATTGCGCTGGGCTGGCCGCTGGGCCGCTACATGGCCCGGGTGATGCGTGGCGATTCCGCGCCCGGCGACCGCGTGTTCGCGCCGGTGGAGCGCGCGCTTTACCGGATGCTGGGCGCAGGCGCCCGGGGCGGTATGAGCTGGCGCGGTTACGCCGGCAATTTCCTGCTCGCGAATCTCGTGCTGGGCGTCGTCGTCTGGGGGCTGTTCATGGCCCAGGGCGCGCTGCCGCTCAATCCGGATGGTGTTCCGGGCATGAAGTGGGATCTCGCGCTGCACACCATGGTCTCGTTCCTCACCAACACCAATCAGCAGCATTATTCCGGCCAGGCGCAGTTGTCGTATCTGTCGCAGATGGTCGGGATCGTCGGTCTGCAGGTCATCACGCCGATGTTCGGGCTGGCGGTGCTGGTCGCAACCCTGCGCGGGCTGTTCGGCGGTCGCGAAGCGATGCAGTCGAACGCTGAAGTCTCCGAGGGCCTCGAGCGCGATGTCGGCAACTTCTGGGTCGACATCACTCGCGCCACGCTGCGCATCCTGTTGCCGCTGTGTCTGCTGTGGTCGCTGTTGCTGGCTTCGCAGGGCGTGCCCTCCACGCTCGCGCGCGGTGCCGATGTCGCGCCGATCGATGCCACCGCCGGCATGACGACGCAGCACATTCCGGTCGGGCCGGTCGCGCCGATGGTCGCGGTGAAACAATTGGGCACCAACGGCGGCGGCTGGTACGGGCCAAACAGTTCGGTGGCATTGGAAAACCCGACGCCGCTCTCGAATTTGCTGCAGACGCTCGCGATCATCCTGCTGCCGGTCGCGATTGCCTTCATGGTCGGGCCGTTCACCGGCCGGCGCAGATTCGGTACGTTCGTGTTCGCCACGATGCTGGGCATGTCGCTGCTGTCGACCGGCGCGGCGATGCTCACGGAGAACGCGAACGCCGGCAACGTCTCGTCGATGGAAGGCAAGGAAGTGCGCAACGGCGTCGCGGCATCTGCGCTGTGGAGCGCAGTGACCACGCAGACCTCGAACGGTTCGGTCAACGCCATGCACGACTCGATGGCGCCGCTGACCGGCGGCGTGCAGATCGCCAACATGCTGGTGAATTCGATCTGGGGCGGCATCGGCTGCGGCGCGCTGCAGTTCATCGTCTATCTGCTGCTGGCGGTGTTTCTCGCCGGTTTGATGACCGGGCGCACGCCGGAATTGTTCGGCCGCAAGATCGAAGCGCCGGAAGTGCGACTGCTCGCGCTGTTGATCCTGCTGCAGCCGCTCGCGCTGCTGGGCTTCACCGCGGCGACCTTGGCGATGCCCGCGTTCACCGGCAACTCCAATCCCGGTTTCCACGGCATTTCGCAGGTGTTCTACGAGTACGCATCGGCGTTCGCGAACAACGGTTCCGGCTTCGAAGGTCTCGGCGACAACACGGTCTGGTGGAACACCACCGCCGCCATCGTGTTGGCGCTCGGACGTTTCCCGGCGCTGCTGGTGCCGCTGATGGTCGCCGGTCTGTTGGCGAAGAAGCGCGTCGCGCCGGAAAGCGCCGGCACGCTGCACGTCGAAACGCCGACCTTCGCGATCACCCTGGTCTCGATCATCGCGATCCTGACCGTCCTGCAATTCCTGCCTGCGCTGGTGCTCGGCCCGATCGCCGATCACCTGCAGCTTTCGTCGCTTTGAGGTCCGCATGAATTCCTCCCTCCATCTCGGCACGCAGCGCCGTGCCGCCATCGCCGGCCTCGACGCCGCCGGTGTCCGCTTCGCCTGCCGCGAGGCCGTGCGCAAGCTCTCGCCGCGACACGCGATCAAGAGCCCGGTCATGGCGATCGTGCTGCTCGGCACGCTCATCTCGGCGCTCATCACCGCGACCGGCCATGCGCCGCTCGCCTTCGGTATTGCGGTCACGATCATCCTGCTGGTGACGGTGTTGTTCGGCAACTTCGCCGAAGCCGTGGCCGAAGCGCGCGGCCGCGGCCAGGCGGCGGCATTGCGCGCCGCACGCAAGGATCTGGTCGCGCGCAAGCTCGACGACAACGATAGCGAAACCCGCATTCCCGCATCGCAATTGCGCCGTGGCGATCGCGTGATCATTTCCGCGGGCGAACTGGTGCCGGCCGATGGCGAAATCATCAAGGGCCTGGCGACGGTCAACGAAGCCGCGGTCACCGGCGAATCCGCGCCGGTGCTGCGCGAAGCCGGCACCGACCGCAGCAGCGTGATCGGCGGCACCAAGGTGCTGTCCGACGAAATCGTGATCGAGATCAGCGCCGAACCCGGCGGCAGTTTCCTCGACCGCATGATCGCGCTGGTGGAAGGCGCCAATCGGCAGAAGACGCCGAACGAGATCGCGCTGACGATGCTGCTCGCGGCGATGACGCTGACCTTCCTGATCGTGGTCGCCACGCTGCCCTTCATCGCCGGTTTCGTCGGCGCGAAGCTCGATCCACTGTTGTTGATCGCGCTGCTGGTGTGCCTGATCCCGACCACCATCGGCGGCCTGCTGCCGGCGATCGGCATCGCCGGCATGAACCGCGCGTTGTCCGCGAACGTGTTGGCGAAATCCGGCAAAGCGGTCGAGATCGCCGGCGACGTCGACGTACTGCTGCTCGACAAGACCGGCACGATCACCCACGGCGATCGTCAGGCGACGCGCTTCTACGCGGTCAGCGGCATCTCGGCGGAGCAGTTGCGCGACGCGGCGATGCTGGCCTCGCTGGCGGACCCGACGCCGGAAGGCAAGTCGGTGGTGAAGCTGGCGGTGGCGCAGGGCGCGACCCTGGTCGATCCGGAGCGCGCGCAGTTCGTGCAGTTCAGCGCGCAGACGCGGATGTCCGGCGTGGATCTGCCGGCCGGTGAAGGCACGCTGGCACGCAGCATCCGCAAAGGTGCCGGCGATGCCATCGCGCGTCACGTGCAGGCGCTCGGCGGCAGCGTGCCGGCGGAACTCGGTGCGCGCGTCGAGCAGATAGCACGCGGCGGCGCCACGCCGCTGGTCGTGGCGGAAGGTCCGTTCGTGCTCGGCGTGATCGAGCTGTCGGACGTGGTGAAGCACGGCGTGAAAGAACGCTTCGCGCGACTGCGCGAGATGGGCATCCGCACGGTGATGATTACCGGCGACAACCCGCTCACCGCCGCCGCGATTGCCGCTGAAGCTGGTGTCGACGATTACATCGCCGAGGCGCGGCCGGAAGACAAACTCGCACGCATCCGCGAGGAACAGGCACAGGGCCGATTGGTCGCGATGGTTGGCGACGGCACCAACGACGCCCCGGCGCTGGCGCAGGCCGACGTGGGCCTTGCGATGAATTCTGGCACCCAGGCGGCGAAGGAAGCCGGCAACATGGTCGATCTGGACAACGATCCGGCGAAACTGCTGGCCGTGGTGGAAGTCGGTAAGCAGCAGTTGATCACCCGCGGCGCGCTGACCACGTTCTCGCTGGCGAACGACGTGTCGAAGTATTTCGCGATCCTGCCGGCGATGTTCGCCGCAGCGATTCCTTCGATGGCTGCGCTGAACGTGATGCAGTTGTCCAGCCCGCGCAATGCGGTGCTGGCGGCGCTGATCTTCAACGCGCTCATCATCCCGGCGCTGATTCCGCTGGCTTTGAAGGGCGTGCGTTTCCGCCCGGCCACCGCGGTGTCGCTGCTGCGTCGGAACATGCTGCTGTACGGCGTCGGCGGCATGCTGCTGCCGTTTGTCGCGATCAAGCTGATCGATCTTCTGCTTTCTGTATTCGGAGGCTGACATGAACACCTCTTCCCAAACGTTGATCGCACGCGGCGCCTGGCGCCCGGCGCTGACGATGGCCGTCGTCGCCCTGCTCGGATTCGGGTTCCTGTATTCGGCGAGCGTCGCGTCGCTGGGCGGACTGCTGTTCCCGCAGCAATCCACCGGCAGCATTCTCGTCCGCGACGGCAAGCCGGTCGCATCGCGCTGGGTCGCCCAGCCCTTCGCCGACGCGCGTTATTTCCACCCGCGTCCGTCGGCGGCGGGCTACGACCCGATGGCCGCCGCCGGCAGCAACCAGGCGCTGACCAATCCCGATCTCATCAAGACCGTCGATGAACAGATCGCCGCGGTCGCCGCGCGCGAGGGCATCGCGCCTTCGCAGGTGCCGTCCGACCTCGCGACCCGCTCCGGCAGCGGCTTGGATCCGCACATCTCGCCGGCCGCCGCGCAGGTGCAGATCGCGCGCGTCGCCAAGGCCCGCGGTTTGACGGTTGAAGCGGTCACCGGGCTGGTCGAACGCACGGTCGAAGCGCCGCAGTTCGGCCTGCTCGGCCAGCCGCGGGTCAATGTGGTCGAACTGAACCTCGCGTTGGATGCGCTGCGCTGATCGCCGCGCGACAATGACGCCATGAACGACGCCCGCACTGCCGCGCAGCGCCAACAGCAGGCCGACGCCCTGATCGGCGAACTCAAGCGCCAGCGCGGCGGACGGCTGACGGTGTTCCTCGGCGCCGCGCCGGGCGTGGGCAAGACCTACGCGATGCTGGGCCGCGCGCGCGAGCTGAAACGCCGCGGCATCGATATCGCGGTCGGCCTGGTGGAAACCCACGGCCGCGTCGATACCGCGGCGATGCTCGAAGGTCTGGAAGTGCTGCCGCGCCGGCGCGTGGCCTACCGCGAGCGCACGCTGGAGGAGATGGATCTTGACGCGCTGCTGGCGCGCAGGCCGCAGGTCGCGCTGGTCGACGAACTGGCGCATCGCAACGCGCCGGGCAGTCGCCACGAGCGACGCTGGCAGGACGTGATGGAACTGCTGGATGCGGGCATCGATGTCCACACCACGATCAACATCCAGCATCTCGAAAGTCTCAACGATGTCGTGCATCGCATCACCGGCGTGCGCGTCGGCGAGACGGTGCCGGATTCGGTGTTCGACCGGCTGCGCGACATCGTGCTGGTGGATCTGCCGCCGGACGAACTGATCGAACGCCTGAACCAGGGCAAGATCTATCTGCCCGAGCATGCGGCGCAGGCGCTGCAGTCGTTCTTCGTGCCGGCGAATCTGGCCGCGCTGCGCGAGCTGGCGATGCAGACGGCGGCGGATCGCGTCGACAGCGACCTGCGCGAAGCGCGCACCGCGCACGGCGAGCCGGCGCTCAACCTGCGTCGTCAGGTGCTGGTGGCGATCGACGGCCGCGGGCAGTCGGAATATCTGGTGCGGATCGCGCGCCGCATCGCCGAACGCCGCGACGCGCCGTGGACCGTGGTCAGCGTGCAGATCGGCGAATCCAGACCCGATGCGCAGCAGGAAATCGAGCGTGCGTTCGCGCTGGCGCGACGGCTGGGCGGCAGCGCGGAACTGCTGCATGGTTCCAACGTGGTGGACGCGCTGCTCGATCACGCTTCGCGCAGCGGCGCGTCCTCGATCATCGTCGGCCGCACGCGCGAGCGCCCGTTCGCGCGCATGCTCAACCGCACCATCACCCAGCAGTTGCTGCAGCGCGGCGCGCATTACGAACTGACCATCGTCAGCCCGCCGGAGGCGCGCGCGCACGCGCGACGCTCGTTCGGCGATACCCGCGACACCCTGCGCGCCGGCGACATGGGCTTCGCCGTGTTGTGCTCGGCGCTGGCGGTGGTGATGGCCGGCGTCGCCGAACGCTGGCTGGGGCTGACCGATCTGTCGATGCTCTTCATCGTTGCGGTCCTGATCGTCGCCACCCGCACGCGCATGGCAGCAGCGGTGCTTGCGGCAGTGCTGTGCTTCCTGGCCTACAACTTTTTCTTCATCGCGCCGCGATTCACGCTGTACATCAGCGCCCAGCGCGGCGTGACCACGGTGCTGTTGTTCCTCGGCGCCGCGCTGCTCGCCGGACGGCTCGCCGCGAAGCTGCGTTCGCAGGTGATCGCGCTGCGCGCCGCCAACGCGCACGCGACCGCACTGCAGTCGCTGGGACGCGATCTGGCCAGCGCCGCCGATCCGCAGCAGGTCGCGCAGGCCGCGCGGGTCGCGCTGCGTCGCGCACTGGACGCCGATGTTGTCGTGCATCTGGGTCTCGATCCGCTGTTGCCGTATGCCGAAGCCGGCATCGACCAGAAAGCGGGCTCGGCGGCGGACTGGGCCTTGAAGCACGGGCAGCCCGCCGGCCGCTACACCGACACGCTGTCGGGCGTCGACTGGTGGTTCCTGCCGCTGCTGGGCAATGCGCGCACACTCGGCGCGGTCGGTCTGCGCTTCGTGGCCGGCGCGACGCGCCTGACCTCCGAACAACGGCGCCTGGCCGAAGCGATGATCGACGATATCGCCCAGGCCGTGCTGCGCACGC
The DNA here is from genome assembly GCA_966203835.1 of uncultured Thermomonas sp. GTDB lineage: Bacteria > Pseudomonadota > Gammaproteobacteria > Xanthomonadales > Xanthomonadaceae > Lysobacter_I. The sequence goes on from CBIHKW010000062.1 coordinate 19,182, forward strand.
GGCTGGTGTCCGATCTGGAAGACGCGCGCGTGGCCGGCGAAACCGAACGCCTGCGCTCGGCGCTGCTGTCGTCGGTGTCGCACGATCTGCGCTCGCCGCTGGCGTCGATCATCGGTTCGGCGTCCAGCCTCGAACACTACGGCGCGCAGATGGACGCGAAGGATCGCGCCGATCTGCTCGACACCATCCGCATCGAAGGCGAGCGCCTGGACCGCTACATCCAGAATCTGCTCGACATGACGCGCCTGGGGCACGGCGGCCTGTCTTTGAACCGCGATTGGATCGGCGTGGATGAATTGATCGGTTCGGCCGTGGGCCGGCTGAAACGCTATCAGCCCGATGCGCACTGCGAATTGCGGCTCGCAGAAAATCTCGCGCCACTGTGGGTGCATCCGGCGCTGGTGGAACAGGCGCTGTTCAACGTGATCGAGAACGCGGCGAAGTTCTCGCCGTCGGGCGCTCCTGTCGCCATCGAAGCGATGGACGACGGCAGCGGTGCGCTGCGCATCGATGTGACCGACAGCGGCCCGGGCATTCCCGAAGACGAGCGCCAGCGGATTTTCGACATGTTCTACAGCGTGGAGCGCGGTGATCGCGGGCGCGAAGGCACCGGCCTGGGGCTGACCATCTGCCAGGGCATGATCGGCGCTCACGGCGGCAGCGTGGAAGCCCTGCCCGGCGGACGTGGCCGCGGCACCACGATCCGGATTACTCTGCCGAGACTGCAACCCGCACCGGCATGACCGCCACCGCATGACGCCGCTTCCGCTCCGCATTCTGGTCATCGACGACGAACCCCAGATCCGGAAATTCCTGGAGATCAGCCTGCGCGCGCAGGGCTATGCCGTGCATCAGGCCGAGAACGGCGAAACCGGTCTGGCCGCACTCGCGACGCTGGGCGCCGATCTGGTGATCCTCGATCTCGGTCTGCCGGACCGCGACGGCCAGTCGGTGTTGCGCGAACTGCGGCAGTGGTCGGCGGTGCCGGTCATCATGCTCACCGTGCGCGCCGGCGAGGCCGAAAAAGTCGCCGCGCTCGATGCCGGCGCCAACGATTACGTGACCAAGCCGTTCGGCGTGCAGGAGCTGATGGCGCGCATTCGCGCATTGCTGCGCGCCTCTGCGACCGGCCCGGAGCAGGATTCGCCCATCTACACGCTCGACGCACTGCGGATCGATCTGGCGCGGCGCGAAGTGTTCGTGGACGGCGTTCCCGTCGCCCTCACTCGCAAGGAATTCGCGCTGCTGGCGATGTTGGCGCGCAACGCCGGCCGGGTCGTGACCCAGCCGCAGTTGCTGCGCGAACTGTGGGGTCCGACCCACGAGGAAGACACTCATTACCTGCGCATTCTCGTCGCCAAACTGCGGCAGAAACTCGGCGACGATGCCGCCGCGCCGCGCTGGATCGTGACCGAGCCCGGCGTCGGTCTGAAGCTGCGCGACAACGGCGCCTGACGAGGCGAAAGCATTTACGTTCCGAGCCGTCGGGCGAAGAACGCCAGGATCTCGTCGCGGGCCGCGACCGTGGGCTCGCCCGCGGCGTCGATCAGATGCGCGGTCACCACGCTGTGCGGCGACGCCACATGCTGGGCGAAGAACGGCGGCACGTCCGTGTTCGCTGCGCTGTCCGGCAGCACCCGCGCGACGAAGCGGTCGCCCAGGGCTTCGGCATAGGCCGCGAAGCGTTCCGCCCTGCAGAACTTGTCGCCTTCGAAGCGATACGCCAGCACCGTGAGGTCTTCGCGATCCAGTCGCTGGCGCACGCGCTTGATGTCGTCGGGAGAAATTTCGATGGCGGCGGGATCGTCGAGCGGCAGCGTGGGCTGCGACAGCACCGGCGCCAGCATCGATGGTTCCAGCATCATCGACAGTGCGAAGTTGCCGGTCCAGCACATGCCGATGGCACCGACGCCGGGGCCGCCGCATTCGCCGTGCGCCAGTCGCGCCAACGCGCGCAGCCACTGGGTCACCGGGCTGGCGCCCTTGCCTGCGAATGCGCGGAATTCGGCGCTGACACAGGCGCGCTTGAAGATCGCGGCGCCTTCCTCGGCGCTCGCGACCGCGCCGTCGCGGCCGAACAGCGACGGCATGTAGACGGTGAAACCGGCATCGCGTACCCAGCGGCTGAAGCGCGCAACGTGCGGGCTGATACCCGGCATCTCGGTCATGACGATCACCGCAGGGCCGGTACCGGCCACGTACACGCGCTTGGCGATACTGCCGAGCACGCTGTCATCGAACGCGGCTTTATCGAATACGATCTCGCGCTGCGCGAAATCTTCCAGCGCATCGTCATCCTGCATGCTGCGTGTCGTCATCGTTGGCTGTCCTCGGTACGTGGTGCGGGACGAGAGGGTCATGGCATGCGTGCATTGGACGCTTTTGGCAAGTAATCTGCGAGCGTCTGTTCAGACATGTTTGAGGCGTTTTCGGCCAATGACCGATTTCACGGTACTGGTGTTGTCCGGGGCTTACGCAAGCAGCGTGGCCGCGACCCTGGACGTCCTGCGCGCGGCGTCGCTGCTGGCGCCGCGCATGCGCGTGGCGCGACCGACGTGGCGCGTGCTGTCGCCTTCGGGCACGTCGGTGCCGCTGAGCGGCGGCATGCACATGGACGCCACTGCGTTGCCGCTGCGCTCGCGCGCCGATTCGGCGACCTGGATCGTTCCGGGATTGGGGGTCGAAGATGCCGATGCGCTGGCCACGCGACTGACCCGCGCCGACGCGCTGCATGCGATCCGCGCCGTCGCCGCGCATGCGTCGCGCGGTGGGCGCATCGCAGCGTCGTGCTCGGCCGTATTTCTGCTGCAGGCGGCTGGTCTATTGGCAGATCGTCGGGTCACTACATCGTGGTGGCTGGCGTCGGAATTGCAGCGGATCGAGCCGCGCTGCTGCGTCGACGCCGACAGGATGGTCTGCGCCGACGGCCCTCTGAGCACCGCCGGCGCCGCATTCGCGCAGACCGATCTGATGCTGCATCTGCTGCGGATCCAGTTCGGCGTCGGGCTGGCCGACGCGGTGGCGCGCGTGCTGCTGATCGACGCCCGGCAAGCGCAGGCGCATTACGTGATGCCGACGATGCTCTCCAACGGCAACGCGCTGATCGCCAGGCTAGTGGCGCGGATCGAAGCCTCCCTGCCGCATCCGCCCAGCGTGGAAACCTTGGCGGACGAGTTCGCGATGTCGCAACGCACCCTCTCGCGTCATGTGCGCGACGCGACCGGCAAGAGCACGCTTGCGCTGGTGCAGAGCGTTCGCCTCCATCGCGCGCGGATGCTGATCGAATCCACGCGGATGACCATCGAACGGGTCGCCGAGCAGGTGGGCTACGAAGATGCCACGGCATTGAGACGGCTGATGCGCAAAGCCGCAGGCGCCAACCCCAGCCGATATCGAACGACCGGCTTGCGGCCGTAACCGGCGCCAGCGCTCAAGACGCCACCGTGACCCGCCACAGGTTGGCACGCTGTTCCACCCATTCGATCTCCACTGCCAGGAACTTCTCGATCAGCCGCGCGTTGCTGCGCAGGTGCTCGCTGATCGCATGCGTGGTGAACGCGCCGCCGCCGGCCAGCGCCATCGGCAACAAGAGCTGGTCGGAAAGATGTTCGGCCACGCAGGCGCCGCTCTTCAGATAAACACGCGCCTCGCCCGCAAGCCGCGTCGCCACTTTCTCGGCGGCGAGCGCGCGCTCGCCGTGGCCGGTGGAGGTTTCGGCGTGATGTTCATGACGGACCTTCAGCAACAGCGCGTTGCCCCGACCGAGGGACCGGCGCACTTCGCGCAGATGCAGGGCGTCCGACTTCAGTTGCAGGCGCTTCGCGAGCGTCTCCAGCTCGCGCTCGCCGATGCTCATGGCCAGGCCCGACAACATCGCCACCGCGTCGATCGACTGTAGTTCGCCGCGTTCGATGAATTCCGCGTGGCGCAGCGTCGGTGCCGGCGCCACAGCCGCGTGCAGAATTCCGCCGCCGGCAGGGGCGAACCCCGGGCGTTCCAGCTCGATCGATGCATCGATACCGATGCGCGCCAGCGCCGGCAGATAGCTGTCGGCGATGAAATCCGCGCTCGGCGCCAGCGGATTGTGGGTGCCGCCTTCCAGACGCAGACGCGATGGCGCGTCGCAGCGCCACAGCGGCGGCAGCACGGTCTGTAGCACCAGCGTCGCCGAGCCGGCGCTGCCGGTGGCGAATGCGTAATCGCCAGGCACCACCACACCCGGCTCGAAGCGCAGCGTGGTCGCGCCGAGTTCGGCGCCGTGCGTGCAGGCATTACCGATCCGCACCGCGGCCTTCACCGCGGTCAGATGCTGACGCATCAGTCCCGGACGCGAACGCTTCGCGCGGATCTGCTGCATGGTGAAGCCGATACCGGTACACAGGCTCAGGCTGAGCGCGGTCCGCAGCAGCTGGCCGCCGCCGGCCGCGCCGTCGATTTCGATCATGTCCATCATTCTTCGCTCGTGAAAACCGGGCGGAAATCGCTTCCCGCCCGGTCTGTTCTTCATTTTGTCACATCGTCTCCCGCAGGAGACTCAGCCCTTCACGCACACCACCTGGCGCAGGGTATGCACGATCTCGACCAGATCCTTCTGCGCCTCCATCACCGCGTCGATGGACTTGGACGCCGCCGGCGACTCATCCACCACGTCCGCGTCCTGGCGGCATTCCACGTGCGCGGTGGCCTTGAGG
>CBIHKW010000063.1:0-23814 GCA_966203835.1 uncultured Thermomonas sp.
GTCCAGGTCGACGTCTTCGGCAAGGCCGAGGCGCTGGATCTCAACGGCCAGATCGAGTTTTCGCGCAACAAGGAACGCTACGGTTTTCTGCGCTGGGGCCAGAAAGCTTTCCACAACTTCAAGGTGGTGCCGCCGAACACCGGCATCGTCCATCAGGTGAATCTGGAACATCTCGCCCGCGTCGTCATGGAGCGCGATATCGCCAATGAAAGCGGGGAGGTCGAAACCTTCGCCTTCCCGGACACCGTGTTCGGCACCGACAGCCACACCACGATGATCAACGGCATTGGCGTGCTCGGCTGGGGCGTGGGCGGCATCGAAGCCGAGGCGGCGATGCTGGGCCAGCCGTCGTCGATGCTGATTCCGCAGGTGGTCGGTTTCAGGCTTACCGGCAAACTGCCCGAAGGCGCCACCGCCACCGATCTGGTGCTCACCGTCACCCAGATGCTGCGCAAGCACGGTGTGGTGGGCAAATTCGTCGAATTCTTCGGCGATGGCCTGCAGCACCTGCCGCTGGCCGACCGCGCCACCATCGCCAACATGGCGCCCGAGTACGGCGCGACCTGCGGCATTTTCCCGATCGATGTCGAATCGCTGACCTATCTGCGTCTGTCCGGCCGCAGCGAAGCGCAGATCGCGCTGGTCGAGGCCTATGCCAAGGCGCAGGGCATGTGGCACGACGCCGGCACCCCGGCCGCGACCTACTCGGCCACGCTAGAGCTCGATCTGGCCGCAGTCCGGCCCTCGCTGGCCGGGCCGAAACGCCCGCAGGACCGCGTGCTGCTGGAAGCCGTGCAGGCCGATTTCCATGCGAATCTGCTGGGCCTGACCACGCAGCGCACGGCGAAGAAGGCGCAGGTCACGGATTTCATCGAGGAAGGCGGCGCACAGCCACAGGCCGAACATCTGGCCGCCAAGCCGAGGACCAAAATCCGCATCCGCGACACCGACTGCGAACTCGCCGACGGTTCGGTGGTGATCGCAGCCATCACCTCCTGCACCAACACCTCCAACCCGGCGGTGATGCTCGGCGCCGGCCTGCTCGCGCGCAACGCGGTCGCGAAAGGCCTGAAATCCGCGCCGTGGGTGAAGACCTCGCTCGGCCCGGGCTCGCTGGTGGTCACCGATTATCTGAAGAAGGCGGGCGTGCTCGCCGACCTGGAAGCGCTGGGGTTCTTCGTGGTCGGCTACGGCTGCACCACCTGCATCGGCAACTCCGGCCCGCTGCCGGATGAGGTGTCGAAAGGTATCGCCGAGGGCGATCTGGTCGTGGCCTCGGTGCTGTCGGGCAACCGCAATTTCGAGGGCCGCGTGCATCCGGAAGTGAAGATGAACTACCTGGCCTCGCCGCCGCTGGTGGTGGCGTACGCGCTGGCCGGCACGGTCGATATCGACCTGACCACGCAGCCGCTCGGCACAGGCAGCGATGGCCAGCCGGTGTTCCTGCGCGACATCTGGCCGACCAACAAGGAAATCGGCGACATGATCGCCGCCACGGTCGGCCCGGAGATGTTCGCCAAGAACTACGCCGACGTGTTCAAGGGCGACAGCCGCTGGAACCTGATCGAATCGCCCGATGGCGAATCCTATCGCTGGGACGAGGCGTCGACCTACATCAAGCACCCGCCCTACTTCGAGGGCATGACGATGCAGGTGGGCACCATCGACGATATCCACGGCGCGCGCGTGCTGGGGCTTTTCGGCGATTCGATCACCACCGACCACATTTCCCCCGCCGGCAACATCAAGGCCAATTCGCCGGCCGGCGCATTCCTGCAATCCCGCGGCGTGGCCCCGGTCGATTTCAACAGTTACGGCTCGCGCCGCGGTAACGACGATGTGATGGTGCGAGGCACTTTCGCTAACATCCGGATCAAGAATCTGATGCTCGGCGGCGAGGAAGGCGGCAACACCCTGCACTACGCACCCGACGGCAGCGCCACTCCGGAAAAACTGTCGATCTACGACGCCGCCATCCGCTACAAGCGCGAAGGCGTGCCGCTGGTGGTGATGGCCGGCAAGGAATACGGCACCGGCTCCAGCCGCGACTGGGCGGCCAAGGGCACCAACCTGCTGGGCGTGAAGGCGGTGATCGCCGAGAGCTTCGAGCGCATCCACCGTTCCAACCTGGTGGGCATGGGGGTGCTGCCGCTGCAGTTCGAGGATAGCCAGAATGTACAGACGCTCGGGCTCGACGGTTCCGAGGTGATCGACATCGCCGGCCTGGAGGACGGCGCCGGGAAGGTCGCGACCGTCGTCGCCCGCCGCGCCGATGGCGAGGAGCGCAGATTCCGCGTCCGCGTCCTGCTGCTCACGCCCAAGGAAGTCGAATACTTCAGGCACGGCGGCATCCTGCATTACGTACTGCGGCAATTGGCCTCGAAAAAGCCGGTTTGAGCGCATGCCGCAAGACCGGCGCCGGGACACTTCATGCGCATTGCATACGGTGGCGTCTTGCGGCTCCCTAGAGCCTATGCTCCAATCGAGGAAGACAACACAGAGCCGCAATCCAGCGGCCTAACAGGTGGAGGGGCCTAATGAATCTCGAGCGTCCGTGGCTTGCGAGCTATCCCGCAGGTGTACCTCAACAGATCGACCCGGACGAGTACGCCTCGATCGTGGCGGTGCTGCAATCTTCGCTGGAGAAATACCGCGACCGTCCCGCATTCGCGAACATGGGGCGTTCGATCACCTACGCCGAGGTCGACAAATACAGCAAACAGTTCGCTGCCTATCTGCTGGGCGAACTGAAGCTCAAGAAAGGCGATCGCGTCGCGATCATGATGCCGAACTGCCTGCAGTATCCGATCGCCACCTTCGGCATCCTGCGCGCCGGCCTCACGGTGGTGAACACCAATCCGATGTACACCCCGCGCGAGCTGAAGCACCAACTGGTCGACTCCGGCGCGAGCGCGATCGTGGTACTCGACAACTTCGGCAAGACCGTGCAGGACGTGGTCGCCGACACGGCCGTCAAACAGGTCATCACCACCGGCCTCGGCGACATGCTGCCGTTCCCGAAGGGTTCGATCGTCAACTTCGTGCTGAAGTACGTGAAGAAGATGATTCCGGACTACGACATTCCCGGCGCGATCCGCTTCAAGAACGCGCTGACGCTCGGCCAGATGCACACGCTTCCGGCCGTCGATATCGCGGCCGAAGACATCGCCTTCCTGCAATACACCGGCGGCACCACCGGCGTATCGAAAGGCGCGATGCTGACGCACCGTAATCTGGTGTCGAACATGCAGCAGTCGTCGGCCTGGATCGGAACCAATGTCCAACTGGGCAAAGAGGTCATCGTGACCGCCTTGCCGCTCTACCATATCTTCGCATTGACCGCGAATGGCCTGGTATTCATGAAATTCGGCGGACTCAACTACCTGATCACGAACCCGCGCGACATGCCGGGATTCGTCAAGGAACTCGCCAGCATTCCGTTCACCGCGATCACCGGCGTGAACACGCTGTTCAATGGCCTGCTGAATACCCCGGGTTTCGACAAAATCGATTTTTCGCGGTTGCACCTGACCCTGGGCGGCGGCATGGCCGTGCAGCGCGTCGTCGCGGAGCGCTGGAAACAGGTGACCGGCTGCACGCTGATCGAGGCCTACGGCCTGACCGAAACATCGCCGGCCGCCTGCATGAATCCGATGGATCTGGCCGAGTACAACGGCGCCATCGGCATGCCGATCTCCTCCACCGACGCCTGCGTGAAAGACGACGACGGCAATACTCTGAATCATGGCGAAATCGGCGAGCTCTGCATCAAGGGGCCGCAGGTCATGAAAGGGTATTGGCAGCGCCCGGAGGAAACCGCGAAAAGCATCGACGCCGAAGGCTGGCTGCATACCGGCGACGTCGCGAGAATGGACGAAAAGGGCTTTTTCTATATCGTCGACCGCAAGAAGGACATGATTCTGGTGTCCGGTTTCAATGTCTATCCGAACGAGATCGAGGAAGTCATCGCGATGATGCCCGGCGTGCTGGAAGTCGCCGCGGTCGGCGTACCCGACGACAAATCCGGCGAAGCCGTGAAAGTCGTCATCGTCAAGAAAGATCCGAATCTCACCGCGGAGCAGGTGAAAGCCCACGCCCGCGAGAATCTGACCGGCTACAAACAGCCCAGATTCGTCGAGTTCCGGACCGATTTGCCGAAGACCAATGTCGGCAAGATCCTGCGCCGGGAACTGCGCGACCCACCCCCGGCGACATAAGGCGACGGTTGTCCCAAATTGCCTCGCGGGCAGGTTAGCGCCACTGCTAACCTGCCCCGCTTAGCGGTTTTATCTGGCTTGAAGTTTCCAATTTTTCGGCGCATACAGGCGATATCCGGGCTTTTCCGTACCTTCGCCGATCGCATCGGGCCGCCCGGCCGGTGCGTCGCCAACAATTTGGGGAACTTCCATGAGCAATATCGAAAAACTGCAGCGCACGACCCAGCTGAACACCATCCGCGTCGAATCCTCTCCCAACGGTTCGGCCCACTGGATGTACATGCATGCCGACATCGACTGGGGAGTAAGGCCGTGTTTTCGCACCAACCTCATGGAAGACATGTGGTCGTTCCTCACATCGATCACGCTGCGCGACTCGCAGCGTCAGGCCGGAGAATTGCGGCATGTCGTCATCGCATCGAGAGCGCAGGCGTTCAATCTCGGCGGCGACCTTCATCTGTTCTCGCAACTGATCCGCGACAATAATCGCCAGAAACTTCTCGAGTATGCGCGTCGCTGCGTCGATGGCGTTTATCACATCCACACTGGCCTCGGTGGCGATGTGCGCACGATCGCGCTGGTCCAGGGCGATGCGCTCGGCGGTGGTCTCGAGCTCGCGCTTTCCTGTCATACGATCGTCGCGGAAGAAGGCGTGAATATGGGCTTGCCTGAAGTCCTGTTCGGCCTCTTCCCGGGCATGGGCGCCTACTCCTTCCTGCGCAAGCGCGTTTCATCGCAGCTCGCGGAAAAAATCATTCTCGAAGGCAACATCTACAGCAGCGATGAAATGTACAAACTCGGCATCGTCGATGTGCTGGTGCCGAAGGGCGAAGGCGAAGCCGCGGTGGAAGCGCTCATCCGCAAACAGCAGCGCAGCCCTCACGCGCACCTCGCAATGAATGCCGTCCGCGGCATCGCAGAACCCGTCGGCTACAACGAATTGATGGGCATCACCGAGGTCTGGGTCGACACGGCGCTTGCCTTGGGCGAAAAGTCCCTGCGGACCATGGAACGCATCGTGAAGGCACAGGAACGGCTGACGCACACGATCGCAGCGTAATTGCGGGGGCGGCTACCAGAATCAGGGCGTACCGTCGGCACCATTGTCGTCGCGCGCATGACGCATGGCTTCACGTGCCTGCAGCGCGACGCGCCCCTGAATCATGTGTTCGCGCATGCTGGCGAATCGCGTTTTCCATTCCTTCGACAACTGCCATTCCGGAATCTGCATGATCTCTCCGCAACCGTCGCGCAATCGCACCAGTCCCAAGTTGCTGGCCACGCCCTTGAGGGCGTGGGCATGTTCCCGCACCTGGTCCCAGCGGCCGGCGATGCACTCTTCCTCTATGCCGGAAAGGCAATCCGCGGCGTCCTGCAAACATTGGCGGATGAACTTCACCATGAAGGCCTCGCCCATGCCCAGTGAGGCCAACTCATCGAGCACCGAGGAGTCCATCATCACGTCGCCCACTTTGATCTCGGCGTGACTTGCCTGAACGACATTCGTGTTGGATTGAGGCGCAGCGATTTCAGCGAGACTATCGAGAAGTCTCGCCGCAGACACCGGTTTGGCGATGAACGTGCGCGCACCGGCTTCCTCGCAGCGCTGGATGGAATCGGGTGTGACATCTGCGCTGAGGACGATCACGGGGGTCTGCCGGCCAGTGCCGGCTTCCATCACTTTGAGTTGACGGAGCATGTCGAGCCCCGAAATGCCGGGCATGTGCAGGTCGACGATCACGGCATCGAAGTCGCTGTTGCTCAGCATATCGAGCACCTCCTCGCCGTTTTCGACCGCAATCACGCGATGCCCCGCTTTGCCGAGAAGACTCTCGAGCACCATCCGGTTGGCGGCGTGGTCGTCCGCGATCAGGATGCGCATGGTGCGTACGCGCGCACGATGGCGCAGGAAGGGATCGCTGAATGCGATCACATTCTCGCCTGATGCGGTTGCCGCCGCATTGTATGCAGGCGCTTCCTCGCCCGCGACGCTCTCGATCGACTTGACGACCTGGGACTGGGCGAACGGCAGCTCGACCCAGAAGCGCGTCCCCACGCCTTCTGAGCTTTCGAAACCGATCGAGCCACCCATCGCTTCGGTCAATCCCTTTGCGATGGTCGTGCCCAGACCGGTGCCGCCATAGCGCCTGGACAGACTTCCATCGATCTGCTCGAACGCCTCGAAGATCTTGGCGCGCGCCGCGCTCGGAATGCCGACACCGGAATCGGTGACCACGAAGCGAACGCGATGCGCCAGCAGATTTTCGGACGGGACAAGTCCGACTTCGAGGCGCACATAGCCGCGATCGGTGAATTTGACCGCGTTGCTGACCAGATTCAGCAGCACCTGACGCAAATGCGCGGGGTCGCCGCAAAGCACGTCCGGCACGTCGGGCGCGATGTAGACCTGATACGACAGTTGCTTGCCGCGCGCGGACGGCGCAACGATCAGACCGATGTGCTCGATCACCTCGGAAAGCCGGAAATCGATCAACGCAAGCTTGAGTTTCCCGGCCTCGATCGCCGAAATATCGAGCACGTCCTCGACCAGCGACAACAGCGAGCGCGTCGATGCCTGGATCGTGTTCAGATATTTGCGCTGTTCGGCGTCGAGCCGGGTCGTTGCCAGCAGTTCCGACATCCCCGCCAAGCCGTTGAGCGGCGTCCGGAACTCATGGCTCATGTTCGCAAGGAAGCGGCTCTTGGCTTCATTCGCCCGATTGGCTTCCTCGGTCGCGCGGGTCAATGCGCGCAACAGGCCGGAGAGATACATCGGGATGGCGGCGAGACCGAGCAGCAGACCGATCGCGAGACTCGGATTCTCGCTCCAGTACGGGCTGTAATAAATCACCGCACCGAACGTGGTCACCGCCATCGTGATCGCCGCGCCGAGGTAGCGATAGCCGAAGCGAAGGCCGTTGCCGACCGTGACCCACATCAGGATCACGTAGACCCAGGCCAGCGGCTCGCTCAGCTCGATCATCGCTGTGCCCATCAGCGCATAGTCGGAAATCATGCCGATGAAGCGACGGCGATGAGACACATGCGGACGGACGAAAATGGCGGCGACGATGCCCAGCCCCACAACGAAACCCGTCGCCACGAGCAGCAGGACGACATTGACCGCGGCGTCGCTCATGTCCATGCCTACGGCACGGCGGGCGAGCATGTAGACCAGAACTACCGAAAGCACCGCGAGTCTGACGACCGCCTGCTCGTGCTCGGTATCAGGCCGGTTGGCCAGCCGGTTGCGCGCCCACTCGACGGCAGCGGATAGCGGGTTCACTCCACTCCAGGACGTTGCGAGCTTGTGGAAAAGCGTTCGCAGATGTCCTCGAGCCTCGGGCGGTTCTGGACCAGCGCCTGGACACACTGCGGGTCGAACAGCTTGCCGCTCTGTTCGATCAGGAAATCGAGGGCATTGTCGAAACTCCACGGCGCTTTGTACGGGCGCGGCGAAATCAGCGCATCGAAGACATCGGCGACTGCGACGATCCTCGCCTCGATCGGAATATCGGCGCCGCTGAGGCCGTCGGGGTAGCCGCTGCCGTCGTAGCGTTCGTGGTGGCGCAGCGCGATGGTCGCGCCGGCCTGGATGAAGCGGTTCTGGCTGCCGCTCAGCAGCTCATGGCCGATCTTCGGATGCCGGCGCATGATCGCCAGCTGATGCTCGTCGAGCGGACCGGGCTTCAGCAGCACGTCGTCGGGAATCGCGATCTTGCCCATGTCGTGCAGCGGCGCGGCCAGTTCGATCAGCCGCACCTCGTCTTCGGACATGCCCAGACCTTCGGCGATGAGGCCGGCGATGTGGGCCATGCGTTCCAGATAGGCGCTGGTGCCGATGTCGCGGTATTCGATGGCCCGCGCCAACCGCGACAGGGTTTCGCGTTCGCGCTCTTCGACCTCGTGCATGCTCGACAGCAGTCGCTGTTCCAGCGAGAGCGCGCGCTGCTTGATCGATTCGGACTGCTGGCGGAGCTGCAGCAGGTTGCGGCAACGCGCGCGGAGTTCGCGCGGGCGTACCGGCTTGACCAGGAAGTCGATCACGCCGGCATCGAGTGCGGCCTGGCGGATCGGTTCGTCGCCGACCACCGTGACCAGCACGATCGGGACATCGCGGTTGCTCAGCGAGCGGCGGAAACGGCGGGCGAACTCCAGGCCGTCGATGGCGGGCATGCGGTAATCGAGCAGGAGCAGGTCCGGGCGGTTGTTTTCCGACCAGCGCAGCGCTTCTTCGGAATCGCCGAAGTCGAACACTTCCAGCTCGGGGCTGATGTCCTCAAGGATATGCCGCAGCATCGTGCGTGCGGATGTCTGGTCATCGACGATGACGATTTTCACGGAGTTGCCCCACATGCGAATACCGTGCGTCCTTGCTTTCGTGGTTGATCGATCAGCGTATGTATGACCCGGAATTTATAGCAATTTCCGTGCCTTGTCTCGTATGACCCCATCTCAGTCCTATTCTAGTCTACGCGCGATCCCGCCGGCCCCGACCGGGGATGAAGCCGGGCCGGAGGGCGGAAAGCCAGTTCGGGCCGCGTACGCAAGGCCCGATCCTGCAGGATAAGCCGGGCGGGCGGCACCCCCACCCTGTAGGAACTCACAGCTCGGGGCGCATGTACGGGAAGAGCAACACGTCGCGGATCGAAGTGGAGCCGGTGAGCAGCATGACCAGACGGTCTATGCCGACGCCCAGGCCGCCGGTGGGCGGCAGACCGACTTCCAGCGCGCGGATGTAGTCGGCGTCGTAGTGCATGGCTTCGTCGTCGCCGCCGTCCTTCGCCTCGACCTGGGCCCGGAAACGCGCGGCCTGGTCTTCGGAATCGTTCAGCTCCGAAAAGCCGTTCGCGATTTCCTTGCCGCCGATGAACAGCTCGAAGCGGTCGGTGATGCCCGGCTCGGTGTCCGATTCGCGGGCCAGCGGCGAGACTTCGACCGGGTAATGGGTGATGAAGGTCGGTTGGATCAGATCGGCCTCGACCGTCTTCTCGAAGATTTCCAGCAGCAGCTTGCCCCAGCCATAGCCCGGCTTGACGTGAATCTTCAGTCTCACGCAGTGCTGAGCCAGCGCTTCGCGGTCGCGGCAATCGGCGGGGGAAATCTCCGGGTTGCACTCGCGCACCGCGTCTTCCAGCTTCCAGCGGCGGAACGGCGCCACCAGATCGATGGTGTTGCCATCCCACTCGACGCTTTCGATGTCCAGCGTGTCCCGCGCGACATCGCGGATCATGCCCTCGGTCAGATCCATGACTTCGATGTACGTGGCATAGGCCTCGTACAGTTCGAGCATGGTGAATTCGGGATTGTGGCGGGTGCTGACGCCTTCGTTGCGGAAGTTGCGGTTGATCTCGTACACGCGCTCGATGCCGCCGACGACCAGGCGCTTGAGGTACAGCTCCGGGGCCACGCGCAGATACAGTTCGAGATCGAGCGCGTTGTGATGGGTGACGAACGGACGCGCCGCCGCGCCGCCGGCGATGTAATGCATCATCGGCGTTTCCACTTCCTGGAAGCGCCGGTCGTCGAGCCAGCGTCGCAGCGCGGACACGATCAGCGAACGCTTGCGGAAGACCTCGCGCGCTTCGGGTGTGACGATCAGGTCGACGTAACGCTGGCGGTAACGCTGTTCGACATCGCTCAGGCCGTGCCACTTGTCCGGCAGCGGGCGCAGCGACTTGGTGAGCAGGCGCAGCGTGCCGGCCTTGATCGACAGCTCGCCGGTCTTGGTGCGCATCAGCGTGCCTTCCGCACCGACGATATCGCCGACATCCCAACTCTTGAAGGCGTCGTAGGTCTCGCCGAGGGTGTTCGACTGCAGGAACAGCTGGATGCCGCCGGTCATGTCCTGGATCTGCGCGAACGCGGCCTTGCCCATCACCCGCTTGGCCATCAGCCGGCCGGCGACGGCGACGCTGCGGCCTTCGGCCTCCAGCGCTTCGCCGGTCCACTGTTCGGCGTCTTCGTAGGTTTTCTGGAGATCCTGCGCGAAATGCCCGCGCTTGAAGTCGTTGGGGTATGCGATGCCCTGCCCGCGCAGCCCCGCGAGTTTGCCGCGCCGCTCGGCGATCAGGGCGTTCTCGTCGTGCTGCGGGGTCTGGTCGTCGGTCATGGCGGTGTCTTCGGTCGGTGCGTGATGTGTTGGGTGTGTTTGTGAGAGCGGCGGTTTTCAACAGCCGAATGGCTGGTCAAGCCGCGATGCTTCGGGCAGGACCGATCGCGGCTTCCACCGCTCCCACAGCGCAAAATCAAACGGCGTCGGTGCGTTTCGAACCGGCTTCAAGCCCCGATTTGAGACTGGCCTCGATGAATTCGTCGAGGTCGCCGTCCAGCACTTTCTGGGTGTCGGTGCGTTCGATGCCGGTGCGCAGATCTTTGATCCGCGACTGGTCCAGCACGTAATTGCGGATCTGGCTGCCCCAGCCGATGTCCGACTTGGTGGCTTCCAGCGCATCGCGCTCGGCGTTGCGTTTCTGGACTTCCAGTTCGTACAGCTTCGCCTTCAGCATCTTCATCGCCATGTCGCGATTCTGATGCTGGCTGCGGCCGTTCTGGCACGCCGCCACGGTATTAGTCGGAATGTGGGTGATGCGCACCGCGGATTCGGTCTTGTTGACGTGCTGGCCGCCGGCGCCGGACGAGCGATAGACGTCGGTACGCAGATCGGCCGGATTGATCTCGATGTCGATGTCGTCCTCGACTTCCGGCGACACGAACACCGAGGTGAACGAGGTGTGGCGGCGGTTGTCGGAATCGAACGGCGACTTGCGCACCAGCCGATGCACGCCGATCTCGGTTTTCAGCCAACCGAAGGCGTAATCGCCCTCGACCTTGAACGTGGCCGACTTGATCCCGGCCACGTCGCCGGCGCTGACTTCCATCAGTTCGGCCTTCCAGCCGCGGGCTTCGCACCAGCGCAGGTACATGCGCAGCAGCATTTCCGCCCAGTCCTGGGCCTCGGTGCCGCCGGCGCCGGCCTGGATGTCGACGAACGCATTGGCCGAGTCCAGCTTGCCGGAGAACATGCGCTGGAATTCGAGCTGGTCGACGCCGCGCGCGTAGCGCTCCACGTCGGCCTGGATAGCCAGCGCGGTGTCGTCGTCCTCTTCCATTTCGACCAGTTCCAGCAACTCTTCGGCGCCGGCCAGGCCGTCCTTCAGGTCGCGGATGCCGTTGACGGTCTTGTCGAGCAGCGAACGCTCGCGGCCCAGGGCCTGCGCGCGTTCGGAGTCGTTCCAGATGGCCGGGTTTTCGAGTTCGCGATTGACTTCTTCCAGACGCTCGACTTTGGCGTCGTAGTCAAAGATACCCCCTCAGCGAATCGAGCCGACCGCGAAGGTCGTCGATGCGCTGGCGGATCGGATTGAGTTCGATCATGGCGTGATGTGCGGTCGCAACAAATGACCGGCGATTCTAGCAGGGCGCAGTCCATTTCAGGCCGCTCCCGCCCGGGCGCGCAGCGCCTCCCGATAACGCCGACTGCACGGCAAGGCTCCGCCGTCGTGCAGATGCAGGCGGGCGTCGCCGGTGTCGAGCGGCTCGATCGAGGCGACCCGCCCAAGATTGACGATGTAGCTGCGATGGATGCGGGCGAAGCGCCCGGGATCCAGCCGGGCTTCGATGCCGGCGATGGTGCTGCGCAGCGGGTAGTCGTGGCCGCGGACCCGCAGGTTGACGTAGTTGCCCGAGGCCTGCAGCCATTCGATGTCGTGGGCGGCGATCAGGAACTCGCGGCCGAGTTTGCGGACCAGAAAGCGTTCCGGCCGATCCACCGGCTCGAGCGGTTCGCCTTCGTCCGGGCGATCCAGCAGGCTGGCTTCGCCCTGCAGCCGGCGGCGGATGAAGCGATAGACCTCGATCACCGAGACCATCATCGTGTAACTGCGGATGTCCTTGAGGTATTCGTAGAACAGCTCGGTCGGCCACGAACCGAAGTCGTAGTCGATCCCCTGGCTGGCGTAGACCAGTTTCCGCAGGGCGACCATGCCCAGCACATGGATCAGCGAAAACACGAGGCTAGCGGCGACGTGCCACGGCAGGTGTCGGCGCCATGTGTCCCAGTGCATCGGGAAGCGGCGGGTGAACCAGACCAGGCCGGGCACCAGCGCCAGCATCATCAGCCCGCTGGACCACTCCCACACCGCCGGCTCCCAATCGGCGAAATCCAGGCCCACCCGGCGGATGTCCATCAGCACGGTGATGCTGTTGGCGATGCCGTTGATGAGGGTGAGCACGATCCAGAAGCCGATCTCCAGCGGTCGCCGCCAGCGCTGCGGGATGGCCGGCACGACATTGCGCGATGTATCGATCGTGTCGACGTCGGGTGCTGGATCCGGGGCTGCGCTCATCCGCGCATTGTAGGCAAGCCGGCGCGCGTCGCGTCCCGGATTCGTCCCTCACGCCCGTCGATTCGTCCCCAAAGCCACGCCGACAGACACTTCCCAGTGGCCGGCGATCCGCGGATGCCGAGACTGACGACTTTCCGAACCGGGACGACCGATGGAACGCCGATACGATCTGGATTGGGTGCGGGTGGCCGCCTTCTTCCTGCTGGTGCTGTACCACGTGGGCATGTACTACGTAAGTTGGGACTGGCATGTGAAAAGCCCGCATGCGGGCGAAACCCTCGAACCGCTGATGTTGCTGACCTCGCCATGGCGGCTATCGCTGTTGTTCCTGGTCTCGGGCATCGCCACCGCGTTCCTGTTCGGCAAGCGACCGGCCGGCTTCCTGAGCCAGCGCAGTTGGCGCCTGCTGCTGCCGCTGATCTTCGGGATGCTGGTGATCGTGACCCCGCAGGCGTATTACGAGGTAGTCGAAAAGCTGCCCGGCGGCTACCGCGACGGCTATCTGGCGTTCTGGGGCCGCTATCTGCAGGGCGACCCCACTTTCTGTCGCGACGGCGACTGCCTCGATGTGCCGACGTGGAACCATCTGTGGTTCGTCGCCTACCTGTGGGTCTATACCGTGATCGCCTGGGTTCTGCTGCGCTTCACCCCGGGAGCGATGAATCGCGTCGGCGGCTGGTTGGAACGTCGGCTGTCGGGTGCTGGTGTACTGATCTGGCCGGCGCTGCTGCTGGCGATCGTTCGGGTCGCACTGGTCGGCCGTTTCGAATCCACCCATGCCCTTGTCGACGACTGGTACAACCACGCGCAGTATCTGCCGCTGTTCCTGCTCGGCGTTCTGGTCGCGACCCGCGTCGGCGTGTGGGATGCGCTGCAGCGGATGCGCTGGCCGGCACTAGTCATCGCTGCGAGCGGCTACGCCTTCATCGTCTGGTATTTCTACTTCAGCGGCTACAACGATGAGACCACGCCGCCGCCGGACGCGCTGCGCATGTTCCAGCGCGTGGTCTGGGCCGTGTTCCAGTGGACGCTCATCGCCGCGATCTTCGGCTTCGTGCGCGGCATCGCCTTCACCGATTCACCGGTCCTGCGCTATCTGCGCGAGGCCGTGTTCCCGGTCTACATCCTGCATCAGACGATCATCGTGGTATTGGCCTACAACGCGCAGCCGCTGGGCCTGCGCCCGGTTGTCGAAGGCCCACTGCTGGTGTTGGCGACGTTCGCGGTGAGCTTTCTTGGCTTCGAGCTGGTGCGACGGGTGCGCTGGTTGCGGCCGTTGTTCGGGTTGAAGGCGAGCCCACGTCCCGACAGCGCACTTGTCGATACACCTCGCGCAGCAACGACAGGATGAAACCCCAGTCGTCACCCCGGCGAACGCCGGGGCCCAGCGTTTACGACTGCGCCTCGATAACTCGATATTCGCGACTGAAGTGCCGTCGTCGCCGAAAGCTGGGTCCCGGCCTTCGCCGGGATGACGGCATGGAGCGATCAGCACGCTGATCGCACCCAAAGCATCGAGGCAAGGATCACTTCACCTCGAACTCGCCCACGAACACCGTCTCGCTCTTGCCGCTCAGGCGCAGGGTCACGGTCTGGTCGTTCTGACGTTTGGTGCCCCAGCCGGTGCTGAACATCATGCTCAGCGTGGTCGCGCCGGTGACGATCTGCTGGCGGTCGCCGAAGAAATTGGCTTCGACCTTGTACTTGCCGGGCTTGGCATCCTTCAGCACGAACTCTTCGGGACCATAACCGCCGGTGAAATCGTCGGACATCAAGCCGCCCTGGTAGGTGTTCTTGTTGCCGTAGTAACAACGCTCGCCGTTGGGGTCGGTGACCCACAGGTCCATATCACTGTTGTCGCTGTCCCAGGCCAGCACCACGCGCAGATCCAGCGGCATGTTGCGCAGCAGGCGGCGGTCGATGAAAGCGGTATCGAGCCGCTGCGGAGCAGTGGCGACGATCGCGTTGAGTTCGTTGAGCGCGACCAGTTCGACTTCCGAGAAACGGCTGTCCCACGGTCGTGCCGCGACTTCGTACAGGCGCTCAATGCCTTCCTGACGCTGACCCGACGCGGCCAACGCCAGACCGAGATCGCGATGGCTCTGCGGCTCTTCGTCAGCGAGACGCAGCACTTCGCGGAACACTTGGACGGCACGGGCATAGTCCTTGGCCTGCATCAGCCGGTAGCCGAGCACGCGAAGCTCGTGACGGTTCTCCAGCTTGAGTTCGGCCAGATTCGACAGCACCCGCAACGCTTCGGCGCGGCGACCTTTCTGCAGCAGCAGGTCGGCGACATCGAGATAGAACGCGGTGCTGTCGGCGTGGCTGTCGCGCTCGTCGAGATACAGCGGATAGAGATCTTCGGCTTTGGCGCCGCGCAGACGGCGGGCGTACGGCGAATCCGGAGCCCAAGCCTGCAGTTGGATGGAGACGCCCTGGCCCGCGGCATTGGGTCCAGCGATCATGTCGGCGACGGGCGCACTGTCCACCACTTCTGAGCTCTGGATCCGGGCACCGGTCACGACGACCGAATCCAGTTCGTTTTCCGCTTCGCGTTGCCGGGCATCGTCATCGACGCGACGCATCGCTTCCGCCACTGGTGAAGGCGCGGGTGGCGGAGAAGGCGGCGGCGCTTGCATCGCCACCGCCCCGGCGAGGGTTTCATCGCGCGCCGGACTTCCGCGACCCGAGCGGATTTTCTCGGGTTTCGGCGCCGGCGGTGCGGTTTTCGGAAAGTCGCGTCCCCACCACGTGATACGTTCTGCGAAACGGCTGGCGACGCCTTCGAGCCGCTGGCTGCGGGACTGTTCTTTTTCCTGCGTCTGCGTACGACGCAGCGCAGCGACCTGTTCGCTCAATGCCGGCGGCGCGGGAATGTCGTAGCGCACATAGTCTTCCGGCGCTTCCAGCACCAGCAGCGACGTGCCCGGCGTGACGATGCCGAAACGCTGGCCGAGGCGTGCGATCTCGCCGCGATGACGCTCGGGTTCAGCCGCACGGGCGGCGACCTGCCAATTGGCCCACAGCGCAGCGACCTGAGTGCTCTGCGGCGTATCGGCGTTGATCGATTGCTCGAAGCGGCGGGTCTTGCCCGTTTCGCTCACGACGACGCGCACGGTGGCGGTCGGCTCGATCAGACGACCTGCCACGCGCAACAGACCGCCTTCGACGTACCAGGTCTGCGGCTGCAGGTCTTCGATGCCCTCGCCTTCCAGCGCGACGATGCGGGTGCCTGCGCTGAGCAGCGCATCGGCGGCGGCATCGAGACCCGCGCGACCCTGCCACTGCACCAGACGGCCGCCGCGCGCTTCGGCCAACGCCGACAGGCGTGCGCTGTCCGCATCCGCACCGGCGGAATTCAGCGCGTACAGCGACTGACCGTCGCGCAGTTTCGGAAACGCATGGTCGCCGTAATTCTGGAGACCGTCGCTGACCAGCAGGTATTCGCCGATGCCGGCCTCCGGCGTCCAATCTGCGAGATCGCTGGCGCCGTCGTACACCGCGGTTTCCAGCACTTTGCGCAGCGCGCTCCAATCGCCGCCATGGATGTCGAAACGGCCGCCGTCTTCGCCGACATCGCGCAGCAGGCGCAGCGCGACGCTGCCGTCGCCCATGGCCTTGAAATAGCGATCCAGCAGCGCGAATTCGCTCTGCCGGTCGCGTTTGCGCGCCGAGCCCGACGCATCCCACAGCAGGCCGACGGATCCGGGCAATTTGCGTGGTGCCGCCAGTTTCGCGGTCGCCGGCACCGGGATTTCGACCAG
This sequence comes from uncultured Thermomonas sp., assembly GCA_966203835.1. GTDB lineage: Bacteria > Pseudomonadota > Gammaproteobacteria > Xanthomonadales > Xanthomonadaceae > Lysobacter_I. The sequence continues at coordinate 16,330 of CBIHKW010000063.1, forward strand.
CGCGAAGCGGTCGTTACCGTGCGACTGTAGATAGCTCTGCGCTGTGTTCTCCGCCGGGAAACGCAGCGACAGACCATTCGCCGGCCGGAACGCTTTGCGCTCGACGGTCGCTGCATAGCCGCGACCGCTGCGTTCGAAGCTCAGACCATCGAACGCGCCCACCACCTGCGGCGGCTTGCGCAGCCCTTGGGCGCGCAGTTTCAGCGAAAACGCCTCGGCCCCAGCGAGCAGATGCACCGGCACGTCGAGGCGCCAGCCGTCGGCGTCGCGGCGCATGGCTTCATCGATCACCAGCCGCACCTGACGGGTGCCGCGGGCGGGAATCGGGTACACGCGCAACCGGAAATGATTGCCGGCGGTCTGTTCGAGCACGCCCGGATCGACGTTGCGGCGTTCGATGCTTTCGAACACCTGCTGCGCTTTCTGTTTGGGCACCGGCACCGCGTCGCGCAGTACACTGCCGACATCCAGCGCGAAGGCGCTGACCTGCTGGCCCGGCTGCAGCGGGAACTCCAGCGTGCCTTCCAGCAGTCGGTCGTTGGGGTTGTAGAGCGTGAGCAGCAAGGTCGTGCGGGCCAGACTGCCGTCGGTTTCGACGTTCATCGACGCCGCGCGCAGACCGACCGGGATCTCCGCGTCGCGGGATACGATCAGCGGCGGCGCCACGATCGCGGACTCGGCGATCCGGTCGCGTGCGCGCTGCGCCTGTGCGGCGGGTGCCGCCTGGCCGAGCAGCAGCCCGGTGACAAGAGTGATGACGGCGGTGCTCGCGAAGCCTCGTTGCATGGTGGTTCCCCAGCGGATGATGACGACTGAACGGCCCGTCCAATGGAACGGGGTTGTGCCGCACGACAATCCTAACCGAGGCCGCCTAAGCGATGCCGTCGCATCCTCGGGTCATGTCGCGGCTTCGCGATACACAACGACCAACTGCACCGCGTCGCCGCCGCGCCAGTCGTCGGGTTGCAGCCGATAGGCGATGCGCGAACGCGGCGCCGGTGGTTCGCCGGTCCATCCGCCGAAGTGGATCGCATTCAGCGGTTTGGCATTGAGACGCTTCCCTTCGACGCCCGGCCAGAGCAATTCGAGCTTCAGATGCTGCTCGCCGAGAATTTTCCAGCCGACGACCTCGAATACATCGTCGAACAGCGGTTCCGGAAAGCCCTGCCCCCACGGTCCGCCGTCGCGCAAGGCGAGCGCGGTGTCGATGCCGCAGGCTTCGGGCGGCATCGCGCCATCGCTGAGGATCACGTCCTGCAGCAGCTCCGGCGACAGCATCGCCGCCGCGCACTGCTCGAACGCGGTCTGGAAACGCGGCAGATCGGTCAAGCCCAGACTCAGGCCTGCGGCCATCGCGTGGCCGCCGAATTTCTCGATCAACCCGGGATGTTTCGCATCGACTGCGGCCAAGGCATCGCGGATGTGGAAACCGGAGATCGACCGCGCCGAGCCGCGCAGACGGTCGCTGCCGGCGTCGCTGGGCGCGAACGCGATCGCCGGGCGATGCACGCGTTCCTTGATCTTCGACGCGACCAGACCGACGACACCGGGGTGCCAGTCTTCGTGGTACAGGCACACGGTGGCGCGGCCGCTGTCGAGATCGAACGACAGCGCCGCGATCGCGGCTTCGGCGTCGCCGACCATCTGCTGCTGCACGCCGCGACGCTCGGCGTTGATGCCGTCGAGAATTTCAGCGAGTTCGCGCGCCCGGCGCGGGTCGTCGCAGAGCAGACATTCGATGCCGACGGCCATGTCTTCCAGGCGTCCGGCGGCGTTGATGCGCGGCGCCATCGAGAAACCGATATCGCCGGTGGTCAACGTCGCCGCCTGTTTGCGCGACACCTCGATCAGCGCGCGCAGACCGGCGCAGCCGTGCCCGGCGCGCAGCCGGCGCAGCCCGGCCGCGACCAGCGTGCGGTTGTTGGCGTCGAGCTGGACCAGATCGGCGACGGTGCCGACCGCGACCAGATCGAGCAATACCGTGAGATCCGGCACCTCGCCCGTGAATGCGTTGTTCTCGCGCAACACGCGGCGCAGCACCAGCAGCACGTAGAACATCACGCCGACGCCGGCCAGCGCTTTGCTCGGGAAATCATCGCCGTCGAGATTCGGATCGACGATCACATCCGCTACCGGCAGATGTTCGCCTGGCAGATGGTGATCCGTCACCAGCACCTGCCAACCATGCGCTTTCGCCGCGGCGATGCCGGCATGGCAGGCGATGCCGTGATCGACCGTCACCAGCAGATCCGGATTCATCCCGCGCAGGTCTTCGACCAGCGCCGGCGACAGACCGTAACCGTGGACCATGCGATTGGGCACCGCATACGACACGTGTTTCGCGCCGAGCAGGCGCAGGCCGCGCACCGCGACCGCGCAGGCGGTGGCGCCGTCGCAGTCGAAGTCGCCGACGATCACGATATGTCGGCCCGCCGCCATCGCATCGGCCAACAGACGCGCCGCGGCATCGAGGCCGCCCATGGTGTCGGGCGGCAACAATTGCGGCAGGCGCGGCTGCGCCAGCGCATGCGTATGCGCACCGCGCGCCGCGTACACGCGACGCAGCAGCGGCGACATGTCCGCCGGCCATATCCCAGGTGTATCGGCTGTTTCGGCCACCGCATCGCGGCGCCGGATGGTGCGGGTCATACAGCCGGCCCGCGGTCTTCCACAGGCGGCGGCGACCAGGGTTTGCGCCAGAAGCGCCAGCGCTGCGATTTCGCGAGTCGCAAACCACTGCCGTCGGCGGCATCGATCGTCAATGTTGCGAGCGCGCCGCTGCGCACGGCTTCGACCGCCGGCAGCAGCCAATCGCGCTGCAGTGCTGCGAAGTCGCGGCCATGGCGCAGGTCGACCAGCGTGTCGACGACGACCGGCACGGACGCGAAGTCCGCCGGCAAGGTCTGCGCTTCGCCGCCGGCCACGCGCATCAGCGCCTGCAACAGATCGTCCTCGCTGCGGACCTGCGCGACGGCTGCCGTCACCCGGTCCGGAAGCACGCCGCCGCCCCACACCCACAGCGCATTGATCGACACCAGACCGCGCTCGGCGCGTTGCGTGTTCCACGGATGGTTGTGCAGCACGATCTGCACTTCATTGAGTAACGCGCGCCAGCGGCGGCTTTCGGGGCCGTCGGGCTGATGCTCGAACAGGTCTTCGCCCAGCGCCTCGTCCGGGGCGCTGAACTGCGGAAATTTCGCTTCGCGCAGCAGGCGCAGGTACCAACGCGACGGCGTGGGCGCATCCAGTGCGAAACCGCTGTCGCCGAATACCGGCTTCAGTGCCGGCAGCAACGCATCGACATCCGCCTGCGACAGCGACAGCCGCTCGCCGATACCCAGCAGACGCGCGCCGTTGATGTCGGGCCGCACGTGCGCGGGGTCCGCGCGCAGCCAAGCCGAACCCGCAGCGTCGCCGACATCGACCTGGCGCGTCAGCGCCGCCGGCGCCCAGTGCGCCGGAACCGAAGAAAAATGCCGCGACAACTGCGCGGCGCGTCCTTCCGGCTGACGCGCAAGCGCATCCGCGCGGCCAAGCGTCTTCGCGAGTTCGGGCGAGAGCCGCTGCCGGCCGAAGCTCGACCAGGCTGGCAGCAGGAAGACCGCGCGCGGCATCGCCGTCGGCGCCCGGTCAGCCTTCGTACGCGACCTTGATCAGTTCGAACTCGCGTCGACCGGCGGGCGCGTCGATCTCGACCACATCGCCCTCGTGCTTGCCGATGAGCGCGCGCGCGATCGGCGACGAAATCGCGATCAGTCCGAGTTTGATGTCGGCTTCGAGGTCGCCGACGATCTGGTAGCGCTTTTCGTCTTCGGTTTCCACGTCGACCAGGGTCACGGTCGCGCCGAATACGACGCGGCTGCCGGCGTTGAGCGTGGCGATGTCGATGACTTGCGCATGCGACAGCTCGGCTTCGAGCTGCTTGATCCGGCCTTCGATGAAGCCCTGCTGCTCGCGCGCGGCGTGGTACTCGGCATTTTCCTTGAGGTCGCCGTGGGCGCGGGCCTCGGAAATGGCGTTGATGACCGCCGGACGCTGCACGCTCTTCAGCTGTTCCAGCTCGGCGCGCAGGCGCTGCGCGCCTTTCGTGGTGATGGGGGCGAGACTCATGTCAGATCCAGTTCCTTGTGCAGTTCCTGCAACGCCCAGACCGGGCCGCTGTCGCGGAAATCGAGAGAATGCAGCAAGGCTTTCGCGCCCGCAATCGTGGTCGAGTAGGTCACCCGATGCTGCAGGGCCTCGCGTCGGATCGAGAAGGAGTCGGCGATGGCTTGTTTGCCTTCGGTGGTATTGACGATATAGGTGATTTCGCCGTTCTTGATCAGATCGACGACGTGCGGGCGACCTTCGACGACCTTGTTGATCGTCTCGCACGCCACGTTCTGCGAGCGCAGCCAGGCGCCGGTACCGCGGGTGGCGACCAGCGAGAAGCCGCGGCGGATCAGTTCTTCGGCCACCGCCAGCACGCGCTGTTTGTCGGGGTCGCGCACCGAGATGAAGGCCTTGCCGACCGGCGGCGCCTTGATGCCGGCGGCTTCCTGCGCGCGCGCGAACGCGGCGCCGAAGTTGAGACCCACGCCCATCACTTCGCCGGTGGAGCGCATTTCCGGGCCGAGGATGGGATCGACGTTCTGGAATTTCGCGAACGGGAAGATCGCTTCCTTCACCGAGTAGTAGTGCGGCACGATTTCCTTCAGCGCGCCCTGCTCGGCCAGGGTCTTGCCGGCCATGCAGCGCGCGGCGATCTTCGCCAGCGGCATGCCGGTGGCCTTGGACACGAACGGCACGGTGCGCGATGCGCGCGGGTTCACTTCGAGCAGGAAAATGGTGTCGGTGCCGTCGGCTTCGGTCTGGATCGCGAACTGGGTATTCATCAGCCCGATCACGTTCAGCGCCTTGGCCAGCGCCACCACCTGGTCGCGCAGTTTCGCCTGCGTGTCCAAGGACAGCGAATACGGCGGCAGCGAACACGACGAATCGCCGGAATGCACGCCGGCCTCTTCGATGTGCTGCATCACGCCGCCGATCAGTACGTTGCCGTCCTTGTCGGCGATGACATCGACATCGACCTCGACCGCGTGGTCGAGGAAGCGGTCCAGCAGCACCGGCGAATCGTTGGACACCTTCACCGCGTCGCGGATGTAGCGCGACAGATCGGCGTCGGAATAGACCACTTCCATCGCGCGGCCGCCCAGCACGTAGCTCGGGCGCACCACCAGCGGGTAACCGATTTCGCGCGCCAGCGCCAGCGCCTCATCGGCATTGCGCGCGGTGCGGTTGGCCGGCTGCAGCAGGCCGAGTTTCTCGACCAGTTGCTGGAAGCGTTCGCGGTCTTCGGCCAGATCGATCGAATCCGGCGAGGTGCCGATCACCGGCACGCCGTTGGCTTCCAGCGCCTGTGCGAGTTTCAACGGCGTCTGGCCGCCGTACTGCACGATCACGCCCTTCGGCTGCTCCAGCTCAACGATTTCCAGCACGTCTTCCAGGGTCAGCGATTCGAAATACAGGCGATCCGAGGTGTCGTAGTCGGTGGACACGGTTTCCGGATTGCAGTTGACCATGATGGTCTCGTACCCGTCTTCGCGCAGCGCCAGCGCCGCGTGGACGCAGCAGTAGTCGAACTCGATGCCCTGCCCGATCCGGTTCGGGCCGCCGCCCAGCACGATGATCTTGTCGCGCGAACTCGGCGCAGCTTCGCATTCGTCCTCGTAAGTCGAATACAGGTACGCGGTGTTGGTGGCGAACTCGGCCGCGCAGGAATCCACGCGCTTGTAGACCGGACGCACGCCGAAGGCCTTGCGCAGCGCGCGCACCGCGGTTTCGTTGGTGCCGGCGAGCTGGGCCAGACGGGCGTCGGAGAAACCGCGGCGCTTTAGCGCGCGCAGACGCTTGGCGTCTAGACCTTCGAGACCGGCGGCGGCGACTTCGCGTTCGCAGGCGATCAGTTCTTCGATCTGATCGAGGAACCACGGGTCGACGAACGACAGCGCATGCACGTCTTCCACCGACATGCCGGCGCGGAAGGCGTCGGCGAGATAGAACATGCGTTCCGGGCCGGCTTCCTTCACTTCGCGGCGCAGACGGGCCATGCCTTCGTCGGTGCTCAGGTCGAGATCGGTCGGGTCGAGGCCGGTCTTGCCGGTTTCCAGGCCGCGCAGCGCCTTCTGCAGCGATTCCTGGAAGCTGCGGCCGATCGCCATCACTTCGCCCACGGATTTCATCTGCGTGGTCAGGCGCGCGTCGGCGGCCGGGAATTTCTCGAACGCGAAGCGCGGAATCTTGGTGACGACGTAATCGATGCTCGGTTCGAACGACGCCGGAGTCAGGCCACCGGTGATTTCGTTCTTCAGTTCATCGAGGGTGTAACCGATGGCGAGCTTGGCCGCGACCTTGGCGATCGGGAAACCGGTGGCCTTGGAGGCCAGCGCCGACGAGCGCGACACCCGCGGATTCATTTCGATGACCACGACGCGGCCGTTCTGCGCATTGATGCCGAACTGCACGTTCGAGCCGCCGGTATCGACGCCGATCTTGCGCAGCACCGCGATGCTGGCGTCGCGCAGGCGCTGATATTCCTTGTCGGTGAGCGTCTGCGCCGGGGCGACGGTGATGCTGTCGCCGGTGTGGACGCCCATCGGATCGAAGTTTTCGATCGAGCAGACGATGATGCAGTTGTCCGCGGTGTCGCGGACCACTTCCATCTCGAATTCCTTCCAGCCCAGCACCGACTCTTCGACCAGCACTTCGGTGGTCGGCGACAGATCCAGGCCGCGGTTGACGATCTCGATCAACTCTTCGCGGTTGTAGGCGATGCCGCCGCCGCTGCCGCCGAGGGTGAAGCTGGGACGGATGATCGTGGGATAGCCTACGCGCGACTGGATATCCAGCGCTTCTTCCAGCGTGCGCGCGATCTCGGCCTTCGGGCATTCCAGGCCGATCTCCTTCATCGCGATCCGGAACAGTTCGCGGTCTTCGGCCATGCGGATCGCGTCGCGCTTGGCGCCGATCAGCTCGACGCCGTATTTTTCCAGCACGCCGTTGTCGGCCAGATCCAGTGCGCAGTTCAGCGCGGTCTGTCCGCCCATCGTCGGCAGCAGCGCGTCGGGCTTTTCCTTGGCGATGATCTTCTCGACCGTGCGCCAGTTGATCGGCTCGATATACACCGCATCGGCCATGCCCGGGTCGGTCATGATCGTCGCGGGATTGCTGTTCACCAGCACCACGCGGTAACCCTCGTCGCGCAGCGCCTTGCAGGCCTGGGCGCCGGAGTAATCGAATTCGCAGGCTTGGCCGATCACGATCGGGCCGGCGCCGATGATCAGGACGGTCTGGATGTCGGTGCGCTTGGGCATTCTAGTTACCAGGTTGTAGTAGTTGGCGGATTTTGGGGATATCGCCATCTTGGCTATCGAATTCGAGTCCATTCATCTCGGCGCATACATAGTGGAAAACATCAAACTGACGCTTATCTAGCCGCTGTCCATT